>DASYGA010000055.1:0-3967 GCA_036000265.1 Steroidobacteraceae bacterium | reverse complement strand
CCGAGCCGGCCTACGTCGATCAGGAGATGTGGGCGAAGATCGTACATAACCTGCTCTCCAACGCGCTCAAGTTCACGCTCGAGGGCCAGGTAGCTGTGCGGTTGCGCATGGAGAACGGCCACTTCGAGCTCGAGGTCACCGATACCGGATGCGGCATCTCCAAAGAGGACCTGCCGCGTATATTTGAGCGGTTCGCCATGGTGAAGACGTCCCATGCGCGCACGGTCGAGGGCTCCGGGATCGGTCTTTCGCTCGTCGAGGAGCTGACGTGGCTACATGGAGGCACAGTGGAGGTGACGAGCGACCCCGGGGTGGGGACTACCTTCCGCGTGAGGATCCTCAAGGGTCTCGCTCACTTGCCTGAGGACCGGCTACAGGCGATCCGCACAGTGCCTCCCGTACAGGCTCAGGCAGAACCATTCCTCGATGAGGCGCTCGGCTGGGTGGGAGCCATGCCCGACGTTGCCGCCGAGACCGGGGTCGCTGAGGGCGGCATGCCGCCGGAGCGCCGCCAGGAAGCTGTCCATGCCGAGCCCGCTCCTCGCGAGCGGATCCTGGTAGTGGATGACAATGTGCAGATGCGCGACTACCTCTCGCGACTCCTTAAAGATCGCTGGCAGGTCGAATCCGAGCCTGATGGCGCCGCGGCGCTCGAGCGCATTCGCCTCCATGCTCCGGATGTTGTGGTCGCCGACGTCATGATGCCGCGCATGGACGGCATCGAGATGCTGCGGACGCTGCGGGCGGCGCCGGCAACGGCGGAAGTCCCAGTGCTGCTGCTCTCGGCCCGCGCGGGAGAGGAGGCATCCGTGGAAGGGCTTCAGGCGGGGGCCAACGATTACCTCGTCAAGCCCTTCTCGCAGCGCGAGCTTCTGGCGCGAATCGAGGTCCTGCTCGCACAAGGAAGGCAACGCGCCGCAGAGCGGCTCGCACGAAGCCAAGCCGAGCAGAACGTAAGGGCGCGCGAGGAGTTCTTTGCCGCCCTCGCCCACGAGCTGCGCTCCCCGGTGTACTCGCTCCTCTCGTGGATCGAAATCCTGCAGAGCGAGAAAGTCACCCGCTCGAAAGTGCTCACGGCTCTGGAGGTCCTCGACGTCGCCGCGAAATCGTTGCGCCGTCTATCTGAGGATCTATACGATGTCGCACGATCTTCATCTCGCCCCATGCAGGTGGAGTCACGGCACTTTTCGTCGCTTGCGCCCCTCATTGCCATCGTGATCGAAACGTTCGCACCGGCCGCCGCAAAGAAGAGGATCACCCTGCATCAGATGCTCGAAGGTGAGAGCGGCCCCGCAAGCATCGACCCCGACCGGCTTCAGCAGGTCATCGCGAACCTGCTATCCAATGCACTGCGATTTACTCCGCCAGGAGGGCGTATCGATGTCTCCTGCGCGAAGCGTGCCGAGATGGTGGAGGTGCGTGTGAGCGATTCCGGCCGCGGAATCCCGGCAGAAGCCCTCCCCCATGTCTTTGAGCAATATTGGCAAGGCAAGCGCACGGATGAGGACAGCGGTCTCGGGCTCGGACTCTCCATCTGCCGGCGGCTCGTGGAGCTGCATGGCGGCCAAATTGAAGCCCTGAGTGAGGGAGAGGGGCTGGGTTCCACGTTTGTCGTTCGGTTCCCGGTTGCGGCTGGCCTTGCTGAAGATCCCCAGGCGCCGCTGGCAGTCGAGGCCGCAACGCGTGTACTCGATGCGGCGTTGGCCGCCGAACTGCTGGCAGCCCGAGAGATCAACCGCGACACCACGGCCGCAGCGTGAGCCAGCAAGACAGTCATGGCGCAGAGGCGCCTTGCCGGCTGGGCCACGCTCGGTACGGCACTCCACCGGGCCTACATCGCGCGTAACTTCTCCCGCACATCATGCGCGGCCCATTTTGCCGCGCAACCCCACGCATCGAAGCGGACCCAGAACGACATGAGCTCACCGAGATCAAGCCTCTCGAGATCCGGATCCCTCAGGGCTTCCACCACCCGATAGACCCAGCGGGCCGCCTCAGGGTTTGCCCAGGCGGCATTGCCGTACCATCCGCGTAGGACTCCGCTCGAGGGTGCGGATCGCCCGAGCGCCTCCAGCAACTTCGCGATAGCAAGAGCCTGATGGAACTCGCAGGGCAGGCCTGCGAGCTCACCGGCCCGATGGAGCCGGATGCCGAGTGCGCCGGCGTTGGAGGCCACGAAACGAATGAATTCATCACGGTTCATGAGACTTCCGGGCAGGACATGCGAGCCTCTGATCCAAGAAGTTGCGCGGCGGAATGGCAGTCAAGCTGCAACCTGCGGTGCAAAGGCGGAGGCTGCGTCGGCGTGCGCCGGCGCCAGGCAGTCTTCGAGTGTGTAAAGCATATAGTCGTAGCTACGCTGTAGAGCCGAGTGTATCGCCCGAACCTCGCGCGCGTTCGGATGCGCGCCGAGAATGGTCCCGACGATCTCGAGCGCTTCCCAGGGGTGAGCGTCATCGTAGCGCGCGTGCGCACGCAGCCAGCGCATGCCGGATTTGCGTTGCGCTTCGGGAAGCGACTCAGCGTACCGGTCGGACGAGCACACAAGATGCGCCCATTCCCCGGTGACGCCCTCAATGGCGTAATTGGTCGCCGCCACGGCCACCGCCAGTGGCTCCCGGTCGCAAACGTACCAGCACCAGTGGGACAGCGCCGCCGATGCGGCTGCCTCGGAACCGCTGAGCAGCTCTTCGCGCGTGACACCGCCGGCCTCCGCCCACTCGACCCAGTAGTTGGCGTGGCTCTGCTCGACCCGCACGTTGCGAGTCAGGAACGCTCGGGCCAGATCATGCCCCGGCCGGCCAAACTCGAGCTTGGCGAGGTTTCGCCCCATGTACTGGGGAAACTGCTCGATCACCGGCCAGACGCGGATGAAGAAGTTCCGGGTCGCCGGGCACGGCAATAGCCCATCCCGCATCTCGAAAAACAGCCGATGCGCGGAGACTCGGTCTCTCCGGTCCCGCATGTCATCGACAATTTCCTGAAGCCACTGCGGGTAGCTCGTGAGCTCCCGCAAGTCGCCGGTTCGCATCCAGTTACTCACCATCTGCCGCTCCTCGATTCAGACTGAGTACCCGGACAGATCTAATACAACAGGTGGCGGGCCGTCAAACCGTCTAAAGACGGTCTGCGCTGCCATGATTTCGCGGGTAAGCTGTGCCGGCGTTTGAAATGAGCAGAGGCATGCCAACCTGGCCGTACCCCTCAAACGATCCAACTGCTCGCAGGAGCCACGTTGGTAATTCGATGCTATTGGCCGGGTGGTAGCGACGGCTGGTGGCTACCCGCCGGAGCAGGCTCGACCACCTGATAGAAAGTTTCGTTGGGCCCGATCATGCCGAGCTCGCTGCGGGCACGCTCTTCTATGGCCGCCGTGCCGGATTTGAGATCCTGCACCTCGGCGGCGAGCCGGCTGTTGCGCTCCGTGAGGCCGGCATCGAGCTTTTGCTGCGCCGCGACCGCATGCTGCAGGCGCTGCACACCGCGCAGCCCATCGTCGGAGATCCAGATCCGGTACTGGAGCAGGATCAGGGCGGCAGCCAGAGCGGCAGCAAGTATTTTCATGCGCCGCGCGCAGGTCTTGACGGGGCTCGCTGATGCGAGCCCCGTACACATGGCGTTACGGGTTGTGCCATCCACTCATACTTTGACGGGGAAGGCATCGCGGCCCGCGTAGCGGACCTTGCCGAGCTCCGCCTCGATGCGCAGCAGCTGGTTGTATTTCGCGATGCGGTCCGAGCGGGAGAGCGATCCCGTCTTGATCTGGGTTGCGGCGGTGGCCACGGCGAGATCCGCGATGGTGCTGTCCTCGGTCTCCCCGGAGCGATGGGAGACCACGGAGGCGTAATGGGAGTCGTCGGCGAGCTCTATGGCGGCCAGCGTCTCGGTGAGAGTGCCGATCTGGTTGGGTTTGATGAGGATGGCGTTGGCGATGTGCTTCTCGATGCCTTCCTTCAGGATCTTGGTG
>DASYGA010000016.1:0-1825 GCA_036000265.1 Steroidobacteraceae bacterium | reverse complement strand
GTTGACCATGGTTTGTTTCATGGGAACAAATCGGACACATACTCCGGCACCGGCCTCAAACCGTTCTTAGCCTGGCATTCGCCGTCGCGTGCGCGCTTGGCTCTCTGTACGGCTTCCTGCAAGGCGCATGGCCGTTCGGGTTGGTAGAGGCTATATGGGCAAGTGTGGCCGTGTACCGCTGGCGGCAGAGGGCCAAGAATGCCTAGAGGCCCGCGCGGAGAAAGTGCCCTGTCGACGTAATCGGCAACCCCGTCCGCGAAGTTGTGTGAATCGCAGGCTGCCGAGAAACGCGGCCCGTACAAGCCGCGTCAGCCGCGGCAATTTCAAACTGGACCTACCGGTCAGCCTTTCTTGAACGGATGCCCCGGTAGACCCGCCACCTTCACGCGCATGCTGTAAACCGAAGTGTGTGCGGTGAAAAACACCGTCTTCATGTCCGGTCCGCCAAAGGCGAGATTGGCCGGCACTTCGGGCGTCTTGATCGTGCCGATATGGGTGCCGTCCGCCGCGTAAACCCAGGTGCCGCCGGGACCGGTGCAATAGACGTTGCCCTGCACATCGACCTTCATCCCGTCCGGCACGCCGATCTTCTCGTCCGACGACATATCGGCGAAGATGCTGCGGCGAACCGTGTTGCCAGCGCTGTCGAGCTCGATGCGGTGGATGTAGGCGGCCTGCCGCGTATTGGCGACATACAGCACGCGCTCATCGGGCGAGAAGGCGAGCCCGTTCGGGTATTCGAAATCGGCGACGTGCTTGTTGCTGCCGTCGGGCATGATCCGGTAGACCGCCGACGGGTCGAGCTCGCGCTCGCCGAGCGGAATGCGTAGCCCCGGATTGGTGAAATAGACGCTGCCGTCGGACTTGCAGACGACATCGTTCGGCCGTGACAGGCGCTTACCATCAAACCTGTCCATTAGTACATCACTCGATGCGAACGTGCCGTCCGCCGGCCATCGCGTCACCCGGCGGTTGCCGCCCTCGCATTGGATAAGCCGTCCCTGCGGATCGAAGGTCGTGCCGTTGCCTTCGCCGGTATTCTCGCGCAGCAGCTCGGCTTTTTCACCCGGCTTGATGCGATAGAATTTCGACTCCCGTACATCGACGAAATAATAGAACCCGTCCGGATGATAGAGCGGCCCTTCGGTGAAGGTGAAACCGGTATCGAGCCGCTGCGCGTCACCATCGATCAGGTCGTTGAGCGTGGGCATGTTGATCTCCTCACTGTCGGTAATCCGGCGACTAGGCATGGTAATGCGCGAAGACCACAGGCGACACAAAGGCCCAGTTTTCGAGAAACACCGCCTTGTCCGGCTTGCGGCCTAGTGCCTCCATTGCGCCCAGCAAGCAGAACCAGTTCAGCACCTCGAGCTGGCCGCTCTCCTCGATCTGGTCGGTCTTGTAGGCGTGCCACTTGGCGTAGTCGCCCGTTTCCAGCGCGTCGTAGAGCGCACGGTCGGCCGGCACGTCGGGCCACAGCTGCCAGTTCTTCTCGGTGAGGAACGAATGCGACCATGACGACGACGCCATCAGCGCCACCCGCCATGGGCTGTCGGCCATGATCTTCGCCGTCGCCGCGCCGACCTGCATGCAGCGGTGCGGGTTCGGTGAGGGCGGGTCGAGGTTCCTGATCTCGTCCTTCATCGCCAGCGGCAGCCGCAGCCCGCGCGCCGCGTTGACCCGGCGGCCGTAGCAGTTCACCGAGAACTGCACCAGCGGATAGTCGAATCCCCGCCGCTCGTCGTCGAGCAGCAGCACGGTGTTCTCGAACGCGTGCCCCATCGGATGGTGTAGCGGCTTGTAGGCATAGCCGGCATCGATCCCG
>DASYGA010000008.1:0-4584 GCA_036000265.1 Steroidobacteraceae bacterium | reverse complement strand
CGCTGCAGCTCACGCCCTGGAAGGCGCACCACCTCGCGTGTTGCCGCGGCGGCTCCTGCCACGGCGCGCCGCGGGGCGGTCCTGCGCCGGCGTCAAACACATTCACCGCGTTCCGCCACGGAATGCGCCTCGGGATCGATTGCAGTCAGTGCTGCGCCGGCCTCACCGCACTTCTCCTGGTCAGCGGGATCATGGACGTGCCCGCGATGGCCGGCGTGACGGCGGGCATCACTCTCGAGCGCCTGGCGCCTGCCGGCGAGCGCATCGCGCGCATCACCGGGGTGGTCCTGATCGGCGCCGGGTCATTTCTGACCTTGCGAGCGGCGGGCCTCGGGTGAGCCGCTCTTGTCGAGGCATCAGCCGCGTGTTGGATCGCCCAGAAGGCTAACGTTCCTTCTTGGGCGGAGCGCCGCGCGGCCTGGTCGACTGATTGTACGGATCATACCCGCCGCCGGCATCGCGGTCCGGCAGGATGCGAAGCTCCTCTTCCTTCTTGTCCTCGACCTTGAGGTCCGGAGCCTCCAGCCTCCTCAACAGCCGGGACGTGCTGTCGATGGCGGTCCGCGCCGTATCCTTCAGCCAGTCCCAGACGGCATTGCCCCGCTCATCGTGACGCACGCGGCCGGACGGCGCCGGAACGCGCGGCTCAGGATTCGGCTTCGATTTTTGCGTAGGGTCCATAATGCGCCCACCCGACGCTTCGACACGCCGATCTTGAATATAGCGGAGTTGCCGCGGTCGCACCATCGGCGATAATGCAACGGTCATGTCTCGATAACGGCGGGTTGATAGCCTGCCCATGGAGGTGGAGCGGCCATGCGTGCCTCGAGGGTCGAAGTGACAGCGGTCAATGCACATGATCCGGTGGCGTGTGTGTGCCTCGACCGTTATTTTGACGAGCTTGCCGCCCGTTTCCCGGAAGGCTACCTGCGCGCGGATGACGGCGCCGCGGATGTTGCCGACTTCAACCCGCCGGCCGGCGTTTTCCTCGTCGCCGAGATTCTCGGCGAGCCCGCCGGATGCGGCGCGCTGCGCACCTTCTCACCCGGGATCGGCGAGATCAAGCGCATGTGGGTCTCGCCCGAGGTCCGCGGCTTGGGCATGGGGCGCAGGCTGCTGGAAAGCCTGGAGGACGAGGCGCGCGAGCGCAAGCTGCACCGCGTGCGGCTTGATACCCATTCATCCCTGGTCCAGGCGTTGCAGCTCTACCGCACGGCGGGCTATCGCGACATTGCGCGCTACAACGACAACCCGTACGCCCACCACTGGCTGGAAAAGCCGCTCGGGTGACCCTCACCGGTATTGCAGCGGCAGTGCCCTGTAGGATTGCGGAAACAGCCGTTTCAGGCTCGCGAGCTTCGGCATATCGTTGACTGCGATGTAATCCAGGTGCGGGTTCTTGCTCATGAAGTCCTGCTGCTCGAGCGGCACCGGGTTGAACCTCGGCATTGCATCGATGCGAGTCACGATCGGCCTGGGGAACACCTTGGCGCGGTCGAGCTGCGCGATGTACTCCTGCGCGATACGGCGCTGCTCGTCGTTCATGTAGAAGATGTCCGAGCGATAGCCCGGTCCGACATCGGGACCCTGCCGATCGAGCTGGGTCGGATCGTGGACGACGGAAAAGAAGATCTGCAGCAGCCTGCCATAGCTGAGCACCCGCGGATCGAAGGTGATCATGACCGATTCGGCGCCACCGTCCTCGTCGCTGTGGCCGCCGGCGAATCCGGCCACCACACGCTGGATGCCCTTCACGTGCTCGAATACCCCCTGGGTTCCCCAGTAACAGCCCCCCGCCAGCACCGCCTTCGCGGAATGAGCGGCGGCGGCAGCATGTTGGATCGAGGGGGGCGGAATGACCGTCGGCTGTTCCTGCCCCGACGCGGCGCAGGCCCCGATGAGGAGAACGGAGGCGGCGAGTACACGATACATGGGGGCTCCCGGGGTAATGAGAATACCTCGCCATTCTGCAGCACCGGCCGGCGGCATGACAGGACCACTATGGCGGCCGGTGGGCCATTATTGCCGGCCGCAAACGGCCGCCGGCGGCGAGCAGGCTCAGTCGCTGCGGCCTACCTGCAGGGTCGCGCTGGTCCCTTCGGAGTCCACTTCCAGCCGGAACTCGATCGGCCGGCAACAGACCTGGCAGTCCTCGATATAACTCGTCGAGCCGCAGCTGAGGTCGACCACGGTATCGAAGGGCTCGCCGCAGTAGGGGCATTGCACCGTCCGCCCCTGCACCGTCTCGCCGCAGTTGCCGGCGGCATCGCTCCCCGGCTCGAGCACCGGCTCCAGGCCATACAGCTCGTCCACAGCCGGCGGATTTTCCTTACGGTTCGGCATTGCACTCACCCGGGGCCGTTCACCTCGACTGCTACACCGTATACCATCCGATCGAGGGTGCAAACCACCCGCAGAGGATCCGCGATGCCGTCCCAGTCTGCCTCGCCCAGCTGCACGTGGTCCGGCGTATTGCCGGCCGTGACGACCCAGTTCGATCCCGAACTGCGGGTGGATCTTGCCGCCACGCGCGCCGTCCAGTCCGCGCTCGTGGAGGAGGGCGTGCATGGCCTGGTGGTGCTGGGGACCTGCGGCGAGAACAATTCCCTCACGGCCGAGGAAAAGCGCGCCGTGCTGCGCACCGCGGTGGAGGCGGCCGGCGGCCGCGTGCCGATCATTGCGGGGGTCTCGGAGCTGACCACCGCGGCGGCGGTGGCCTTTGCCAGGGATGCCGGGACGATCGGTGCGAATGCCCTGATGTTGTTGCCGGCGATGGTGTATGTGCCGACGGCGCAGGAGCTGGAATTTCATTTCCGCTCCGTGGCCCAGGCCACCTCGCTGCCGATCATGCTGTACAACAACCCGCCCGCCTACCGCGTGAGCATCGACGTCGACACTCTCGGCCGCCTCGCCGACGTGCCGAACATCGTCGCCGTGAAGGAATCCTCCCCGGACCCGCGTCGCTTCACCGACGTGGTCAATGCCTGCGGCGAGCGCTTCGTGCTTTTCGCTGGCCTCGATGACGTGGTCTTCGAGGGAATCACTCTCGGCGCAAGGGGCTGGATTTCCGGGCTCACCAACGCATTCCCGCGCGAGTCGCTGGCGCTCTACGCGGCGCTGCACAGCGGCGATCTCGCCCGTGCGCGCAGGCTCTACCGCTGGTTCATGCCGCTGCTGCATCTGGATGCCGGTCACGATCTCGTGCAGTCGATCAAGCTCGCGGAGCAGATCATGGGCCGCGGCAGCGAGAGGGTGCGGCCGCCGCGTTTGCCGCTCGCGGGAGCGCGGCGGGAAGAAGTGACTCGCATGGTCGAGCGGGCCGCCGCGACCCGCGGCCAGCTCGCCTGATTGCCGCAGTATTACGCCCGATCCGCTTCCCGTCCCGCGCATACCCCCAGGCTCAGGCGTACGCGCGTGCACGGCACGCACCCTGCTGCCTCACGCAGGTCGATCGTTTCGACCCCGCGTGCAAGAGGAGGACAGGGCTATGGCGACGTTGAGCGGTATGAAGGTGGCCATTCTGGCGGCCGAGGGTTTCGAGCAGTCCGAGCTCACCGAGCCGCGCAAGGCGCTCGAGGAGGCCGGCGCCGAGACCCGTGTGGTTTCCCCCGCCAAGGGCGAGGTGCAGGGATGGAAGCATTTCGACAAGGGCGAGCGCATCAAGGTCGACGTGCCGCTGGAGCAAGCCGACGCGGCTGAGTACGACGCGCTGCTGCTGCCCGGCGGCGTGGCCAATCCCGATCAGTTGCGGGCCCTGCCCAAGGCGGTGCAATTCGTGCGCGCCTTTTTCGAGACCGGCAAGCCCGTGGCGGCGATCTGCCACGGGCCGTGGACTCTGATCGACGCCGGGGTGGTGCGTGGCCGCACGCTGACCTCCTGGCCCTCGCTCAAGACGGACCTGGTGAACGCGGGGGCCATGTGGGTCGACCAGGAGGTCTGCGTCGATCACGGGCTGATCTCCAGCCGCAAGCCGGCCGATATCCCCGCGTTCAATCACAAGATGATCGAGGAGTTCGCCGGCGGTCGCCGCGCGCGCGGCGCCGCGGCACACACCTCGGCAGGAGCCTCTCAGCGGCCGCACTGATCCGCCGGAAAAAACGGGGCTGCCGGGCCGCGCAGGGACGACGCCGAGTAAACCGCTCCTGCCCGTAGGGTCGGCAGCTCCGTTGCGGCTGCACCGCGGAGTAGGCGGCGGGATCGGCGTGTTATGATCGTGCCGGTGATCGACACCGGCGTCGAGGTCTACCGCTCGTATTGGCGCCGGTCCTGCGAGGACCGCGCGTTCATGCTGGGTGCCGTGGGCATTGCCAGCACGATCGTGACCCGCGCAGATCGTTTCTGCCTGGAAGTTGCCGAGCACGATGCTCATCGGGCGCTCGCGCACCTGACCGAGTACGAGGCCGAGAATCGCCCGCAGGCGCCGCCGCCGCCCGCTCCGCCACTCCATGCCCATGCCTGGGCCGGATGCGTGGGGTATGCAGCGTGGCTGCTCGGCGTTGCATACGCCATTTCCAACGGCCTCGTGCGGCTCGATGCGTTTCATACGGGTGAGCTCGACGCCGCGCGCGTCCAGGCCGGCCAGTG
>DASYGA010000486.1:0-5977 GCA_036000265.1 Steroidobacteraceae bacterium | reverse complement strand
ACGCCCCAGAAGACGGTGGTGACGAGTGCGTAGGCGAGCCCTGCGCGGCGGCTCACCGGCAGGACCTGCGCAGCAGTCGGTTCAAGTCCCCTCCCCCTTAACCAAAAGAAAGCGAAATCTCGGTCTCGACCCGGCGCTATTATTTCGATTACTTGCGCATATAGTCAATACAAAGGTGGCGCCTGCTTATTTCGAAACCTCACGCCACACAAAACGTAAGTATTCGGAAGCTCAATCAGGCAGAATTGGGGCTTGGCGGCGACCTTGTGTAACCTTGCGTACAAACGGAACCCTATCCATGCACGACCCTCATCTGCGCGCTGCAGCGAGCGCCGAGTCGCGCTCGGCCGAAAGCGCGGCGGAGCCGGGACTGCTCGTCGAAGAGCGGCGGCGGCGCATTTGCGACCTCCTGCAGGCGAGCGGCCGCGTGACGGTCCTTGCCTTGGCGAGGCGATTCGTCACTTCCGCGGTGACCATTCGCGCCGATCTCGCAGCGCTGGAGCGCATCGGGGCACTGGTTCGCAGTCACGGCGGAGCCTTGTTGCCGCGCGAGGGTCTCGATCAGCCGCTGACGGTCAAGGAGACGCTGCATCACGCCGAAAAGGTGCGCATCGCGCGCCTCGCGCTCTCCCTCATTCGCGACGGCGAGACGATCATTCTCGACTCCGGAACGACCACCGCGGAAATCGCCAAGCAGATCCGCGAGTCGCCGCTGCAGTCGATCAATGTCATCACCAACGCGCTCAATGTCGCCATGCTGCTGGCGGGCGCACCGACCGTGCGGCTCATCATGCCGGGCGGGATCCTGCGGCGCGAATCCAACTCCCTGTCCGGCCACATCGGCGAGGCCGCGCTCGGAGAGCTCAGGGCGGACCGGCTCTTTCTGGGTGCTGACGCCATCGACCCGACGCTCGGCGTGATGACGCCTCACCTGCCTGAAGCACAGCTCAACCTGAAGATGATAGAGATCGCGCGCCAGGTGATCACGGTCGCGGACTCTTCCAAGCTCATGCGCCGCAACATCTCCCTCATCGCGCACGTGGAGCAGCTCGACATGCTCATCACAGACTCCGCTGCGTCACCCTCCGTCGTCGAGGAGCTTCGCCGCCGCGGCGTGGAAGTTCTTCTGGCGTGATCGCGCGATCTGTGGGCTAGCGCGGCGGACCCAGTCTACGGATGGCGGACGGCGCAAACACCGTCGACATGTAGCCATTCGTCCGCACGTCTACTTCCTTCTGGGCCGTCTTGCCGTCGAGGCCGGTCGCCGACACCCGAACCTGGTATTCGCCCGGCTCCGTCCAGGTGTGCTCGACGCGCGAACCGTGTCCCGACACCCCATCGCCAAACGTCCAGTCGTACGTCAGTATGGCCTCCGCGCCTGCCGTTTTGGCCGAACAGACGATTACCGCCCCGGTCCGACCTGACTGGGGACACTGGAGCTGGAATTGCGGCGAGGAGGCCGGAACGCTCGTGTCGACTATCTTCAGAACACGCACGGAATGGGGCGGCAGATCGAGCCGCACCGCACCGGTGGTCGCCTGCACGGATATCCGTGGGCTCAGGACGTCGCTAAGGACGTAAGAGTCGCCCGTGCGCAAGCCGAGATCGGATAGCTTGATGGCGTGCTGCGTCGGCCGTTCCGTCCAGTTGAAGATCGTGAGAATGCTCTGGCGCCCGGACTCGGGCAGGAAGAAGACGCTTGGCTGCCCATCAGCAGCGGCATAGCTCATCAGGTCTTCCGGAATGGACGCCTTGCCGAGGCGTACCATGTCGATCAAATCGCGATTCTCGATGAGCTCGAGTCGCCGCGGCGCGCTCTCGAGCGAGGGCAGATTGTCCCCGATCTCGAGCATGCCGCCGGAAACCGCGGCGAGCGCGATCGACACCTGTGCCTCGCTGAGGGTCAGCGGCTGCTTCCCTTCGTGCCAGGTCTGGTCGGTGATCCTCTGTTGCGAAACCGTGAACGCATCCGGATCCGCCACGAAGAAATTGCGGTTCATGTAGTAGCGGGCGGCAATGCCGGTGGCCGCATCGCGACTCGCCTCGAAGCTGTGGCCGGTATCCTGGGAAATCCGGCCGTAGTCGACATAACCGACCGGGTTCAGCATCACGCTGCCGTCCTTGTCGAGGAATACCTCATCGCCCACGGCCTCGCGGATGATACCCAGGCCGATGCGCTGGGCTTCCATCGCCGTCGTGTGCGGTTTGTAGTAATAGCCCTCGATCGCGCTGTCGTCCATGAAATCGAGCTTGATGTAATGGATGCCCCACTCGCGCGCGAGAGTACGGTAAGTCGTGCGCAGGTAAGCCTGCGCGCCGGGATGGGTGGTATCGAGGATGTAAAGCTGATCCTTGCCATCGACTACGTTGCCGGCAGGGATGGGCTTGCCGCTTGCATTCTTGACCAGCCAATCCGGATGGTGTCGGTACACCCAGGACCGCTCCGAGACTTCGAACGGAGCGGTCCAGATCCCCGGTGTGAGCCCGAGGCCGCGGATCCGGTATTCGAGGTCGATCATGCCGCGCGGAAAAAGTGTTGCGTTGGGACTGGCGTAGTCGCCGCGCGCGTACTGGTAGCCCTCGTCGATGTGGAAGACGTCGTAACCGTATTCCCGCAGGTGCTGCGCCTCCCATGCCGCATTGGTCAGCGCGGCGCCGGCATCGAGCCCGAAGTAATACGCGGTCCAGCTCCACCATCCCATGAGGGGCGGCGCATCGATCCGGGCATGATGGATTTGCCGGATGAGGCGGCCGTAGGTCTGCAGCTGGCCGTGATAGTCGCCGCTCACGCTCAGGAGGATCGTCTCGGAGCCCAGGCTCGCGCCCGGCGCCACCGGCAGACTCAGGCCGATCCGGTCCGCCGCCGGCGCATTCTGCAGCGAGTTTTCCTCTTCGAGCTCGGTGGTCCCCGTGGAGTCCACCTGGTATCCGGCGATACGGGATGCGCCAGCCCCGGAAGAGACTCTGAGCCGCAGCACTGTCAGGAACCGGTCCGAGGTCAAGGCGCCGATGAACAGGCTCGCGTGACTGTCGCGGTTGTAGATCAGCTGACTTCCCACGGCTCGGGCCATCCCGCCAGGGATGTGAGCGAGATCGTGCAGACGCATCGCGGGCCGGTCTTCGCTGAAACTATCGGACAGGACGCGGTCCGCAGAAGCGCTGCCGCCGAGGCTGGCGATTTGCGGGCCGGACGCATCCAGCAGACGGAGGGATTGAATATCGATGGGCCGACCCGTGACATTCACGACCGCGACGCGCAGATCCGCGAACGGCTCGGACGCGTAGGCGCGGAGCCAGTACACGAGATTCGGCTCTCCCCGCAGGCCCGAGCAGGTCACCTGCCACTGGCCGGCCTGGCCCAGATACCCTCGAGTCTGCGCGCGGCCGACCTTGCAGTGCGGATAGTCCGTCGTACGCACCCAGCGGCCGTCGACCTCCGCAGCCACTGCGGCAACGATCGTCGGCTGGGCCGCAGCGGGCGCGCTGAGGCTGTACACCCCTTGCCCATTCACCGCGATGCCCAGCGGTGCGGCCTGCGCGCCATGCGCGCCCAGCGACAGCAGCGAGCCGACGAGCAGTGCCGCGAGGCTGGCCTGCCGCCGCGGCTCCCCTGATCCCGGAATGTAGTATTTAGACATTTCGTGGAAAATTACTACATCAAATTCAGGACTGCAACCGCCCGTCGATGATCAGTTGCCGGACCTGCAACTGCTCGGGATCGAGCAGCAGAATGTTCGCGCGGCAATCGGCGTCGAGGCGGCCGTATTCAGCGTCCAGGCCCATCGCACGAGCCGGAATCGACGTCACCATGGCGAGCGCCGTCTCCAATGGCAGCTCGACGTTGCGCACCAGGCGGCCGAGCGTCCCGATCATGTCGATGTGCACTCCCGCGAGCGAGCCCCGGCCGTCGATCAGCTTGCCTTCGTGGAGGCGGATCTTCGCGCCATACAGCTCGAACTGCGGCGGCCCGTGCACCGTGGGCATGGCATCGGTCACCGCAAAGACGGTCGCGGGCTGGCGCTTCGCACGCACCACCAGGCGCAACATCGTGTCATCCACATGCCAGCCATCGGCGATGATTCCGCACCAGGCGCAGCTGTCCAGCGCAACACCGCTCATCCCCGGCTTCTTGGTCTGCAGGGGCGGCATCCCGTTGAAAAGATGAGTGAAGAGGCTCGCGCCATCCGCGAGCGCCGCGCGGGTCTCACGCGCGCTCGCTCCGCTATGCCCGATGGATACGTGAACGCCCATCGCGGCCAGCTCCCGCAACGCGCCGGGCGGCAGGCGCTCGGGAGCCAAGGTGAGCATCACCGGTATGTCCCGGTCGCGCAGCCGGCGCAGCAATCCTCGGGTGTGCTCATCGTAGGGACGGATGAGCTCGAGGGCGTGCGCACCGCGATAGTCCGGTGAGAGGTGCGGGCCTTCGATGTGCATTCCCGCGATGCCGTGGCTTCCATATAGCGCGATGATGGCCTCCACAGCCTGCTCCATGACACTCGGCGCACTGGTGAGAAGTGTCGGCAGCCATGCTCCGGTACCGCCACGCCGGTGTGCAGCCGCGATGGCAATGAGGGCCTCTACGGTCGGCTCGTTGGTGAAGAGCCGTCCGCCGCCGCCGTTGACTTGGCAGTCGACGAATGAGGGACAGGCGGTGCAGTCGCTCTGCCAACACGGCGCGGCATCGGTGCGAATGTCGGCCGCATTGGCCACGACTGTGATCCGCCCGTCTTCGATCCGCAGCGCCATGCCGCTGCGCATCCGCTCGCCGTCAAAGAGCATCGCGGGCCGCAGCCACCACGGCCCGGTGACCGGCGGCTCGCCACCGTCGGCTTTCGGATCACGTGGATAGAGGTCTCTAATGGCGCCGGTCATTACGCAGGCTCAGGACTGCGCCAAGAGCATTGCGGCGCCACGGGTGCCACTGGCATCGCCGAAGCGCGCCACCGCGAAGCGGGTCTCGCGGCCGGCGATCCGCCGCGCCTGGTAGGCAGCCGCCAGCCTCTGCGCGACATCGGGGATCCGCGACAGCCCGCCGCCCAGCACCACGCAGCCCATATCTATCGTGCACTGCGCCGTGTGAATCAGCTCCGCCAGCAGCGCCAGCCACTCGCTCATCGCCCTAGCCATTGCCGCATCGCCGCCCGCTGCAAGCCGTGCAATCTCCGCGGGTGACCGGCCCTCGCCGTCATGGCGCCCCGCCAGGCGCGCCAGTCCGGGTCCTGAAACCAGTGTCTCGTAGCAACCCAGACGGCCGCAGCCGCAGGCCAGCATGGGCAAATCCCATTGCTCCACCAGCTGGCCCGGTATGCCCAGGTGTCCCAGCTCACCGGGCAGATCGTTGTACCCGAGCACCAGCCGCCCGTGTTGGGTCACGCCGCCGCCGACGCCAGTTCCGAGGATCAGCCCGAGAGTCGTTTCGCAGCCCTCTCCCGCCCCGCCGTTCGCCTCCGACAGGGCGAAGCATTTGCAGTCATTCGCCATGGCGACGCTGCGGCCGAGCTTCGCCACCAGATCCTGACGCAGCGGCCTGCCGGTCGCCGGAAGATTCGAAGTCAGGGCGCGGCCGGTCGCCTGATCGATGAGCCCTGGAAGCCCGATGCCGAGGTCGACGGCCCGGCCGGCGCGTGCATCCAGCCAGTGCGCCTCGCCGGCGATGCAGTCCAACAGCTCCTCATAAGTTGCGCACGCCGTTTGTACGCGCCGCCTCTCGAGGGCGCGGAATCGCTCGTCGAAAAGGCAAGTCTCGATCTTGCTGCCGCCGACATCCATCCCGCCGAAGAGGCGTCCTCCTTCCATCGGCTGCGGCCCGGTCTGCTGCATCTGCGCGCTCAGGAGCGGGGCTTGCGCCGCCCGACGTTCCGCTGCCCGGTGCGGGCATCGACGCAATGCACCGCGATACCCAGCCCCTCGAGCTGCTGCACCAGCCCCGGGTCGACGTCGGTATCGGTCACGATCACGCTCACTTTGCGGATATCGC
>DASYGA010000478.1:0-49486 GCA_036000265.1 Steroidobacteraceae bacterium | reverse complement strand
GCTTCTCGATCTTCTCCATCAGGCCGGCCGACTCGAGATCCGCGATCACGCGCTTGCGGGCCTCGAAGCGGTCCAGGCCGCGATAGCGCTCCGGCACGCCGTCGTTGAGCGCGGCCCGCGGGGTCAGGATGTTGATCTGCTCCAGGCCGTGCCGCAGCCCGATCTCGTAGTCGTTGAAGTCGTGCGCCGGAGTGATCTTGACGCAGCCGGAGCCGAAGGACGCGTCCACATAGGCGTCGGCAATGATGGGAATAGAACGCTCCGCGAGCGGCAGCCGCAATTTCCTGCCGATGAGATGCTTGTACCGCTCGTCATCGGGATTCACCGCGACCGCGGTGTCGCCGAGCATGGTCTCCGGGCGAGTGGTGGCGACCACTACGTGGCCTGAGCCATCCTGCAGTGGATAGCGCAGATGCCAGAGCTGTCCTTCCTCCTCCTCGCTCTGCACCTCGAGATCGGAAAGCGCCGTGAGCAGCACCGGATCCCAGTTGACCAGCCGCTTGCCGCGGTAGATGAGGCCGTCCTCGTGCAGGCGCACGAACACTTCCGCAACCGAGCGCGACAGCCCCTCGTCCATCGTGAAGCGGTCGCGCGACCAGTCGACGGAGTCCCCGAGGCGCCGCATCTGACCCGCCATGATGCCGCCGGACTGCCGCTTCCACTGCCAGACTCTCTCGACAAAGGCGTCGCGCCCGAGATCGGTGCGCCGCGTGCCTTGCGCTTCCAGCTGACGCTCGACGACCATCTGCGTTGCGATGCCGGCATGATCGGTGCCGGGCTGCCACAATGTGTCATCACCCCGCATGCGATGGTAACGGGTAAGTGCGTCCATCAGCGTGTGATTGAACGCGTGGCCCATGTGCAGCGTGCCCGTCACATTGGGCGGCGGGATCATGATGCAAAAGGGCGAGCCGCGGCCGCTCGGTGCGAACCAGCCGCGGGATTCCCATTGCTCGTAGATCCGCCGCTCGATGTCGTGCGGCGCATACGCTTTGTCCATGGAAGTGACGGGCCCTGAGTGGATTTCAGCTCGGATCATTATAGAGGCAGCGCGAGGTGCCCGCCGCCGCAGGTGGCGGAGTGCGCGCCGCAATGCCTGGATCAGCGCTTGGATCGAGAGTCAGGCGCGCTCATTCCGCGCGCAGCGTATGAGTGGCAGGCCCTATGCCCAGCTCGCGGTACGCCTTGAAACGCACCCGCCCGGCCCGGCGGCGTCCCTCGTCACCATCGACGATTTCCGCGATTCGCCGCGCCAGAGGCAGGAATGGAGGCGGCTCGGCGGCGAGATTGATGACGAAATCGAATGTTTCCGCGGGCACCGAGCCGGCACTGAGCAGCACGGGCGCCTCCGCGGCACCGTTGGATGTCAGCCATTCGTGCGGCACGAAGCTGCCGTCCGCGAAGGTCCACAGCAGCTCATCGAGAGCTTCCAGCTCCGTGCGGTCGGTGTGCCAGATGAGCGCGCGTTGCGAGGCGAGATAGGCCTTCTCCGCCAGACGGCAGGCGACCTTCAGCCGACCGCCGGGCGCGGTCCCCTCGATCACGTAGAAGTCGACGCGCAGGGCCTCATCGGCGAACGAGCCGGGCCGTGATGAATCGGCGCCGCTCGAAGCGGCAGATCCTGAAGTGCCGTCGCTGTCGCCCATGACTCACACCGTGGCGCGTCAGAGCCCCGCGCGCCGGATGAGGAAATCCGCAAGAAGCGGAGTCGGACGTCCAGTGCTGCCTTTCTGCGCACCGCTTTGATAGGCGGTGCCTGCTACGTCGAGGTGCGCCCATTTCAACCCCTGCGTAAATTTCCCGAGGAACGCCGCCGCGGTGAGAGCGCCGCCGTCGCGGCCGCCAATGTTGGCAAAATCCGCGAAATTGCTCTTGAGCTGCTCCGCGTATTCCTCCGTTAGCGGCAATGGCCAGGCGCGATCGTCGGCGCGCACTCCTGCCTCGACCAGTTCCGCAACGAGCCCTTGGTCGTTGCCCATGGCGCCGGAATGGTGATGCCCGAGCGCGACCACGCAAGCCCCCGTCAGGGTGGCAATGTCCACGACGGCCGCGGGCTGAAAGCGGCGCGCGTAGTGCAGCGCATCACAGAGGATCAGCCGCCCCTCGGCATCGGTGTTGAGTATTTCCACTGTCTGCCCGGAGGCGCTGGTGGCGATGTCGCCGGGCTTGATGGCATTGCCGTCCGGCATGTTCTCGACTGCGGCGACGAGGCCGACGACGCGCAGCGGCAGATCGAGCGCGGCGGCGAGCGTGAGCGCGGCGATCACCGCGGCCGCACCGCTCATGTCGAATTTCATCTCGTCCATGGCCGGCGGGTCCTTCAGCGAGATGCCGCCGGTGTCGAACGTCACGCCCTTGCCGACGAGGACCACCGGATCCGCGGCGGCGGCTTTGCCGGAGCCGCCATGCTCGATGACGATGAACCGCGGCGGTTGCGCGCTGCCCTGTGAGACCGCGAGCAGACAACCCATTTTCTCGCGGCGGATCGCCGGCTCATCGAGCACGCGGACGCGTAACGAGCGGTGCCGCTTCGCGAGCGCCCGTGCTTCCTCGGCGAGAAACGTGGGCGTACAGACGTTCCCCGGCAGGTTGGCAAGGTCGCGCTGGATCTTGCAGGCCGCGGCGATCGCCGCGCCGTGCGCGAGCCCCCGGTTCACCGCCGCGCCCGCGTTCTTTGATACGGGCCCCGCCGCCACGCGCTGCAGCCGGGCGGCTTTGGGCTTCTTGCCGCTCTTCAGATCGTTGATACGGTAGAGGCCGGCCGTGGCGATCTCCGCTGCCGCACGCCCGTAATAGTAATCGTCGAGCTCTTTCGGATCGGGCCTCTCGATCGCGAGCGCGACACTCTCGATGGCGGTTCGCGACAGCGCCGCGACAGCGGCCCCCCACGCCTTTCGCCACGCCTTGCGGCCGAAGCTCTTCCTGGCGCCAAGGCCGGTGAGCAGCACGCGCGTCGCGCCTATGCCTGGCAAATCGGCGATGAGCAGCGTCTCGGCAGGCTTGCCCGGAAAGTCGCCCCGGCTCAACAGCTTCTTCAGCCGCCCGCCGCACGCCGAGTCGACGGTGCGCGCCTCCTCGCTCAGTTCCCCTTCCTCGAAGATGCCGACTACGAGGCAGTCCACATCGAGTGTGGCAATGGTTGCGGCCTTGCTCCAGGTCTCGAATCGCATAGCAGTATCCCCATGCCGGCGCTGCCGGAGTGCCGGCACAGAGCGCAGGAGTGTTTCTCAGTTTTGCAGCGGCGCGCATTGAGAGCGCGCAAGCGCCTGCTTTACCGTAATATTTTAGTTTAACCCACCGGAGGTCCGGCGGGGCAGGTCACGGCGGACATCGGTTGGGGAAAATCCTCGGACGCTACATTCTGCGCGAAGTCATCACCGCCTGGATCGTGGTGATGGGCGTGCTGCTCATCATCCTGCTCGCCAATCAGGTGGCCGCCGTGCTCGAGCGTGCCGCGGCGAGCCAGTTTCCCCAGGGTGTGGTGCTCGAGCTCATCTATCTGGGGATGCTGCAGTACCTGAGCATCCTCGTGCCGGTCGGGCTTCTGCTCGGCATCGTCCTGGCGCTCGGCAGGCTTTATCACGACAGCGAGCTCGCCGCCGCCCTGGCCTGCGGCGTCAGGCCCGTCACTCTGTATGGCGGCGTGATCGGCCTCGGCGTCGCCCTGGCTGGCGGACTGGCCGCGCTCACTCTGCTGGTTGCGCCGGGCGCCACGGCGCAGGCGCTGACGCTTCGCAACGCGGCGGTCCGTGCCGGCCAATTTGCGCCCTTGAAGCCTGGAACGTTCCGTGCATTCGCAGGCGGTACCGCGGTCGTCTACGCTGAGAAGGTCGATGGCGACGGGACCTTGCAGAACGTCTTCGTGGAGCGCAACCAGGGATCAGTGGTCGAAGTGACGCTGGCCCGCCGTGCGGTTCAGGCTGTTGCGCCTGACGGCTCCAGCCAATCCATCCAGCTCTTCGATGGGCAGCGGTTCGAGGGTGTGCCGGGCAGCGCGCAGTTTCGCTCGATGCCTTCGTTCAAGGAGCTCACCATCCCGGTGCAGCTGCCGCCGGCGACGGGTGTCGTGACCGACCTGGATGCGCAGCCCACCGCCGCGCTGCTCGCCTCTTCCGACCCGAAGCGGCAGGCGATGCTGCAGTGGCGGATCTCGATGCCGCTGATGTGCATCATCCTGACGGTGATTGCGGTTCCGCTTGCGCGTCTGAAACCGCGGCAGGGCCGCTACGCGCGCGTATGGCTGGCCGTGGTGGTCTATCTCATCTATGCGAATCTGATCTCGGCCGGTCAGGCCTGGGTGGCGCACGGCGCGATCCCGGTTGCACTGGGTCTCTGGTGGGCCCATGCCGCCGTCATATTGCTGGCTGCGGCGCTGATTCTCGCGCCGCGGGCGGCCCAACGCATGCGCTACCGGCTGGCAGGGACGGCATGAGCTTGCTCGACCGATACATCGTTCGCACCGTGCTCGGCGCGGTGCTGCTGGTGATGGTGGTACTCGTCATCCTGGGAGGGCTCTTCGTCTTCATCGGCCAGCAGGGTGACATCGGTATTGGCCACTACAGCGTCGCGGATGCCCTCTGGTACACGATCCTCAATCTGCCGCAGCAGATCTATCAGCTGCTGCCGATCACCGCGCTCATCGGCTCGCTCATCGGCTTCGGTCAGCTCGCCCGCAGCAGTGAGCTCACGGTCATCCGCGCTACCGGTGTCTCGGTGGCGCGGCTCGCGGGTACGGCATTGGTGGCGGCGGCGCTGCTCATCGCCTTCGAGGGCGCCATCGGCGAGTTCGTCGCGCCGCAGCTGCAGGAAACCGCGAATCAGCAGAAGGCGTTCAGCCAGTTCAACAGTGTCGGCTTTGGCGGCGGCACGGGAGCCTGGGTTCGTGACGGTGATCTGATCCTGAACGTCGCACGGCAGTCAGGCTCGCGGCAGTTCGTCGGCATGCAGGTGTTCCAGCTCTCGCCGCAGCACACGCTGGTCTCGATCGGCCACGCGGCGAGCGCGACGGCCGCCGGGCACCGCAGATGGCTCCTCGGCGGCTACACGGAATCGCGCTTCACGGCTGACCGGGTGACGACCAGCGCGCCCCGGCAGATGGTGCTGCAGTCCAATGTCACGGCCGGCTTTCTCGGCCTGGCGGTGCAGGATCCGGAGCAGTTGACGGTGCAGGCGCTGTGGCAGGTGATCGGCTATTTCCGCGCCAATTCGCTGGATGCGCGGCAGTACCTGTTCGCGTTCTGGTCGAAGATCGCACGCACGGTGGCGATCGCATTTTCCGTGCTGCTCGCCATACCGTTCGTGCTGGGGTCGATGCGCTCGGCGGGGGCGGGGACGCGGACCCTGCTGGGCCTCGGCATCGGCATCGCCTTCTTCCTGCTGCAGCGGCTGATCGAGAGCGGGACGATCGTGTTCAACCTGGATCCGGTGATCCTGGCCTGGTTGCCTACTGCTTTGCTGGCAACCGTGACTTTGCTGCTGCTCGCGCGGGCAAGATAGGACGCACGGCGTCTTCTGACTATTTCGTGCGATGAGCGTGGCTTGCCGGCGCCTTTTTCACGGGCGGGGGCAGGGGCTTCAGCAGGGCGTCCATCGACTGGAAGATCTCGTCGTAGCGATAGTCGGGGATCTGGTACTCCCAGCCCTGCACGCGCGAGTTGATCTGCTGCACTTCGCTGGCAGCGGATTTGTCGATTGCCTGCGCCGACACGTCGATATAGCCGTTGCTTGCCTGCTTGTAGCCGCTCACGTTGACCTCTACGCCATCGAAGGTCTTGAAGACGGCGTGGGACAGATCGGTGCCCTTCGGCGGCGAGGTGGTCTTGCGCACATCGGTGAGGGTGAGGCTCGAGAGGGCGCTGCCCATGCTGTCTGCGGCATTGGCGCCGCTCAGCTCGCGGCCGCGCGGAATCCCATGGACGGTGAAGTCGGCCTGGGTTTTCTTGGCGCGCGCGACGCTGAAGCCGGGTCCCTTGGCCGGTTGCTCGTCGACGCCGCTGACGCGGCTTTGCGCGATGTCGAGGATCGCCGGCTCGAGCCACTGCTTCGGATCGGCATCGACGAGGACGAGGGGGCTCGCGAGCAGGCTTTGCGCAGAGTCGACGGCCCGCACGTAGCAGTCGTTGCCGTCCATCGAGTTGCCGACTATCAACGACCAGGTCTTGCCGGGAGAGACGATGTCGATACGCGCGCCCGTAGCCTTGGAGGATGTCACGTCATCCACGCCGAGCACCTTGTAGTTGCGCGCGAGGCTCGTCTTGCGCTCCACCGCCTTCAGGGCACCCAGATCGAGCAGCAGCTTGCGCAGCTTGCCGGAGTCGGCGGGATAGCCGCGCTCGCCGACGACCCAATCGGTCGCATTCCTTTCAAGAGTCACCCGCGTCCCGTCGGCCTTGGTAATGCGGATCTGTGTGACCTCGTTCACCGCGCCCGCCAGTCCCGGGAGCACGTGAGTGCCGGCGATCGGGTCCTGGCCGCCCTGGCTGCGGGTCGATACCCAGGCGGCGAGCGCGATGACGACGATGCCGATGGCAAAGAGGAAGGTGACACGGCGTGTGGTCATGGGAGCTGCCCTTACTTGCTCGAGGCGGCGGGACGGCGGCGGCGTATCGCGGCGATGAGCAGCGCCGCCAGCGCAAACAGGGCCGGCATCACGATGATGTCGATGACCTTCAGCTCCGTGCCCAGCCGGTCGATATCGCTCACCAGGCCCGCCTGCACCGCGCGCAGCTGCTTGCGGATCCGCAGCTTCTCGGCCTCGAAATGCTCGATCTCCTGCTGTTGCGCGGGTGTCAGGATCAGTGCCGACTTGTCGTTGCGCTTCGATTGCAACAGCGTCAGCTGTTGCTCCGTCTGCTGCAGTTCCTGCTGCAGCTGCTGCTGTTGCGCGTGGAAGCGGGCGTCCGCTACGCGCCGCAGCGCCTCGACGCGCAGGAAGGGACGGGTGAACCCGGCGCGGCCGCGGATGCTGATGAGGTCCGAGCTGCCGGCGAGGTTGTCGAGAGCGTTGAGCACCAGGTCGCCGTTGCTCGCCCACGCCTGGGCAATGCGTTGGCCGAAAAGCTCCTGCTCGTGCACCCACAGGTAATCGGAGAGCAGGTCGGTATCGGCGAAAACGACCAGATCGAGCGGTTTCAGCGAAGCCTTGAGGTCGCGCTGCCCGGCGGGCAGCGTGACACCTGCGGGCGGGCCGTCAGGGAAGGCCGTCTTCACCATGCCGGTGATGCGGGCGCCGACGGTATAGCGCTGTCCGGTCGGCTTGAAGCCGTCCAGCAACGTGGCCGGATCGTAGAGCATCGCAAAGCGCTGCGCCGGCATCGGCTCCGCATCGCGGCTCGATGCGAGCAGCGGCTCGAACTTGACCGTCGCTCCCTTGACGGGCGTCAGAAAGCCCGCCGTCTCGACATTGATGTTGGAAAGGCCGGAGGTGATGACATCGCTCTGCGACAGCGAGGAGCCGTCGAGGCCGAGGATGCCGAGATGCTCCACCGGCGGCTGGCCCTCGCGCATGGCGACCGTGAGCGCGTGGCCGCGGTCGGCGATCACCTCGTGCGGATCGAAGCCGACGCCCCAGGCGGCGAGCAGCTTCTCGAGGTGCGAGGCGCGGTCCGCCGTCGCTTCCATGGGATTGCCCGCGGACCGGTCCGACTGCGCCACCGGATCGACGAAGGCGAGAATGTGTCCGCCGCGCAGGGCGAACTGATCTATGGCGAACTGCGTGGCCGGTGAGAGGTTCTTCGGATCGATGAGCACCAGAACGCGCGCGTCCGGCGTTATCGCGGTGGCGGTCGGTTGCAGCATGTGGATGTCGAACAGCTGCTGTGCCTGCGAGTAGATCACCCAGGGCTGGCGCATCTGTCCGCTCTGCGGATCGTAGCCGCCCGTGATCGGCAGCGTCGACAGCCAGGCGACCACGGGCTTCGCCGGATGAGAGAGCTGATAGACGAGCTTCGCGACGTCGTATTCCAGGAAGCTCTGCTTGCTTGGATCGAAGAAGGGGATCGCCTGCCGGCCATTGGTCGAGTTGGTTCCGGCGAGACCGAAGTAGAACTTCGTGCCGGCATCGTTGATGGCCGTGCCGGTGACGCCGAGCTCGGCGGCGCGGTCCTCCGCCACCGAATACGGCTGCGGGTCGATCACGTGCAGATGGATCATGCCGCCGGAGCGCTGCGCCAGCTCCTCGAGGAAGTCGTGCACGCGCTGGCCGTAGGGGCTGATCTGCGGAATGGATTGCGCCGCCTTCGCCGAGTAGAAGAAATACAGGTCGATCGGCTCCTTGATGCCCTTGAGGACGCGGTCGGTGCCGGGCGAGATGGTGTAGAGGCGGTTCTGGGTGAGGTCCAGCTGCCAGCCGGCGAGCGAGTAGTTGAAGACGATCGTGAGGCCGATGAAGGTGAGCGCCAGCGCCGCTACCGCGCCCCAGCCGAGTGTCGAGCGTTTCGTCATGAGGCGCTCCTAGTCCGCTTTGCGCAGGTCGAGGGCGACCGCGGTGGTGAAGAGGAAAAAGCCGATCAGCATCGCGAAATAGAGCAGGTCCCGCGCCTCGAGCACGCCCTTGGCGATCGACTGGAAATGCGTGAGGAAGGAGAGCGAGGCGATCGCGCCGACGAGAGCCTGCGGTGCCCAGCTCTGGAACGCGTTGACCACCATGGGATAGCCGGCGAGCAGGAACGCGAAGCAGACCGCGACGCCCAGTATGAACGCGACGACCTGATTGCGCGTCAGCGCCGACATGCAGGAGCCGACGGCGAGGAAGCCGCCGGCGAGCAGGAGGCTGCCCAGATAGGCGGCGACGATCGTGCCGTTGTCCGGATGGCCGAGATAGTTGACGGTGATCCAGATCGGGAAGGTGAGCGCCAGGGCGAGCGCGACGAAGATCCACGCCGCGAGGTACTTGCCGAGCACCGCCTCCCAGAGGCTCACGGGCTGCGTCATCAGCAGCTCGATGCTGCCCGATTTGCGCTCCTCGGCCCACAGCTTCATCGAGATCGCCGGAATGAGGAACAGATAGAGCCAGGGGTGGAAGGCGAAGAACGGCGTGAGGTCCGCCTGCCCGCGCTCGTAGAAGCCGCCGAGATAGAACGTGAAGGCGTTCGCCAGCACGAGGAAAATCAGGATGAAGACATAGGCGAGCGGTGTCGCGAAATAGCTCGCGAGCTCGCGGCGCAGAATGATGCCCACGTTTCGCATGGCGCCCCCGTGTGGTCGGTTATGCGGTGATGGAGCGGAAGACTTCGTCGAGCCGTCCGGATTCGAGGTGCAGCTCCTTGAGCGCGAGCCCCTTGCTGCTCGCCAGCTCCGAGACTGCCGCCAGTATCGCGGCACCCGAACGCGGCAGCGCTGTGAGGCGCACGTCGCGCTCGCTGACCTCGACATCGGCAACCGACGGCAGTGCGGCTACCGCGGCGCGTGCCGCAGCGAGCTGCTCCGGACGCTCGAGCTGTAGCGACACCGCATTGTAGTAACGCGATCGGGCTGCAAGCTTCAGCGGCGTGTCGTCGGCCACGATGTGCCCGCGTGCGATGATGATCGCGCGCGTGCAGACGGCGTCGACCTCTTCCAGGATGTGCGTCGAGATGACGATGATCTTGTCGCGCGCCATCTCGTTGATCAGCGCGCGCACCTCGAATTTTTGATTCGGATCCAGACCATCGGTCGGCTCATCGAGGATGAGCACCGGCGGGTCATGGATGAGCGCCTGCGCGAGGCCCACGCGGCGGCGAAAGCCCTTCGACAGGGTCTCGATCGACTGCTCGAGAACGGCGGCGAGCTGCAGCCGCCCGATGACATAGTCGAGACGCGTGCGGCGGCGGGCCCCGTCGAGTCGCCGCAGGTCGGCGATGAACTCCAGGAAGCGGCGCACCCGCATCTCGCCGTAGCACGGCGCGCCCTCGGGCAGGTAGCCCAGCCGCTCCTTGGCGGCGAGCGGCTCGGTCTCGATATCGTGGCCGCATATGCTTGCCTTGCCGGCCGTCGGCGTGACGAAGCCGGCGAGCATCCTCATGGTCGTCGTCTTGCCCGCTCCGTTGGGTCCCAGGAATCCGAGCACTTCGCCCGGACGGACCTCGAAGGTGACGTCCTCCACGGCCGTTACCGTCTCATAGCGTTTGCTCAAGTGCTCGGTTTTGATCATCAGTACCTCCGCGGTTGCGGTAGATGCAAGTCAGCGCAAAAAGTTCCGCTCAGGTGCCGCGCCAGCGCCCGGCGCCGCCCCCGCGGCCGGCCCGCAGGCGCCAATAAAGCAGCACCAGCGCGCCACCGAGCATCCCCCCGAGGTGCGCGAAATGCGCGACGCTCGCCTGCCTGCCGGTGACGCCGAAGAAGAGCTCGAGCACGCCGTACAGCGTGACGAAGAGCCACGCGGGCATCGGGATGGGCGGCAGCAGGAGGAGGAGCCGCGCGCGTGGAAAGAGCACCGCGAAGGCGAGCAGAATGCCGAAGATGCCACCGGATGCGCCGATGGTGGGCTCTGCGACCCCGGCGGCATACTCCACCGCGAGCTGCGTCGCTCCCGCAGCGACGACGCACACGAAGTAATACCCCAGGAAGCGCCGCCCGCCCCAGTACTGCTCGAGCGCCGGGCCGAACATGTAGAGGGCGAACATGTTGAAGAAGATGTGCAGGATGCTTTTGGGGTCGTGCAGGAAGGCATAGGTCACCAGCTGCCACGGCCGGAAGAGCGCCTCCGGTGTCCCGAGCGGCCAGAGCGCGAAGTGCAGCAGGATGGGCCGCGTCGCCACCTGCTCCAGAAGGAACAGCAGGATGTTGACCAGGATGATGGCCCGCGTGACCGCGGTGAGCTTCGGGAACATCGGCGCAGTCTACGCGCCGATGCGCCGCTGCAGGAACACCAGGTCGAGCCAGCGGTCGAATTTGTGGCCGACCTCCCGCAGACATCCCGCCTGCTGGAAGCCGAGGCGCTCGTGAAAGCGAATCGACGCCATGTTCGCAGCGTCGACCCCGGCGATCATCATGTGCTTGCCGAGGGCGGCGGCCCGGGGAAACAGCGCCTCCAGCAGCCTGGTGCCCACGCCGCCGCCGCGGCGGTCGGCGCGCACGTGCACTGTATGCTCCACTGTGTATCGGTAGCCCGGCCAACTGCGGAATTCCCCGAAGGTCGAGAATCCGAGGACGCCGGATTCATCAGCCGCGATCAGCACCGGAAAGCCCGCCTCGACGCGCGCGCGCCGCCATTGCCGCCGATCCTCCAGCGTCACGGGCGTCGAGGAGTACACCGCTGTCGAGGTGGCGATCACCTCGTTGTAGATGGCCACTATGCCGGCCAGGTCATCGTCCGTGGCATCGCGCAGCTGCATGTCGGCTCGCTCCCGGCGATCAGCGCGAGGGGGCGAGTTGGCTGCCGAGCCGCTCTGCAGCCGCCCTGAGGAGCGGCAGTCCTCTCTCGAGGAGCTCGCGGCGCGTGACCCGCGAAGCCTGGGTGCTCACGTTCATCGCCGCCACCGTGCCGCCGACGACATCCCTCACGGGCACGGCGATCGAGCGCAGGCCGATCTCGAGTTCCTGATCGTTGACGGCAAAGCCCTCGACGCGCACTGCGGCCAGGATCTCCTCGACCCGTCGGCACGAGGTCACCGTGAAACGCGTGTGTGCCACCAGCTCGAGCCTGGAGAGCTCCTGCGCTATCTGCTCCGAGGGCATTCCGGCGAGGAGGACGCGTCCCAGTGCAGTGCAGTAGGCTGGCAGGCGGCTGCCGACGCCGAGCGTGACTGCCACGATTCGCCGGGTGGCGGCCCGCGCCACATACACCACGGCGCCACCATCGAGTACCGCTACCGAGGTTGCCTCGCCGAGTTGCTCGCTCAATTCTTCCAGCACTGGCTGAGCGGCGATGGGGAGCGCAGCGGTGGAGAGATAGGCATAGCCCAGATTGAGGATTCGCGGTTGCAGGCTGTAGGTGCGGCCGTCGGTTTCGGCATAGCCGAGCTCTCGCAGTGTGTAGAGGCATCGGCGTACGACGGCGCGCGTGAGGCCGGTGGCGCGGCTGACGTCCGCGATGGTGAGTCGCCGGTCCACGCCGGAAAATGCGCGGATGACGTGTAGTCCCCGCGCCAGCGAAGTCATGAAATCCGGATCGCCGCCGCGAAACAGCCCGTTCTGCGGATCGCTGCCGGCGGGCGGGCGCGGCGCGATAAACGCACTTGAGCTCTTGGGAGGCGCCTTGGAATGCAACACGGCCTGCAGGAATGGACGCGGCGGTCGGTACGATAATCGTACTCGCTGCGCCGCGGCGTGTCATCCGGCGCACTGGCAGAGTGTGGAAATGGGACAATGGCGGCGGCATTCCGGTTGGGTGGATTCGGGACATGAAAATCGCAGTTCTCTTTGGCGGTACGAGCGAGGAGCGGGATGTATCGATTGCGAGCGCCGCGCAGGTGATTCCTGCGCTGCGCGGGCTCGGGCACGAGGTGATCGCGGTCGATACCGCGACCGGCAGGCTGTCCGGCCCGGCCGAGCAGCGACTGCTCACCAGCGGCGTCGGTCCGCAGCCCCCTTCGGGCTCGGCCCTGGCGAGCATGCGGCACGGCGCGCCCCTGCTCGCGGCCGAGGCCGGGGACATGCGGGGCGTCGAGGTGGTGTTTCTCGCGCTGCACGGCGGGGCGGGGGAGGACGGCCGCATCCAGGCGGTGCTCGACCTGGCGGGCTTCCCCTACACCGGCAGCAATCACATCGCGAGTGCGACGGCCATGGACAAGGATCTCTCGAAGCGCCTCTTCCGCTTTGCGGGGGTGCCGACGGCGGACTGGAGGATGGCGCCCGTGACCGCGCAGGAGGTCGCCGGCGCGCTCGGGTGGCCGGTCGTCGTGAAGCCGAACAAACAGGGCTCGACCGTGGGGCTGAGCGTGGTGCGCGGACCGGAGTCACTCCCGGCCGCTCTCTCGCTCGCGCGCCGCCATGACGATGAGGTGATGGTCGAGCGCTTCATTCCGGGCCGCGAGCTGACCGTCGGCGTGATCGAGGGTCGTGCGCTGCCCGTGGGGGAGATCATCGCGCCCGGGGAGGTGTTCGATTATCAGGCGAAGTACCAGGCGGGCGGCGCGCGGGAGATCTTTCCCGCGGATCTTCCCGCCGACCTCGCGGCGCGTGTGCAGGAGCTGGCGGTGCGTGCGCATGCCGCCCTGAAGCTCGGCGCCTACAGCCGGATCGATTTCCGGCTGGATCCGCAGGGAGCCGCCTGGTGCCTGGAAGCCAACTCGCTGCCGGGCATGACGGCCGCGAGCCTGCTGCCGCAGGCTGCCAAGGCCGCGGGCATCGGCTTCTCCGAGCTGGTCGAGCGCATCTGCAGAGCGGCGTTGGGCAGTTCGAGAACAAGTCAGTAAGCTGCCCTTCCCCCGATTGCGGTAAGGACCATCATGACGCCTCTCAGATTGCGCTCTCTGGCGCTCGCCTCGCTCGGCTGCACGCTCGCCGGCTGCGCCGTCGGCCCGAGCTTCGTCAAGCCGAAGCCGGATGTGCCGGCCCACTGGTCGGCCACCGGAATGGGTAACGGCACGGAAGGAGCGGCGCACGTGACTGCGGAGCGCGCGCAGACGGCCGCCTGGTGGTCGAGCTTCCACGATGCGACTCTGACCTCGCTCGTGCAGCAGTCGGCATCGCAGAATCTCGACGTGAAGCAGTCGGTGCTGCGTATCGAGGAAGCGCAGGCGCAGGCCGCGGTGGTGGCGGGGGGACTCTGGCCCAGCCTGTCGGCGAACGCCGCCTGGTCCCGCCAGCGGCTGAGCACCAACACTCCCAGCGGCGCGATTTTCGGCCTCCACTTTCCGGGGCTCCCCCCCACTCTGGTGAATCCCTACAATCAATACCAGCTCGGCCTTGGCGCCTCCTGGACGCTCGACCTGTTCGGCACCGAGCGGCGCGCGCTCGAGGCTGCCGGCGCCGAGATGCAGGCGGCGGTCGAGGGACAGCACGCGGCGCTGCTTTCGATGGTGAGTGATGTCGCGGCCACCTACATCGACCTGCGCGGCGCGCAGGCGCGCCGCGCCATTCTGGAGCGCAGCCTTGCGACCCAACGCGATCTCTTGCAGCTCACGCGCGCCCGTCATGACGCGGGACTGACGTCCGACCTCGATGTGCAGAACGCCATGGCGGAGGTCGGCACGACTCAGGCGGAGGTCCCGCTTGCGGATCGGGAGATCACCGTGGACATCAACGAGCTGAGCCAGCTCATGGCGAAACCGCCGGAGGCGCTGCGGTCGCAGCTCGGTGAGGCACGGCCGGTTCCTCCGGTTCCGCCGCTCGTTCCCATCGGGTTGCCCTCGGACCTGGCCCGCCGCCGGCCGGACATTCGCCAGGCCGAGGCCGGCCTGCATGCCGCCACGGCCGAAATCGGCATCGCAATCTCCAACTACTTTCCCAAACTGACGCTGACCGCCGCGGGCGGATTCCAGTCGGAGGGGCTCTCGCAACTGATCGAGACGGCGAGCCGCTTCGCCTCGCTCGGACCGGCCATCGAGCTGCCGATTTTCGAGGGTGGGCGGCTGCGCGCGACGGTGCGGCTGCAGCGGGTGAAAGCCAAGGAGGCCGCCGTGGTCTACGCGCAGACCGTGCTGGCGGCATTGAATCAAGTGGAGGATGCGTTGGCGGCATATGGCTCCGATCAGGCCCGCCGCGCCTCCCTCGAGACGGCGGTCAGTGCCAGCCGCAACGCGCGCCAGCTCGCGCAGCAACGGTATGAGAGCGGCGTGGCGAGCTTCATCGATGTCCTCGATGCGGAGCGCAGCGAGGAGCAAAACTCGCTTGCGCTCGCGGACGCCAGCACCGCCGTTTCAGCGGACCTCGTTCAGCTGTATCGGGCGTTGGGCGGCGGGTGGGCGAGCCGGTGACTTTCAGCGAGGACACTTAACGTGTCCTCGCTCCGGCGAGCGCCCGCGCATGGAGGCGCGGGCCGGAGAGCCTGACGCCAAGGAAGGCCCCTGGGACTGCCCTGCTTTGCTGTTCCAGTCGCGTGACACCCGCGTGTCGCGCGGCTGCACGCGGTGACGCAATCGCTGTCCGCCGGTGTAAGGTGGCGCCGACCAGCGCCCTTCCACAGGAGAGATCCATGGCCGGCCAGCCCTTTGAAGTCATCAGTCAGCATCGCTGCTTCGGCGGCACGGTCGGCTTTTATCGCCACGAGGCGGCGAGCACCGCCTGCCCGATGCGCTTCGCGGTGTTCACGCCGACGCAGGCGAAATCCGCGCCGGTGCCGGTGCTCTACTATCTGGCCGGTCTCACGTGCAGCGAAGAGACCTTCATGATCAAGGCGGGCGCGCAACGCGTGGCTGCCGAGCTCGGGCTGATGCTCGTGGCGCCGGATACCAGCCCGCGTGGTGTCAAGCTGCCGGGCGACAGCGACTCGTGGGATTTTGGCGTGGGCGCAGGTTTCTATCTCGACGCCACGGTAGAGCCCTGGTCAGCCCACTACAGCATGTACACGTATGTCACCCAGGAGCTGCGTACCCTCATCGAGGGGCACTTTCCCGCCGCGGCGGAGCGCACGGGGATCTTTGGCCATTCGATGGGCGGCCACGGGGCGCTCACCATCGCGCTGCGCAACCCGGGCCGTTACCAGTCGGTGTCGGCTTTCGCGCCGATCAGTGCGCCGCGCCGCTGCCCCTGGGGGCAGAAGGCCTTCGCCGGGTATCTCGGCGCGGATGCGGGCCAGTGGGCCGCCTACGACGCCTCGGAGTTGGCCGCCAAGGTGGCTGACGGTCCGCGCCGGCCGCCCATCCTGGTGGATCAGGGCCTCGCGGATCAGTTTCTACAGTCGCAGCTGCATCCGCATTTCCTGGAGGAGGCCTGCCGGAAATCGGGCCTTAGGCTCACGCTGCGGCGCCACGAGGGCTACGACCACGGGTACTACTTCATCGCCAGCTTCATGGAGGACCACCTGCGGCATCACGCTCGCCAGCTGGGTGTGTGACCCCGTTCTCATTGCGTCCCGGAAATCGAACACTCGCCGCACCGCGGCAAGCACACGTCGCGTACAGAGGGGAAGGGAGCGGGGCGTCCGACGTATACTCGGAAGGATGGAACCATTGGCTTCAGAGCACGGTGAGGCCGTGCGGCGGATCGTTGCGGACCTCAAGGGGCGGCCCGGGCCGCTGATCGAGGTGCTGCACGCGATTCAGGCGCAGCTCGGCTACGTACCGGCAGCAGCCGTGCCGCTCGTTGCGTCGGAGCTCAATCTCTCCCGCGCTGAAGTTCACGGTGTCGTTTCCTTTTATCATTTCTTTCGCAGCACGCCCGCGGGTGAGCACACCTTGAGCGTGTGCCGGGCGGAGTCGTGTCAGGCCGTCGGCGGCGAGGCGCTGGCGGTGCACGCGCGGCAGCGGCTGGGGGTAGACTTCCACCAGACGACATCCGACGGACGCTTCTCATTGGAGCCGGTCTATTGCCTGGGTAACTGTGCGTGCTCGCCGGCGGTGATGATCGACGGCCGCCTGCATGGCCGGGTGACCCCGGAGCGCCTCGATGCGCTGCTGTCGGAAGTCGATCACAAGAGGTGACCGCTCCCACATGACTTTCACTGTTTATGTACCCCGCGATGCCGGCGCTCTGTCGCTAGGCGCCGGGGAGGTCGCGCACGCGATCGCGCGCGAGGCCACCTTACGGGGCCTGGAGCTGCAGCTCATTCGCAATGGCTCGCGCGGCGCTTACTGGCTGGAGCCGCTGGTGGAGGTTGCGACCGCGCACGGCCGGATGGCTTACGGTCCCGTGAGCGCCGGCGCCGTGCCGGGCCTCTTCGATGCCGACTTCCTCAACGGCGGCGCGCACCCTCTTGCGTTGGGCTCCACCGACGCGATCCCGTGGCTGGCGAGCCAGCAGCGGCTGACGTTTGCGCGTGTCGGTATCATCGACCCGGCCAGCGTGGCCGACTATGTGATCCATGGCGGCTATCAGGGATTGCGCCGGGTGCTCGCCATGAGCCCGGAGGCCGTCGTCGAGACCATCATCGGCTCCGGCCTGCGCGGCCGGGGCGGGGCGGCCTTCCCGACCGGCATCAAGTGGAAGACCGTGCTGGAGCAGCCCGCCGGCCAGAAGTACGTCACGTGCAATGCGGATGAGGGGGATTCGGGCACGTTCTCGGATCGAATGCTGATGGAAGGCGATCCTCTGAGCCTGATCGAGGGGATGACCATCGCCGGCCTTGCGGTCGGCGCGACGCAGGGCTACATCTACCTGCGCGCGGAGTATCCGCACGCCCACCGCGCGCTCGATCAGGCCATCGCGGCCGCTTACCAGGCGCGCTATCTGGGCGCCGACGTGATGGGCAGCGGCAAGCGTTTCGATCTGGAGGTCCGTCTCGGAGCCGGCGCCTACATCTGCGGCGAGGAGACCTCGATGCTAGAGAGCCTCGAGGGCAGGCGCGGGGAAGTGCGCGTGCGTCCGCCGCTGCCGGCCATCAAGGGGCTGTTCGGCCGGCCGACCATCGTCAACAACGTGATCACGCTGGCGACGGTACCGACCATTCTGCACCGCGGAGCGGAGTATTACGCCGGCTACGGGATGGGCAAGTCCCGCGGCACGCTGCCCATTCAGCTCGCGGGCAACATCAAGCGCGCGGGCCTGGTCGAGCGGGCGTTCGGGCTGACCCTGCGCGAGTTGCTGTACGACTACGGCGGCGGCTCGGCTTCGGGCCGCCCGCTGCGAGCGGTGCAGGTCGGCGGCCCGCTGGGCGCCTATATCCCCGCCTCGCAGTTCGACACGCTGGTCGACTACGAGGCGCTCGGCAGCATCGGCGGGCTGCTCGGCCATGGCGGTATCGTCGCTTTCGACGACACCGTCGACATGGCGCGCATGGCACGCTATGCGATGGAGTTCTGCGCGATCGAATCCTGCGGCAAGTGCACGCCCTGCCGCATCGGCTCGACGCGCGGCGTGGAGGTCATCGACCTCATCATCGAAGGGCGCGACACGGAGAGCAATCTGCGCAAGCTCGAGGAGCTCTGCGACCTCATGGTGCAGGGATCGCTCTGCGGCCTGGGCGGCATGGCGCCGTTCCCGGTGCAGAGCGCGCTGCGGCATTTCAGGGACGACTTTCGAATTCGGAGTTAGTGTCATGTTCGCGATCGATTACGAGGATCTCGGGACTCCGGCCCCCGTGGAGGCGGCCGCAACGGTCACGGTGGAAATCGACGGCAAGCCGGTGACCGTGCCGTCCGGCACTTCGGTCATGCGCGCCGCGGCCCTCGCGGGCACGGCAGTGCCGAAGCTCTGCGCCACAGATACCCTGCGGGCGTTCGGCTCGTGCCGCATGTGCCTGGTGGAGATCGAAGGACGCAAGGGTTTTCCGGCCTCGTGCACCACGACGGTGGCGCCCGGGATGAAGATCCGCACGCAGTCCGACAAGATCACCGCGCTGCGCCAGGGAGTGTTGGACCTGTATCTTTCCGAGCACCCTCTGGATCCCGACGGCGCGCGAACCGAGCTGCGGGACGTCGCCGAGACGGTCGGTATGACTCTGACCTCCTATGGCCCGCGGCCCGCGCGCGAGCCGCTGCCGCGTGACGAGAGCAATCCCTACTTCACCTTCGATCCCGAGCAATGCATCGTCTGCTCGCGCTGCGTGCGCGCGTGCGACGAGGTGCAGGGCACCTTCGCTCTGACGGTCCAGGGCCGCGGCCTCGCATCGAAGATCGCCGCCAGCCAGGATGAATCCTTCCTGGAGTCGGAGTGCGTCTCCTGCGGGGCTTGTGTCGAAGCCTGTCCGACCACTGCCCTGACGGAGAAGTCCCTCATCCGGCTCGGTCAGCCGGAGCGCGCCATCACCACGACGTGCGCGTACTGCGGCGTGGGCTGCAGCTTCAAGGCGGAAGTGCGCGGCGACGGCGAGGCGACCGAGGTCGTGCGCATGGTGCCGAGCCGCGATGGCGATGCCAACCACGGCCACGCTTGCGTCAAGGGCCGCTTCGCATACGGCTACGCGACGCATGCGGATCGGATCCTCAAGCCGATGATCCGCAAGACCATCCGCGATGCATGGCGCGAGGTCTCCTGGGAGGAGGCGATCGGCTACGCGGCGAGCGAGATCCGGCGCATCCAGGCGAAGTACGGCCGCGATTCGATCGGTGGCATCACCTCTTCACGCTGCACCAACGAGGAGACGTTCCTGGTGCAGAAGATGGTGCGCGTCGCCTTTGGCAACAACAATGTCGACACTTGCGCACGCGTGTGCCATTCCCCGACCGGCTACGGCTTGAAGAGCACGATCGGCGAGTCGGCGGGCACCCAGGCATTCACCTCGGTCAACAAAGCTGACGTCATCCTGGTCATCGGCGCCAATCCGACCGACGGTCACCCGGTGTTCGCGTCGCAGATGAAGCAGCGGCTGCGCCAGGGCGCGAAGCTCATCGTCCTGGACCCGCGCACCATCGGCCTGGTGCGCAGCCCCCACATTGCCGCGGACGTTCACCTGAAGCTGACACCGGGCACGAACGTGGCGATGTTGAACGCCCTCGCGCACGTCATCGTCACCGAGGGTCTCACCAGGGACGACTACGTCGCGGAGCGCTGCGAGCCGGAGTCGTACCGGCTCTGGAAGGAGTTGATTGCTGCGGAGCGCTATTCCCCGGAAGCGATGCAAGCGCTGACCGGAGTGCCGGCCGACCAGGTGCGCCGCGCCGCGCGGCTCTATGCCGCAGGCCCGAACAGCGCCATTTATTATGGCCTGGGCGTGACCGAGCACAGCCAGGGCTCGACCGCCGTCATGGCGCTCGCCAATCTCGCCATGGCCACGGGCAACCTCGGCCGGGAGGGCGTGGGCGTCAACCCGCTGCGCGGCCAGAACAATGTGCAGGGCTCCTGCGACATGGGCTCGTTCCCGCACGAATTCAGCGCCTACCGGCACGTGTCGGATCCGGTGGTGCGGGGCATGTTCGAGCAGGCCTGGGGCGTCAAGCTGGAGCCGGAGCCGGGACTGCGGATCACGAACATGTTCGAGGCGGCGCTCGACGGCACCTTCCGCGGCATGTACGTGCAGGGGGAGGACTTCGTGCAGTCCGACCCCAATACCCATCACGTCACGCGCGCCATGGAATCGCTCGAATGCGTGATCATCCAGGATCTGTTCCTCAACGAGACGGCGAAGTTCGCGCATGTGTTCCTGCCGGGCTCCTCGTTCCTCGAGAAGGATGGGACCTTCACGAACGCGGAGCGGCGCATCTCGCGCGTGCGCAAGATCATGCCGCCCAAGGCGGGCTACGAGGACTGGCAGGTCACCATGCTGCTCTCGGAGGCGCTCGGCTTTCCGATGAGCTACACCCATCCTTCGCAGATCATGGACGAAATCGCCCGGCTGACGCCGACCTTCGCCGGTGTGACTTACGAGAAGATCGACCGCCTGGGAAGCATTCAATGGCCGTGCAACGACGCCGCGCCCGAGGGGACGCCAACCATGCATGTGCACCAGTTCGTGCGCGGCAAGGGCAAGTTCTGCCTCACCGAGTACGTGCCCACGAGCGAGCGTTCGACCAGCCGCTTCCCGCTGATCCTGACGACCGGCAGGGTGCTGACCCAGTACAACGTCGGCGCGCAGACTCGCCGCACCGACAATGTCGTGTGGCACGCGGAGGATCGGCTGGAGATCCATCCGCACGATGCGGAGGTCCGCGGCATTGCCGACGGCGACTGGGTCGGGCTGACGAGTCGGGCGGGAGAGACGGTGCTGCGCGCCAAGGTGACGGACAAGATCGCGCCGGGCGTGGTCTACACCACCTTCCACTTCCCGGAGACTAACGCCAACGTCGTCACCACGGAGAACTCCGACTGGGCGACCAATTGTCCGGAATACAAGGTCACCGCGGTCGAGGTCGTGTTGGTCAACCAGAAGGATGCCTGGCGCAAGCGCACCGCGGACGAGCGCGCGATGCCGCGGCCGGCGCGCCGACCCAAGCGCGATCCGGCGCCCGCCTGAGCAGGGCGACGATGCGGCGCGAATGCGTCGAGCTCAGCGTCGAGCGCTGGCGCCGCGGCACAGTTACGCGCGAGCGTGATCTCATCGCGGAAGAGATGCCCGTCTCCCTGGTGTATCACGGCGTGCCGCACGTGGTGATGCTCGCGACCCCGGCCGACCTGGAGGACTACGCCGTCGGCTTCACGTTGAGCGAGGGCCTGGTGGAACGGCCGGATGAGATCCGCGGCATCGAGGTGATCTGGGGAGAAGAGTCCGCGGAGGTCAGAATTGCCGTCGCCTGGGAGCGTTTCTCCGCGTTGATCGATCGCCGGCGCAACCTGACAGGGCGCAGCGGCTGCGGGTTCTGCGGCCAGGAGTCGCTCGAGCAGGCGGTCCGCGAGGTGCGGCCGGTCGGCGCGGGGGTGCGGCTGAGCAGCGCGGAGCTTCATCAGGCGATCGCGCAGCTGGCAGAGCTGCAGCCGATCAACTCCCGCACCGGCAGTGTCCATGCCGCGGCCTGGGTGTTGCCTGGAAAGGGGATTCAGCTGGTGCGGGAGGATGTTGGGCGCCACAACGCGCTCGACAAGACGATCGGCGCGATCGTGCGCTCGGGTGTCGATCCGGCGGGCGGCGCCCTTCTTCTGACCAGCCGCGCGAGCTTCGAGATGGTGCAGAAGAGCCTGGCGATGGGCGTGGCGCTCGTCGCGGCCTTCTCCGCGCCCACCGCGTTTGCGGTGCGTCTGGCCGAGCGCGCCGGCCTCACCCTGGTGGCGTTTGCGCGCGAGCATCAGCATGTGGTCTATGCCCATCCGTGGCGTCTGGAATCGCAATGAATATCGATCTACTCGTCAAAATGGTCAATGAGATCAGCGCCTACTTCGCCTCGGAGGCGGACGCGGAGCAGGCGGCGAATGACGTCGCGGGGCATCTGCGGCGTTACTGGGAGCCGCGCATGCGGCGGCAGATCATCGCCTACTACGGGGAACGGCAGGGTGCGGGCTTGAGTGACCTGGCACTTCGCGGGGTGGGGCGGCTCGCTGCAACAGAGCCTCCCGCCGCTGCCAGTGGCAAGGTACCGCCGCGCAACTTATGATAGGCGGTCTAATGGGCGAAGACCGGTACATGGCTGAGCGGCCGCGCAGGGCGCTGATCTGCGGATCGGCGGCCTTCGACACCATCATGGTGTTCGAGGGGCGTTTCCGCGAGCACATTCTCCCGCAGCAGCTCCATATCCTCAATGTGGCGTTCCTCGTGCCGCAACTGCGGCGGGAATTCGGCGGCTGCGCCGGCAACATCGCCTACAACCTGGGTCTGCTCGGCGCGCCCGCCATTCCGATGGCCACGGTGGGCCGGGATTTCGCGCCTTACCGGGACTGGCTGGAGCGCAATGGCCTGCCGCTCGGGCAGATCCGGGTGGTCGATACCGAGCTTACCGCCCAGGCGTTCATCACCACCGATCTGGATGACAACCAGATCACGGCTTTTCACCCGGGCGCCATGCAGCTTTCGCACCTCAACAGGGTGGCGGACGCCGGCGATATCTGCATCGGAATCGTGGCTCCCGACGGGCGCCAGGGGATGATCGAGCATGCGGAACAGTTCGCCGGGCTGGGCATTCCATTCATTTTCGATCCGGGGCAGGGATTGCCGATGTTCGATGCGGCGGACCTCGAGCGCTTCATCAAGCAGGCCAACTGGGTGGCGGTCAACGATTACGAGTGGCAGCTGTTGCAGCAGAAGACCGGCTGGACGGTGCGCGACGTGACGAGCCGGGTGGACGCGCTCATCGTCACACGCGGACACAAGGGCTCGGTCATTCACACCCCCGACGGGCAATTCGAGATCCCCTGCGCCAAGACCGTCGCCGTGGTCGACCCCACCGGGTGCGGCGATGCCTATCGCGCAGGACTCTTGTACGGCCTCATGCACGGCCTCGACTACGAGACGACCGGCCGGATTGCCGCCGTGATGGGCGCGCTGAAGATCGAGTCGCGCGGCACGCAGAATCACCATCCGACGCCCGCAGAGATCGAGCGGCGGCTGACCGAAAGTTTCGGCGATGCCGCCGCCGCCCAGGCGGCGCTCGCCGCGCCCCGCTGATCGCAGGGCGCCCCCCGCGCGAGTTTCAATCCATTCAAATGTAGGAACCGGATACATGGCCAACGACTTTCTTTTCACCTCCGAGTCGGTCTCCGAGGGGCATCCCGACAAAGTGGCCGATCAAATATCGGACGCCGTGCTGGACGCCATCCTCAAAGAGGACACTCGAGGCCGTGTGGCGTGTGAGACGCTGGTCAAGACTGGTGTCGTGATCGTCGCCGGCGAGGTGACGACGAGTGCCTGGGTGGATGTCGAGGCGCTGGTGCGCAGAACGGTGCTCGAGATCGGCTACGACTCCTCGGAGATGGGCTTCGACGGCGCCAGCTGCGGCGTGCTCAACATCATCGGCAAGCAGTCGCCCGATATCGCGCAGGGTGTTGACCGCAAGGACGAGCGCAAGCAGGGCGCGGGCGATCAGGGCCTGATGTTCGGCTATGCCACCAACGAGACGGATGTGCTCATGCCCGCGCCGATCACCTTGGCGCATCGCCTGGTGAAGCGCCAGGCCCAGGTGCGCAAGTCGGGAAAGCTTCCCTGGCTGCGGCCGGACGCCAAGAGCCAGGTGACGCTGCGTTACGAGGCCGACCGGCCGGTCGGGCTGGAGGCGGTGGTGCTCTCGACCCAGCATAGCCCGGACGTGTCCACCAAGGCGCTGCGCGAGGCGGTGATGGAGGAGATTCTGAAGCCCATCCTTCCGGCCAAGTGGCTCGATAAGCGCACCAAGTACCACATCAATCCCACCGGCCGCTTCGTGGTCGGCGGCCCCGTCGGCGATTGCGGTCTCACGGGGCGCAAGATCATCGTCGATACCTACGGCGGCTACGCCCGTCACGGCGGCGGAGCCTTCTCCGGCAAGGACCCGTCCAAGGTGGATCGCTCCGCGGCCTATGCAGCGCGCTACGTCGCGAAGAACATCGTCGCGGCCGGCCTCGCGGAGCGCTGCGAGGTGCAGCTCTCCTATGCCATCGGCGTCGCCGAGCCGACTTCCATCATGGTGGAGGCCTTCGGTACCAGCCGCCTGTCACGTGAGCAGTTGACCGCACTCGTCCGGAAGAATTTCGACCTGACGCCCTTCGGCTTGCGCGAGATGCTCGATCTGGCGCGCCCGATCTACCAGAAGACCGCCTCCTACGGCCACTTCGGCCGCACGGAGCCGGAGTTCAGCTGGGAGCGGACCGATCGCGCGGCGGCCCTCGCTGCCGAAGCGAAAGGCGCCAAGGCGGCCTGAACACCCCGCCGCAGCGGTGCGGCGGTACGGCGCCTCTGAGGAGCGTTGCGACAGCCCCGGAGCCTCAGGCTCGCGGCGGCTGCCAGGCTCAGAGGCGTCGCATCTTCATACGGCGCTCACCCAAGTCATTGGAGTACTCGAGCACATGAACGCCACACTGAAATCCGCCGCCGGCGCGAGCGATCGCCAGGGAGACTGCAAGGTCGCCGACCTCGCGCTCGCTGCTTGGGGCCGCAAGGAGATCCTCATCGCGCAGACGGAGATGCCGGGGCTGATGGGCATCCGCGAGGAGTACGCGCCGTCACAGCCTCTGGCCGGCGCGCGCATCACCGGCTCTCTGCACATGACGATCCAGACCGCGGTGCTCATCGAGACGCTGCAGGCGCTCGGCGCGCAGGTGCGCTGGGCGTCATGTAACATATTCTCGACTCAGGATCATGCGGCTGCGGCAATCGCGGCGGCCGGCACGCCGGTGTTCGCCTGGAAGGGCGAGTCGCTGGCCGACTACTGGGACTACACGCATCGCATCTTCGAATGGCCGGACGGCGGCTACACGAACATGATCCTGGACGACGGCGGCGATGCGACGCTGCTCATGCATCTCGGCGTGCGTGCCGAGAGCGATCCGCCGGTGATCGCGAAGCCGGCGAGCGAGGAGGAAGAGGCGCTCTACGCGGCCATCCGGGCGCAGCTGAAAGCCGATCCGAAGTGGTATTCCACCCGTATCGGCCACATCAGGGGCGTGACCGAGGAGACGACCACCGGCGTCAAGCGCCTCTATCAGATGGCCAAGGAGGGCGCCCTCGCGTTTCCCGCCATCAACGTCAACGATTCGGTGACCAAGAGCAAGTTCGACAATCTATATGGTTGCCGCGAGTCCTTGGTCGACGGCATCAAGCGCGCCACCGACGTCATGGTGGCGGGCAAGATCGCCGTGGTCTGCGGCTACGGCGACGTCGGCAAGGGCTGCGCTCAGGCGCTGCGGGCCCTCTCCGCCCAGGTCTGGGTGACGGAGATCGACCCGATCTGTGCGCTGCAGGCGGCGATGGAAGGGTATCGCGTGGTCACGCTGGACTACGCGGCCGACAAGGCCGACATGTTCGTCACCGCGACCGGGAATTTCCACGTCATCACGCACGCGCACATGCAGCGGATGAAGCACAACGCCATCGTGTGCAACATCGGCCATTTCGACAATGAGATCGATGTCGCGAGCCTCAAGCGTTACACCTGGGAGAACATCAAGCCGCAGGTCGATCACGTGATCTTCCCCGACGGCCGGCGGCTCATCCTGCTCGCCGAGGGGCGGCTGGTGAACCTCGGCTGTGCGACCGGGCATCCGAGCTACGTGATGAGCTCGAGTTTCGCCAACCAGACCCTCGCGCAGATCGAGCTTTACGGCAGCCCGGGCAAGTACCCTGTCGGCGTGTATGTTTTGCCGAAGCACCTGGACGAGAAAGTCGCCCGGCTGCAGCTCACGAAGTTCGATGCCGAGCTCACTGCCCTCACCGAGGAGCAGGCGCGCTATATCGGCGTGGACAAGAGCGGCCCCTACAAGTCTGATCACTACCGCTATTGAGGACGGGAGGGGGGCGAAGGCGCCCCGCGAGCATCTTGTAAGGATTCGCCTCCCGGAAGAGATCCGGCTGACGCCGTTCGGCGACAGCATTGTCCGTTGCGGCGCCGCTCGCGCGCCGCAACGGACTTCCCGGCCTCCATGAGTACCGCCTCGCCGGTCGGGAGTTCCGCGTTATCCCCTGGTTTCGTGTCGCAAGCAGCCAATGCTCCAGGAAACGCTGGAGTGTTGCAGAGGTCGCCGCTGCGGTGGCTGCGCCTCGAGACTCGAGCCGAAGCGGTGGCTGCCGCCCTCCATCAACTGACCCGACCCTACAACATGTCGATACCTCACGTTTCGTCATGTTGGACGCGCCTTTTTCCCCGAAACCGTGTATGATTCCGTTCCGAACCCTACAGTTGGGTGTTTTCTGGAGTATCGAGTAATGGCGAAACGTCCCCCGAACGATGGCGCGTCCTGGAGCGCCAGTGAGCTGAAGACCTTGAAGTCGCTCGCGAAAGCGGGAACCCCGACCAGCGAGGTGGCGAAGAAGCTCGGGCGTACCGCGGCGGCCGTTCAACAGAAGGCCATGCGGGCTGGGATTTCTTTCCGGGCTGCCAAAAGAGCTGGCGCCCGCAAGAAGAAGTAAGCGCCGCGCGCAGTACGGACGGGGGTCCGCCTCACAGGCGGACCCCCGTCTTGTTTGCGCGGCCCATCGTGGGCCTCGTCCCCGCTGACGCGGGGACCGACACGCGAGGCGCGTGTCGTCATGAACCGCTCCCGGCGGTTCATTGCGCGGCAGCTCCGCCCTTGCCACGGCTGGCCTGACTCGTCAAACTCTGCCCGCGGATGTCAAGAAATCTGAAGAGGGGGCGGTATGCGGCGAGAGAGCGGCTTTTCCTGCCTGGCGGCGCTTGCGCTGGCATTGACCGGCTGCGGCGTGCAGCTGCAAGACCAGACTCCGGCCAGATTTCCGGCGAACCCCGACGTCGGCATGTATCCGCTCACGGTCAGGGTGAGCAGCGGCGCCCTGGTGAGCCAGCCGGTCTACGTGTTTGCCGTCTCCGACGGCAGGCGCGTCGCATTGTCACCGGCGTCGGACGGGACTTACCAGACGATGTACGCCGTAAAGTGCCGGAGCCGCTTCCCCCTGCAATTTCTCGCGATCTGGCGTCTCCAGGGCGCGGCCACCCGGCACGAGCTCTTTCCGGCGCAACCGCGGCAGGTCGAGCTCACGCCGCCCCCGCTCGCCCCGCCGCAGGTGAGCATCGACACCTCCGGCAAGCCCGACAAGAAGACGCGATCCTGGCAGGGCGCGGTGCAGTACGACATCGTTACCGCCCCGGATGCCTACATCACCGGCGCACATCTGGAGCCTGTGAGTCAGGACAAGGGTGATGTGGCGGCGGCGAAGCCGATCAGCATCGTGAGCACGTTTCCCATCGACGCGTCCTGCGACTCGCCCACGGCTGTGCAGCTGGCCTCGAAGAAGCCGCGCGCTCATGCCAACCTGGTAATCGACACCGACTTGCCGGCCATACCCCACTGGACGACGCGAGTGGATTTCGCGCCGGCCCAGTCACCGTAATCGGGCCCGTAGCGCCGCGATCTCGGCACTGCTCAGGCCGATGTCGCCGAGGTAGGCCCGTATGCCGCCCCCGCGGTCCAGGTATGCCAGCATGTTGTAGACGGCCTGCTCCGGGCAGCGCACGGCCTCGATGATGGCTGCTGCTTCGGCGTCGCCGTGTCGGCGCAGGTAAGCCTCCCGCAAATTTCCACTGCTTGCAGCGTAATCGGCGGCAATGGCCTCGGGAACGGCGTCGGCCAGGGCGAGCAGGAGCGCTGCAATGACGCCCGTGCGGTCCTTGCCCGCGACGCAGTGAAAAAGGAGCGGACCGGGCTCCGCCGCCGCGATCACCGCCAGCGATTGCTTGAGCTGCGGCCGCAAACGCTCGAGAACGGTGCATTTCCACTGTTCCTTGGCGCAATAGCCGCCGAGAGCGCCCCAATCGGCGGGATTGTCGGCCAGCAGGGAAACCGACACATAGCGCACCCGGGGAAGCTGCCACGGCACCGGACTCGGCGCGGCGGCAATCTCCTCCGGCCAGCGCAGGTCGAGCACGGTCTCGATTCCGTAGTTGGTGAGCGCTTCGAGCCCTGCGGGCGAGAGCTGCGCCAGGTCATCGGCGCGCAGCAGCGATCGGGACCGGGTGCGGGCGCCGTCTGTGGTCGGGTGTCCGCCGAGATCGCGGGCGTTGAGCAAGGAAGGAAACATGCGGCGAGTGTAGCCGAGCGCCGGCAGTCGTACCGGTCGCGGTCGCCCGCGGGTAGAATGCCGCAATGCCGCTCAGCTCCAGCGACCGATTTTTGGGACGTGCCGAGGCCTACGCCAAGTACCGACCTGGCTATCCGGCGGCCGCCATCGACCTGTTGGAGGCGCGCTGCGGACTGAGGCCCGGCGCCGCCGCTGTCGATGTGGGCTCGGGCACCGGCATCCTGTCGGCGCTGCTGCTGCAGCGTGGTGCCAGGGTGTTCGGGATCGAGCCGAACAGCGAGATGCGCGCTTGCGCTGCTTCGATGCTGGGCGGGCAGTTCAGCAGCGGCTCCGGCACGGCGGAATGCACGCGCATGCCCGATCGGTTCTTCGACCTGATGGTTTGCGGGCAGGCCTTCCACTGGTTCGATCCGGGCAAGACGCGGGTGGAGGCGCTGCGCATCCTCAAGCCCGGCGCGTGGGCGGCGCTGCTCTGGAATGAGACTCCGAAGGATGTCGTGCCCTTTCTCGATGACTACGAGGCGCTGCTGCGCCGCTACGCGCCGGAGTACGACGCCGTGGCGCAGCTGCGCGCGCAGGAGGACGGCATCCGACAGTTCTTCGGCCATGTGCCGGAGCTCGCAACGTTCGCCAACGAGCAGCTGCTCGATTTCGCGGGCCTGGAGGGGAGGGTCATGTCCTCCTCCTATGCTCCGCTGCCCGACCGGCCGGAGCACGCGCCGCTGCTGGCTGGCCTCAGGGAGGTATTCGACCGTCACCAGAGGGAGGGCAGAATCGTGTTCCCCTACCGGACGCTGGTGTATTTCGGACAGCCGGACCGGCCGGCGCAGGTGCTGGAGCGCCGCTGAGCGTTCAGGGGCGCGCCCACCACGCGTAGAACTCGTCGAACCCGATCGCTCCGTCGCGGTTGCTGTCGATCTCGTCGAAGCCGATCTCGCACTCGGTGGCGGTCAGGCTCTCATCCACCGACTCCATGAAGCGGATGAACTCCCCCAGCGTCAGCCGCCCGTCCCTGTTGACATCGTTGAAATCGAAGGTCTCGCGCAGCCGGCCGCGCTCTTCGGCGCCCGGGCGCACGTAATCGAGGGTCGTGCGGTCTTTGTGCGTGTGCTGGCTCATGAGTGGCAGAGGCAGCAGCAATTTTCAGTCCGGCGCGCGCGAGGTGCTCCGAGCGGGCGCTTCAATTAAAGTAGCCCGCATGCCGCCTTCCCTGGTCGTCTTCGATCTCGATGGTACGCTGGTCGACAGTGCCGCGGACCTGGCGGCGGCCATCAATGCGATGCTGGCAGACTTCGGCTGCGAGCCGCTCCCGGTCCAGGAGGTGCGGCTGATGATCGGGGATGGCGTGCCGATGCTGGTCGCACGCGCGCTCGCCGCGAAGCACTGCCGGCATGCGGATCCCGCGGCGGCCGAAGGAGTCTTCATGCGGCACTACGCATCCGCTGCGACCGCGCTGACGACCGCTTATCCGCGCGCCGCCGAAGGCTTGCGGGCGCTGCGGGACGACGGCATTCCGCTCGCCGTATGTACCAACAAGCCGGCGCGCATCAGCGCCGAGATCCTCGGCAGGCTGGGACTGGCCGCGTATTTCGCGCGTGTGATCGGCGGCGACTCGCTGCCGTTTCGCAAGCCGGACCCGCGGGTGCTGCTGGCGCTGACGGAGGCATTCGCCGTCCGCCCGGAAACCGCGCTCCTGGTCGGCGACAGCGAGGTCGATGCCGCGACGGCGCATGCGGCGGGTGTGCCTTTCGTGCTGATGAAACACGGCTATCGCCGCGGTCCGGCGGAAAAGATCCGCTGCCTCGCCGCGCTCGACGGGTTCGGGGAGTTGCCGCCGCTCGTGCGGGCACTGGTTTGAAGCGTTGCATCCCGGGCAGCCGGCGCAGCAGGGGAGCCCCGGTTCCCTTCCGGGAGTCGCCGGTGTATCGTGGTAGCGCTACCTAAGCTGATGGGATCGTAACCCAGCCCGTCGCGGGAAGAGAATCAATGACGTTACGCAGACAATGCTCGATCGCAGCCGTGCTCCTCCTGCTCGCGGGCGTCGCCGGCGCCTCCAGGCCCTGCCGGGCCGCCGCCGGGGCAGCTGTGCAGCCGTTCCGCAACTTCAAGGTGACCGTCTATATTCCGGTGCAGGCGGTCGAGCACATGGCCCACGACCCGGCCTGGATGCGCTCGAGCTGGCGGACCATCGGCAGTCGGCTGCATGTCGATCAGGTGTTCATCGAGGACTATCGCTCCGGCGTCAGCGCCGATGATGCTGCCATCACGCAGGTGAAGCAGTTCTTCGTATCCCAGGGAGTCGCGGTTGCCGGAGGCATGGCGATGCTGGGGGCCGGACGCAGCGCTCAGTTCCAGACCCTCGATTACACGGTGCCGCGCGACCGGGAGCTCGCGAGTCGCATGTCGGCGCTGTTGGCGCGGCACTTCGACACCTTCGTGCTGGACGATCTTTATTTCTTCAACACGAAGAGCGACGCGGACATTGCCGCCAAGGGCAGGCAGAGCTGGGCGCAGTTTCGCATGCGCACCATGGACGAGGTATCGCGCGATCTGATCCTGAAGCCCGCGAAGGCCGCAAATCCCAAAGTCAAGGTCATCATCAAGTTCCCGAACTTCTATCCGTCCTTCCAGGAGATGGGCTTCGATCTCAAGAACGAGCCGCAGATATTCCCGGAAATCTGGACGGGCGACGAGACGCGGTATGCGCCGACAACCGACCAGCAGCTGCGGCCCTACGAGAGCTACGAGATCTTCCGTTACTTCGAGAACATCGCCCCGGGGCGCAACGGCGGCGGCTGGGTCGATCCGATTGCGATGCAGTACCTCGATCGCTACGCCGGGCAGCTCTGGGACACGATCCTGGCCAAGGCGCCCGCCATCAACCTCTTTCAGTACACCGACTTGCTGCGCGTCGCCGACCCGCGCAACCGTGACGCCTGGGAGCACTTGCCGACGACCTTCGATTACTTCGACATGATGCGCCAGTGTTGCGGCGGCCCGCCGGGCGCGCCCGGATCGAGCCAGCCGCTGCTTGCCGACGCGGTCGAGTACGCGCTGCGCAAGGTGGACGATGCGGCCGGCTCGCTTGGCCAGCCGGTGGGGCTCGCGACCTATCGCCCCTACGACTCGACTGGCGAGGACTTCCTGCCGGAGACGGCCGGCATGGTGGGCATCCCGGTGGAGATGTATCCGCGGTGGCCCGATGCAACGGCGGTCTTGCTGACGCAAGCGGCCGCCGCGGACCCGAACATCGTGCCGCAGATCGAGCATCGCCTGCGCAAGGGCGACAGTGTGATCATCACCTCGGGACTGCTGCGCGCGATCCAGGACAAGGGATTCGATCAAGTGACCGACATGCGCGTGACTCACGATGTCGTACCGGTCAGCGAGTATGTCGCGGGATTCGGGTTCGGCGCGGGAACGGTGCTCGGCCACTCGAAGCCGATTCTCTTCCCGCTGATCCACTTCTATACCAACGAGGCATGGGCGGTCCTGCGGGGTGTCGCAGCGCAAGGGGGCGTGCCGCTGCTGCTCATGGATCACTATGGCAAGGGCGAGCTTTACGTGCTCGCCGTGCCGGAGGAGATGAATGATCTGTATGCCCTGCCGGCGCCGGTGCTGAACGAGCTGCGGCGCTATCTGACTGCGGATCTGCCGGTGCGGCTCGAGGGACCTTCGCAGGTCAGCCTGTTCGAGTACGGCAACGGGACGTTCGTGGTGGAGTCATACCTGGATCGTCCTGCCGCCGTGCGCGTCATCGGAGGTTTTGCGCACCTAAAGAACCTGACTGCCGGGACGGCCCTCGACGGGGAGGCGGAGCCCGAGATTCCAGGCTTCCTGGCCCCGCCGTCGGTGACCAGGGTCCTGGGAGACAAATCCGCCAAATGGCCGCAGGCCAGCCTGGGTGACTCGAAACACTTCGGCTACGAGCTTCGCATCGAGCCGCATAGCTTTGTCACGTTGCGCGCCGGACCTTGATCGACTCGGCTTGCGGGCATGAGCGGCCCATGAGGCAAATACGTCAGAGGGCCGCAGGCCGGTCTGACCGGATCGACGACCTGACCTCGGCAATGTGATCCAAATCACGGAATGAGTGCGCGCCGCAGCAGGGCGAGGCCGTCGCGGCGCGCCGCACGCATGCGGCCGCAGCGTTGTAGTAGGCTCGGGCCGAACTGTGAGGGGTCGCGCGTTGCTTCCCGATACCACCTGTCCTGAGGTGCCGCTTGCCAAGGTCAACCGCGAGCTGCGCATGCTCATCGATTGCAAGCGCGCCCTCGCGCGCGCGCAACAGGAGCTGCCGCTGCTGGCGCAGATCTGCCGGATCCTCGTCGGCCCCGGGGGCTACCGGCTGGCCTGGTTCGGCTTCGCGGAAAGCGAGCCTGCCCGTGCCGTGCGCATCGCGGCGCATGCGGGCGAGGACAGCGGCTACCTGGAAAGGCTGCAAGTCAGTTGGGCCGATGACGCGCAGGGCCACGGTCCTTCCGGGCGCGCCATCCGCGAGCGTACGGTCCAGGTATGCCGCCACATCGACACCGATCCTGAATTCTTGCCGTGGCGAGAGCCAGCGCGTCGCGAGGGATACCGGTCCTCCGTCGCCTTGCCGCTCGTTCTCGATGACACGGGTATCGGGATTCTCAACATCTACGCGGACCGGCCCGACGCCTTCGATCGCGGCGAGCTCGCGCTCCTGGAAGAGCTCGCGGCCGACCTGGCGTTCGGCCTCAACGCCTTGCGCGCGCATGCGCAGACGCGCCGGCAGAGGCGGCACATCGATCGCCTGGCGCAGATCGTGCGCGTGCACAGTGCGATCAACTCCGCGATGGTCCGCATCCGCGAGCGCGACGAGCTGTTGCGCGAGGCGTGCCGCCTCCTGACCCAGCTCGGCGGGTTCTTCGGCGCAGTGGTATGGCTGCTCGATGACAGCGGCCGATGGGCATGGCTTAAACATCGCTCCGGAGCGGAAGTGCGGGACAGCGAGACGCTGCAGCGGCTGGAGATCGGCGATGGCACCAGGCCTGATCCCAGCCTCGCGGGGCTGGCGCTGCGCACGGGCAAGGTCACCGTGTGCACCGATATCGCCCGCACCGGCCTGCCCGTGGCAAACCGCGAGCGGCTGCTGGCTCGCGGCATCCGCTCGCTGATCGCGATGCCGCTGATCGTCGGCGGCAAGCCCGTGGCCGCGATCACGCTCACCGCGCAGGATGCCGCTGCGGTGGAGGACGAAGAGTTGCTGCCGCTGCTCGAGAACATGACGGCGAGCCTGTCGTTCGCCCTGCACTCGCTCGAAAGAGCCGATGCGGCGCAGTATCTCGCCAGCTTCGATCCGCTCACCGGGCTCGCGAAGCGGGCGCTCTTCTGCGAGCGGCTGGACCTGCAGTTGCATGCGACTGCCCAGGAGGACACGAGCGCACCGTCCGTGGTCATCGCCTTCGACGTGCGCGGGCTCGGCAGCATCAACACCATCCACGGCCAGCGACTCGGCGATCTGCTCCTGCAGAGCGTCGCGCAGCGGTTGAAGCGGCATGTCGGGGGCGATGAGCGGATCGGTTATCTCGGCGCCGGCACCTTCGTGCTGCTCGAGGAGCGGGTGACGGATCCGGCGATCGACAGCCCGCAGATTGCGCTCGATGCCGCGCTGCTCGAAGAGCCATTCGAGATCGAGGACCGCCGCATCCGCCTCTCGGTGAGCTGCGGCGCGGCGGTACGTTCAGCGGATGTCGCAAGCGGCGCGATCCTGGTGCAGCGGGCGGAGGCGGCACTGAAGCGCGCCAAGGAGTCAGGCGAGCAGTACGTCAAATACCGCCCGGAGATGAGCCGCGAGACAGTGCGGCGAGTGATGCTCGAGCACAAGCTGCGCGCCGCCATCGAGGAACGGCAATTCGCGCTGCATTACCAGCCGCAGATCGATCTCGCCAGCGGCAGGGTCGATTCCGCCGAGGCTCTGCTGCGCTGGCGTGATCCCGTCGACGGCCTGGTGCTGCCCGGCCGCTTCCTCCCCGTTCTCGAAGCATCGGGCCTCATCGTGCCGCTCGGCAACTGGACATTGCTCAAGGCGGTGGAGGACCTGGAGGCCTGGCGCGCTGCAGGGTGCGGCCCGATGCGCGTTGGCGTCAATGTCTCCGCGCAGCAGCTCAGGCAGCGTGAGTTCCTGCATGGCCTGCTCGGGCTTGCGGAGCGGCTCGCGCCTCTGCAGGGCTTCGGGCTCGACATCGAAATCACCGAGACGACGCTGCTGCAGGATCTGGAGGGTACGAGCGAGAAGCTGCGCGAGCTGCGCCGGGCCGGAATCCGCGTCGCCTTGGATGATTTCGGCACCGGCTATTCCTCCCTCGGTCTGCTCTCGAAGCTGCCGGTCGATGTGCTGAAGATCGACCGCTCGTTCGTGAGCGGTTTACCGGCGGATGCGGCCAGCGTGACACTCGTTGCGAGCATTGTCGAGCTGGCCTCGGCGTTCGATTTGATGACGGTGGCGGAGGGCGTCGAGACCGACGAGCAGCTGGCGGCGCTGCGTGCCCTGCGCTGCAGCCACTCGCAGGGCTTCCTGCACGGCGCTCCGGTTCCCGCGAGCGAGCTCGAGCAGATGCTCCTGCGTGCGCAGCATCGGGCGCCGGGTCCGGCGAGGCCAATCCGCCAATCGGCCGCAGCCCGGTTGGCCAAATAAATACGTCGGGCTTTTGCGCTACAATTCGCGCCTGGATTTCGCCCGCACATCGTCTTGCGGGCACCCCCGGTAGAGCTCTTCATGCACGGTACTGCGCGAGGCGCGGCTTGCCTCGAGTTTGGACGATTTCGGCTTTTCACCCGCCAGCGTGAGCTGCGCCTCGGTGACGTGGCTGTTCCGCTCGGCTCGCGGGCGTTCGACGTGCTGCTCATTCTGGTCGAGGCGGAGGGCGAGCTCGTCACCAAGGAGGAGCTGCTCGCTCGCGTCTGGCCGGGCGCGGTGGTCGAGGAAAGCAACATCCAGGTGCAGGTTTCTGCGCTGCGCAAGGCGCTCGGCGAGGAGCGCAATCTCATCCTCACCGTGCCGCTGCGCGGCTATCGCTTCACGGGCGTGGTTCGCGCGCTCGATGCCGAAGGGCGCGCCCTGCCGCCGCGGGTCGCCGAGCCCGAGGCTCCGAGCCCCGTGCCAACCAACCTGCCGGCGCCAGTATCGGATTTCATCGGCCGCGAGACCGAGCTCAGGGAGCTGCACGAGCTGCTGCGCCACAACCGCCTCGTGACCCTGGTGGGTACCGGTGGCATCGGCAAGACGCGCCTCGGGCTCGAAGCCGCGCGAGCCACGCTCGCGGCATTTCCCGACGGGGTGTGGCTTGCGGAGCTCGCACCGCTCACTGATCCGGACCTGGTCGCGAGCGCCGTCAACACCGCCCTGGGACTGCAAAGCGGCGCGGGCCGCTGGACTGCGGAGCGGCTCGCCGCGGCGCTGCGCGGTCGCAGGCTCCTCCTGGTGCTCGATAACTGCGAGCACCTGATAGGAGCGGCGGCCCGCGAGGCGGAGGCGCTGCTGCGCGCCGTGCCCGGCGCCTGCATTCTCGCGACCAGCCAGGAGCCGCTGGGCCTGGATGGGGAGTGCACCTACCGGTTGAGCCCGCTGGAGTTTCCGGCGGAGGAGACTGCGGAGCTAGCCGCCACCCTGCGCCACGACGCCGTACGGCTCTTCGTGGCGCGCGCCCGCGCAGCCGACCCGCATTTCAACCTCAGCGAGCGCAACGCGGCCACGGTGGCGACCATCTGCCGCCGCCTGGACGGCATCCCGCTCGCGATCGAGCTCGCCGCCGCGCGCGCCGCGGCGCTCGGCATCGAGGGGCTCGCCCGCAGGTTGGATCTGCGATTTCACGTGCTCACCGGCGGACGCCGCACGGCTCTGCCGCGTCATCAGACGCTGCGCGCGACTCTCGACTGGAGCCACCGCCTGCTCGCCGAGCCCGACCGTATCGTGCTGCGGCGGCTCGCCGTGTTCGCGGGCAGCTTCAGTCTGGAAGCCGCGACGAGTGTCGTGGCGGACTCGGCGCTCGCGGAATGGGAAGTCATCGGACGGATCGCCGAGCTCGTCGACAAATCGCTGGTGGTTGCCGATGCCGGAGGACCGGTGCGGCGCTATCGGCTGCTCGAAACGACACACGCCTACGCGATGGAGAAGCTCGCCGACAGCGGCGAGTTTGGCTCACTGGCACGCCTGCATGCGTTGCATTTTCGCGATCACATGCGAACCGCACTCAGCCTCTGGGAAGAGACGCCCTCGGTGCAATGGCTGGAGACGCAGGCCCCGGAGATTGACAACGCTCGCGTAGCGCTCGACTGGGCGTTCGGCACGGACGGCGATGCTGCCATCGGCATCGAGCTCGCCGCCGCCTCCTATCCGCTGTGGTATCTGATGTCGCTGATGCAGGAGGGCAGGGCCCGCCTGGAGCGTGCGACCAGCGCGGCCGACGCATCGACGCCGAAGCCGGTTGAGGCGAGACTCTGGTATGGATACGGTTTCCTGTCGACCGGCGAACCGCGCGGGCGCGCGCTGCCAGCGCTGCGGCGCGCCGTATCGCTCTATCGCGACTCCGGCGAGCCGCTGGAGCGCGGCCGCGCGCTCAGCTTTTACGGCCTCAATCTCGCGCGCACGGGACGGCTGAAGGAGGGTCTGGCGGCGCTGGAAAAAGCGCGGGAGCATCTCTCCGCCTCGGCGCACCCGAAGAGCCTTGCGCTCTGCCTGACGAACCTCGCCATCGCGCGCACGGTGGCCGGGGAGTTCGAGGTCGCGAGCGCGCTGCTGGATGAGTCGCTCGCGGTAGGGGAGCATTCCAAGGCCGACTTCTGGGTCTGGCGCGCGCTCATCTACAAGGCGGAGGTGGCATTCGCCGAGGGGCGTCTGGAGGAGGCGATCGCCCAGGCTCGCGAGGTCGTCGCGCTCGCCCGCGCCGCGCGGCGCACGGGCATGCTCGGGCACGCGCTCTGCAATCTCGCCGGCTACCTCATCGCGCGGGGCGATCTCGAGGAGGCGGGAACGGCGCTGCGCGAGGGGCTGCCGCTCGCGCAGGAGAGCGAGCTCGATGCGGTGCTGCTCGCCGGCGGCCTGCAGCATCTGGCCGCCATCGCCGCGCGCGAGAACCGCTTCGAGCGTGCGGCACAACTCATCGGCTACGCGCACGCCTTCTTTTCCGCGCAATTCGAGGGCCGCAGTCCGGCCAAGCAGCGCATCCAGGCGCGCATCGTCGAGAGTCTGCGCCACGCGATGCCGGACGAGCGGCTGACGCAGCTCATGGAAGCGGGCGCGCGCTGGACGGAAGAAGAGGCCATGTCGAGTGCTCTGGAGGCGTGACATACATCACACGCATTTAGAAGAATTAAGGGGCATCTAAGGATTTGAATGGCGGCGCGGCGGCATGCTCATCCGGTCGAAAAAGACCGGTGATCGCGCTGCCCATCATGAATCATCCCGTCCGCCGCATCATGAGGCTCGTGCCGCTCTCGGCGGCCCTGCTGCTCTCGGGTTGCCAGTGGGCCGTACTCGATCCGAAGGGCCCGATCGGCGTGCAGGAGCGCTCGATCATCATCACCGCGACGGTGCTGATGCTGCTGGTGGTCGTGCCGGTGATCGCGCTGATCTTCATCTTCGCCTGGCGCTATCGCGCTTCCAACGACAAGGCGGAGTATCAGCCGAACTGGTCGCATTCGGGCCGCATCGAGGCGGTGGTGTGGCTCATTCCCTGCATCATCATCGCCGCTCTGGGTGTCATCGCCTGGCGCAGCTCGCACAGCCTCGATCCCTACCGGCCGCTCGATTCCAAGGTCAAGCCGATTCGCATCGACGCGGTGGCGCTCGATTGGAAGTGGCTCTTCATCTATCCGGACCAGAAGGTCGCGACGGTGAACCAGGTGGCGTTCCCGGCAAACGTGCCGGTGGAGTTCCACATCACCTCGGCGACCGTGATGAACGCCTTCTTCATTCCGCAGCTCGGCAGCCAGATCTATGCGATGGCGCGGATGCAGACGCAGCTGCACCTGCTGGCCAGCGAGCCCGGCACTTACCAGGGCCTGTCATCCAACTACAGCGGCGACGGCTTCTCGGGCATGACTTTCAAGGCCATCGCCCTGCCGTCGCAGCAGGGCTTCGACGCCTGGCTGGCGAGGGTCAAGGCCTCGCAGGACACGCTCGGCGCCGCGGCCTACCGGCAACTCGCGAAGCCCAGCGAGAACAACCCGGTCGAGTACTACTCGCAGGTGCAGCCGAACCTGTTCGCCGACATCGTCGCCGGCCGGCTGCAGCAGCGGGCCAGCCGAGTGGTTGCGCGCAATAGTCCGCCCGCGCCGACCGGGGCGCCGATGGCCGCGATGACGGTCATGCCGCGCATGGCGGCATCGAGGAGCAACTGAACATGCTCGGCAAGCTGACATTGGCCGCAATTCCCTATCAGAACCCGATCGTGATGGGGGCGGTGGCCTTCATGGTCATCGCCGCGGTCGCCGTGCTCGGCACCATCACCGTGCTCGGCAAGTGGAAATACCTCTGGACGGAGTGGCTGACCTCGGTCGATCACAAGAAGATCGGCGCGATGTACATCATTCTCGCGGGGGTGATGCTGCTGCGCGGTTTCGCCGATGCGGTCATGATGCGCGCGCAACAGGCGCTCGCCTATGGAAGCCACACCGGCTACCTGCCGCCCGAGCACTTCGACCAGGTGTTCACCGCCCACGGCACGATCATGATCTTCTTCATGGCCATGCCGTTCATGATCGGGCTGATGAATTGCGTGCTGCCGCTGCAGATCGGCGCGCGCGACGTCGCTTTCCCGTTCCTGAACTCGCTCAGCCTGTGGCTGACGGTGGTCGGCGCGATGCTGATCAATCTGTCGCTCGCCGTCGGCAGCTTCGCGCGCACCGGCTGGCTGGCCTATCCGCCGCTCTCGGAGCTGCACTTCAGTCCGGGCGTCGGCGTCGACTACTACATCTGGGCGCTGCAGATCTCGGGCATAGGCACCACCCTCACTGCCGTCAACTTCATCGCCACCATCCTCAAGATGCGCGCGCCCGGCATGACGCTGATGCGCATGCCGGTGTTCACCTGGACCGCGCTCTGCACCAACATCCTGATCGTCGCGGCGTTCCCCGTCCTCACCGTGTCGCTGGCGCTGCTGACGCTCGACCGCTATCTCGGGATGCATTTCTTCACGAACAGCCTGGGCGGCGATCCGATGATGTACATCAACCTCATCTGGATCTGGGGCCACCCCGAGGTGTACATCCTCGTCCTGCCCGCCTTCGGCATCTATTCCGAGATCATCGCGACCTTCTCCAGCAAGCGCCTGTTCGGCTACACCTCCATGGTCTGCGCGACCATGGCGATCGCGCTGCTCTCCTTCATGGTGTGGCTGCACCACTTCTTCACCATGGGCTCGGGCGCCGACGTCAACGCCTTCTTCGGCATCACCACCATGATCATTGCCGTGCCGACCGGCGTGAAGATCTTCAACTGGCTGTTCACCATGTACCGCGGGCGGGTGCGCTTCGACTCGCCGGTGCTCTGGACCATCGGCTTCATGGTCACCTTCGTGATCGGCGGCATGAGCGGCGTGCTGCTGGCAGTGCCGCCCGCCGACTTCGTGCTGCACAACAGCCTGTTCCTGGTGGCTCACTTCCACAACGTGATCATCGGCGGCGTGGTATTCGGCGCCATGGCGGGCGTCACCTACTGGTTCCCGAAGGTGTTCGGCTTCAAGCTGAACGAGCCGCTCGGCAAGGCGGCCTTCTGGTGCTGGCTGGTCGGCTTCTATGTGGCATTCATGCCGCTCTATGTTCTGGGCCTCATGGGCGCGACCCGCCGCATGGATCACTATGACAATCCGGCCTGGCAGCCGCTCTTCGTGGTCGCCGCGATCGGCGCCGCCATCATCTTTTGCGGCATCATGCTGCAGCTCGCGCAGGTGGTGGTAAGCCTGGCGCAGCGCGAGCGCGCGCGCGACCTCACCGGCGATCCGTGGGGCGGCCGCACGCTGGAGTGGGCGACGTCCTCGCCGCCGCCGGCCTACAACTTTGCGCGCATCCCGGTGGTGCGCGACCGCGATGCCTTCTGGGACATGAAGCAGCGCGGCGTCGACATGAAGGCCGCGGTCTACCGGCCGATCCACATGCCGCGCAACACCGGTACCGGCTTCGTCATGGCCGTATTCCTCGGCCTGGCATCGTTCGCGATGATCTGGCACATCTGGTGGCTCGCCATCGGTGGCCTTGCCGCGGCGATAGTGGCCCTGATCCGTTACGCCTTCGACGACGATCGCGACTATTACGTCGAAGCGGAAGAAGTGAGGCAGACGGAGAGCCTGCGCGGTCGCGCCCAACTGAGGAGCGTGTAATCCATGTCAACCAGTCCGATATCTGTCCATGGGGGCGCCCTGGCCTACCAGCCGGGCTACGCCGACAACGCCGCCGACGCACTGCGGGATCTGCGCCCGGCGGCCGATGCCGTCGACTTCGAGCTGGAGCATCATCACGATGCGGCGAGCACGGCGCAGCTCGGATTCTGGATCTATCTGATGAGCGATTGCCTGCTGTTCGCGGGCCTGTTCGCCACCTATTCGGTGCTGCACGGGCGCACGGCGGGCGGACCCACGCCGCAGGGCCTGTTCGATCTGCCGTACGTGCTGACGGAGACGGTGTTCCTGCTCGTGAGCAGCTTCACCTGCGGGCTGGCGACGCTCGCGATGGGGCGGCGCAGCCGCGCGGCCACCCTCGGCTGGCTGGCCGTGACATTCGCGCTGGGACTCGCGTTCGCCGGCATGGAGGTGCACGAGTTCGTGCACATGGTGGCCGACAACGCCGGCCCGGATCGCAGCGCCTTCCTCTCGAGCTTCTTCACGCTGGTTGCAACCCACGGGCTGCACGTCACCTGCGGGCTCATCTGGATGGCGACCATGATGGTGCTGGTGATGAAGAAAGGCTTCACGCCATCCACCGAGTCGCGCCTTTCGTGCCTGAGCCTCTTCTGGCATTTCCTCGACATCATCTGGGTCGGCGTGTTCTCCCTGGTCTATCTGTTCGGGGTGTCCTGAAATGAGCGCTGCCAACGAGGCCGTCGCCGGCCGGGCGCCGCACGGGGTCCTCCATGCTGGAGCGCACGGCGCGGCTCACGGCCACGGGACGCACGGCTCCCGCACGTCCTACCTCGTCGGCTTCCTGCTGGCGATCGCGCTGACGATCGTACCTTTCGGGCTGGTGATGACCCACTCGGCCATCGGCACCCCGCTCATCATCTCGGTGTTTGCGCTGCTGCAGATCGGCGTGCACGTCGTGTATTTCCTGCACGTCAATCGTTCCCAGGAGCAGCGCTGGAACCTGGTGGCGCTGGTCTTCACAGCCATTGTCGTGTGCATCATCGTCGGCGGCTCCCTCTGGATCATGCACAACCTCTATATCAACATGGTCCCGGGCATGATGCAGGGATCCATGGGCTGAGGATCGGCCCCGGGACTAAGGCGCCGCTTCGGCCGCCGCAACCGCCGCTATGGGCGCGCTCGTGCGCGTCCCCAGCCAGGAGCCGAAGAGGATGAGGCCGAAGCCGGTCATACCCCAGGCGCCCAGGTGCTCATCGAGCAGTCCGATGCCCAGCAGCGTGGCGACCGCCGGATTGATGTAAGTCACAATGGACGCCCGCGACGCGCCGGCATTCTTCACCAGATGGAACATCACCCGCATGGAGAGCGCGGTGCACACCAGGCCGAGTATGGCCACCGACGAGATGGCCGCCGTGCTCGGCATCCGTCGCGGCATCGAGAGCAGCGCCGGGACCAGCAGCAGCAGGCTCGCGATCGAGAGGCTGAGCGCGATGGGACCGAGCGAGTCGACCGCGTGCAGGTGCCGCTGGATGATGAGCGCCCCCATCGCGTAGCAGAGGGTCGCCACGAGCACGCATCCGACACCCGTCCACGCAAGGGGCCCCGAGACGGTGCTGAATCCAACCAGGGCGATGACGCCGCCGAGGCCGGCCGCCAATCCGGTGAGCCGCAGGGCGTCGAGCCGTTCGTGGACACCGAAGAAACGAGACACGACGGCGATGGTGAGCGGCACCGTCGCAATCAGAATCGCAGTCACCGAGGAGGGAATCCAACGCTCGCCCGTGGATACTGTCGAGAACGGTATCGCGAACTCGATCAGGGCGAAGAAGAAGATCGCGGTCTTGTGAGCCGCGAGCCCGCGCAGCGCCCCGCGGCGCCAGGCGATCGGCAGCAGGATCAGCGCCGCGAAGGTGATCCGTCCCCACGCCACATCGAACGGCGAGAGCTCCTGCACCGCGATCTTGATGAAAAGATACGGTACTCCCCAGGTGATCCCGAGGGTCACGAAGGCCAGCCACGTGCGTACGCTCACGAGTGCGCAATCCTCTCGCGCGACCGGGCGGGATGCCTGGAAGGGCGCCTGGAGGAGCTTACGACAGAGCGTGCCGGGCGCGCCTCTATCGGGAGTATCATGGCGCGCTCCTGCCCCCGCCGGGAGAGCGCTGCCATGTCCGCAAATCCTCCGACCGTCGCCGATAAGCGCCGTCGCTTCCACGAGCTGCATCGCAGCGGCTGCTTCGTCATTCCGAACCCCTGGGACGCCGGCAGCGCGCGCTATCTGCAGGCGCTCGGCTTCCAGGCGCTCGCAACGACGAGCTCCGGCTTCGCATGGTCGCATGGATCCCCCGACGGCGGCATGGCGCGCGAAGCGGTCATCACGCACCTGCGTGCACTGGTCGAGGCGACCGACCTGCCGATCAATGCCGATTTCGAGAGCGGATACGCGCGCGATCCCGGCGGGGTGGCGCAGAGTGTGCGCCTGGCCGTCGAGACGGGCGTAGCGGGACTGTCCATCGAGGATTCGACCGGGGATCTCGCCCAGCCGCTTTACGACATCGACGATGCGGTCGCTCGGATGCGCGCGGCTCGCAAGGCGATCGATGCGACAGGGGGCGATACTCTGTTGGTCGGTCGGGCGGAATGCTTCCTGGTAGGCAGGCCCGACATCGATGAGACCATCTCGCGCCTCCAGGCATACGCGAGCGCGGGCGCCGATTGCCTCTACGCGCCCGGGATCCGCTCGCCCGAGCACATCCGGCGCGTCGTGGAGAGTGTCGCGCCGAAACCAGTCAACCTGCTCGTCGGTTCCGCAAGCCCGCTCTCCGTCGCGCAGATCGCTCAGCTCGGCGTGCGCCGCATCAGTGTGGGCGGCGCGCTTGCGCGCGCAGCCTGGGGCGGTTTCATGCGCGCCGCGAAGCTGCTGGCGGAAGAAGGTCGCTTCGACGGCTTTGCAGATGCCGTACCGCACGATACTCTTCAGTCTCTGATGAGAGTGCCCGCGGGCCGTCGTGCCCCCTAGCGGCACTCCACACTGACAGGACCTTTTCACCATCGCGACATGTGGTTCAAGAATCTCACCGTCTATCGCCTGCCCGCCGATTGGAACTGGACCGCGGCCAGCCTCGAGGAGGCGCTCGGCCGCCGGCCCTTGCAGCCCTGCAACGCCCTGGAGATGCGCAGCATGGGCTGGGTGCCGCCGGCTACCACGGACCGCCTGCTGCACAGCTTGGGCGAGCAGCACCTGGTGGCGCTCGGTGTCGATCAGAAGCTCCTGCCCACCTCGATCGTGCGGCAGGAGGCGGAGCAGCGTGCGCGCGTTCAGGCGCAAACGCAGGGCTTTCCCGTGGGGCGCCGCCAGATGCGCGCTCTCAAGATGCAAGTGTTGGATGAGCTGCGCGCACGCGCTCTGACGCGGCGGCGCATGACGCGGGCGTGGATCGATCCGCGCAACGGTTGGCTGGTCGTCGATTCGGCAAGCGACCGTCGGGCGGAAGAGCTCGTCGAAACTCTGCGCGACACTCTCGGCAGCCTTGCGGTGCAGAAGGTCGACACCGAGCGTTCCCCCAGCGCATGCATGGCCGCATGGCTGATGCAGGCGGACGGCTCGGGCCCGTTCTCCATCGAGCAGGATCTGGAGCTGCAATCGGGCGAGCCCGCCAAGTCCATCGTGCGTTATCGGCGGCACCCTCTCGACGGCAAGGACATCCGTGCACACATCGCGGGCGGCAAGCGGGCGACGCAACTCGGTTTGACCTGGAACGGCCGCATCTCCTTCGTGCTGACGGAAAAGCTGCAGCTCAAACGCATCGAGTTTCTGGAGGTTGCGCCCGAGCGGGTTGACGAAGAGGAGATCGATCCGGCAGAGCAGTTCGACCTCGACTTCGCGGTCATGGCCGGCGAGCTCGCCAAGCTGCTCGAGGCGCTGATTCGGGAACTGGCCGGCAAGATCGCGGACCGCGCGGCGGCGTAGAAGCGCTCGCGTGCGATCCGTCACAGAATGCAGACGCAAAAATAGCGTACGCCGTGGCAGCGCCACCGCCCGCGGACCACTAACCATAAGAAGCCATGAGATGCTCAAAAATGCTGCACCGGTAGCAGTCCTGCGCGCGGAGCTCTGATACAAGAGCAGCACCCGAGAGTTGCGCGATATTCCAAGGCGCGACCTGCCGGAGGTGACTCGATGGTGTTCGTGCTGAGTGCTGTCCTGGTGATTGCGGCTGCCGCCGGTGCGGCGCTCGGCTATCGGGTGGCCGCGGCCAGGAGCCCGAAGCTGCACGACGCGGAAGAGCTCGCCACTTCCTCGCTGTTCACCGAGACCGAGCGCGCCATGCTCGAGCTGGTGGCGAACGGCGCTCCTCTGCAAGAGGTGCTCGACACCCTGACGTGCGCCATCGAGCGCATATCCCCGCAGTCACTGTGCACCATCATGCTCCTCGACTTGGAGCAGCGGGAGCGCCTGCGCATGGTCTGCGGCCCGAGCTTGCCGCAGTCGTATCTTGCCGCCGCCGATGGCCTCGAGATCGGTGCGGACGTTGGCTCCTGCGGCTCCGCCGCGTTTCGCAACGAGACGGTGATCGTCGAGGACATCGCCACCGATCACCGCTTCGCGGCAGCGCGTGAATTCGTGCTGGGCTACGGCCTACGCTCCTGCTGGAGCCAGCCGATTCGCGATTCCAGGGGCTCGGTGCTCGGAACCTTTGCGACCTACCGCCGCAGCGTTTCGCGGCCGCGCCCGCAAGAGCTGCGGCTCGCGCGGGTCGCCGGCCAGCTGGCGGGCAACGCCATCGAGCGGATCCGCGCCGAAAGGCAGCTCGCCGCCACGACCCGCAGCCTCGATCTGGCGGAAACGGCGGCGCGCTTCGGTATCTGGGAAGCGGATTTCGAGCAGAACACCGTCACCATCTCGAGCGGCCTCGCGGCGCTGCTGGAGCGCCCCGCCGCCCGTTGCGAGCTGAGCCGGGCGGAGTTCGAGGCGATGGTCCATCCCGACGAGCGCAGCGCACTGTGGTCCGGTGAGAGCGGCCGGCGAGCCGGCGGCAACCTGCAGACCGAGTTCCGCCTCATCCTCCCGAGCGGAGCGGTGCGCTGGATGCGCAGTCAATGGATGTTCGTGCCCGGCTCGGCGCTGGCGACCCGCGCCACCGGCGCCATGATCGACATCACCAGCGAGAGGGAGATGCTCCTGGAGATGATGCGGCGCGCGCACCACGACTCGCTGACGGGATTGCTGAACCGGACATCGCTGTACGAATGCCTGGAGAGGCTGATCAGTGCGCGCAATGATTGCGCATTGGCGCTGGTGTACATCGATCTCGATCGCTTCAAGGAGGTCAACGACAGCCTCGGCCACGCCGCCGGGGATGCGGTGCTGAAGCACGTGGCGCGACAGATCGCGGCCGGCATCCGCCAGACCGATTTTGCGGCGCGTATCGGTGGTGATGAGTTCGTGATCGTGCTGCCGGGCGTGAGCGATCCGGCCGACGCCCTCAGGAGCGCGGCCGCCGCCACCGATGCCATTGCCGCGCCGCTCGATGTGGGCGGCAAGTCGCTGCGGGTCGAGACGAGTCTCGGGATCAGCATCTACGGCCGCGACGGCGGCGATCCCGACAGCCTGTTGAGAACGGCGGATGAGAGCATGTACGGGATGAAGCTGTTGCACCGCCGCGCTCGCGCGGGCCGCGAGCCTTCCGGCCAGTGGAAGGGCATCGGGGACGCGGCGAGCCGTTGCGCTTAGGCCGGCCGCGAACGTGGTGTCGGTCAGGCAGCGGGCGGCGCCGTCGCCGTGAAGGAAGGGCGGGTGCCCATGGCCTTGGCCCACCGGGTCAGGCCCGGCCGGCTCTGCCGCCAGCCTTCGCCGGCGAACCGGAGGTCGAGATAGCCGAGTGCGCAGGCGATCGAGATCGTGCCGATGTCGAGCGCGCCATCGAGGCTCTCACGCTCCAGCGCATCGAGCGTGGAGCGAATCTTCAGCAACTGGCCGTCGACCCATTGCTGCCAGCGCAGCTCTTCGGGACGAACAGCTTGCTCGTAGCGTGCCATGACCGCGGCATCCATGATGCCATCGCCGAGCGCCTGACGGCGCAACGCCGTCCAGCGCGCGGCACCGGCCGCCGGAAAAATGCGATTGCCGCCCGCGAGTGCATCGAGGTATTCGCAGATGACCGGTGAATCGTAGAGCGCGCTGCCGTCATCCAGGATGAGCGCCGGGATCTTGCCGACGGGGTTGCTCGAGCGCAGCCCGTCGTGTGGGCTCACCGGTGTCAACGAGATGCTGATCAGCTCGATTCCCGCGGCGAGCCCCAGCTCGAGCGCGGTGACGCGCACCTTGCGCACGTAGGGTGAGGCGGGATTGAAATACAGCTTCATGCTCCGAGTCTGCGGCACCGCTGCGCACGCTGCAATCACGGATTCTTATGGATTCGATTAGCCGGGCCAGGCGCTGGCTGCACTACCTCCATCCGCTGACCCTCGCCGAGGCGCATCAGGCGCGATTCGCGCCGCAGCGCGCACAGCCGCATCACCGGGAGCCGCTCAGGTTCCAGCTGGCGAGCGCGCTCGAGCAGCTCGCATGCGGCGGACTGCCGACACCACTCTTCAGACGAGCGGCATCTCGCACGTGCCCTGGACTCACTGGTCCTGCAGCAGACGGGTGATCCGGGCCAGCGCCGGCGGGTGGGAGTAGTAGAAGGCGGTGTACAGGTGATCCGGCGTCAGCGTGCTCGCGTTGTCGCGATAGAGCTTGATGAGGGCGGATGCCAGATCCTGCGCGCTCGCATGCTGGGAGGCAAAGCGGTCGGCGGCGAACTCGTGAGTGCGCGACCAAAGAGAGCCGACGGGAGTGGTGAAGAAGAGCGCCACCGGTCCGGCCAGTGCGAAGAGCAGAAGCGCCGCGTGCGGCGACGGCGTTGGCACGCCGAGCACGCGGTAGAAGCCCGGCTTACTGGCGAGCCAGCCTAGAAGCGCGAATCCGGCGAGCATCGTGACCATGGAGACGATCAGCCGGTGACGGACATGCCGCAGGCGAAAGTGTCCGAGCTCGTGCGCGAGTACGGCCTCGATCTCCGGCGAGGCGAGCTGCTTGAGCAGGGTGTCGAAGAACACGATGCGTTTCTGGCGCCCGATGCCGGTGAAGTACGCGTTGCCATGGGCGGAGCGGCGCGAGCCGTCGACCACGAAGACGCCGCTCGAGCGAAAGCCGCAGCGCGCGAGCAGATCCTCGATCCGGCCTTTGAGCGATGCGTCCTCGAGTGGCGAGAACTTGTTGAAGAGCGGTGCGATGAACGCAGGCCAGGCCCAGGTGATGAGCAGCGTGACTGCCAGCCAGAGGCCGAATGCCGCCAGCCACCACCAGCGACCCGCGTGGTCCATGAGCGCGAGTACCGCGAGAATCAAAGGCCCCCCGATCAGCGCTGCGAGCGCGATTGCCTTGCCGAGATCGGTCAGGAAGATCAGCGGTGTCGTGCGGTTGAATCCGAACCTCGCCTCGATGCGGAAGGTGCGCAGCAGTGAGAGCGGCAGGCTGACGAGTGCCATCACGGCAGCCACGAGCGCGATCACTGCGATTCCCAGCCAGGGCTCGCCCCATCCGGTGTGACGCCAGAGAGCGTCGATGGCCGCGATGCCGCCGCCCACGGTGAGTGCCAACGTAACTCCCGCGTTGATCACCGTTCCAACCATGCCGAGCCTCGCTTTGGCGACGGTGTAGTCTGCGGCCTTGCGGTGATCTTCCGGCGAGAGCTGGCCGGCGAAGGGCTCTGGTATGCGGTCGCGGTGCGCCTCGACCGCAGCGATCTGGCGGGAGGCGAGCCACAACTCCACTGCCATCGCGGCCGCGACCGCGATGATGAAGAGTGCCGTGGGCCATTGCATCAGGATCTCACCGTCTCATTCTCCAACATCTTCAGCTTGCGGCGAAGCCACCGCTCCTCGGCGGGCGGCGGCGCGAGCGACAATACCGTCTCGTACGCCTGCCGGGCATCGCCGCGCCGGCCGACGCGCATGAGGAAGTCTGCGCGTACCGCATGATACGGCGCGAAGCCGGCGAGCTTCTCGCAATCCAGGCTTTCCAGCTCCCGCAGCGCCGCCTCCGGACCCTGTACCTCCGCGAGAGCGACGGCGCGATTGATGCGCACGAACGAGTCGTCACGGTACCGGATCAGCTGGTCATAGAGGCGCAGGATTTCGGGCCATGGGGGCGGCTGCGCCAGGCTGCTGCGGGTACACCAGGCGCTTTGCAGCGCCGCCTGCAGCAGGCGCGCGGTGGGTGGCCCGAGCTTCGCGGCACGCTCGAGCAGGGCGTCGGCCTCGGCAATCCGCTCGCGGCTCCAGAGCCGCGGGTCCTGATCGGACAGCGGCACCATCAATCCTTCCTCGTCCACCCTCGCCGGCCGCCGCGCCTCGGAGTAGCGCACGAGGGCGGCCAGGGCGTGGGCCTCGCCTTCGTCGGGCAGAAGTTGGACGAGAAGGCTGGTCAGATGCAGCACCTCGGCGGCGAAGTGCGCGCGCGCCGCCGTGCCCGAGGCATCCTCGTGCGCCCGCGAGTAGGCGATCTCCAGGGTCGACAGCACCGCTTCCAGCCGCTCCGGCCAGCGTTCCGGCGGCGGCAGCTCGAAGGAGATGCCGGCCTCGGCGATCTTGCGCTTGGCCCGCACCAACCGCTGCGCCAGCGCGGCTTCCTCGATGAGGAATGCGCGGGCGATCTCCGTGACAGTGAGTCCGCAGACCAGACGCAGTGTCAGCGCGGCGCGCGTATCCTGCGCCACCGCCGGATGGCAGCAAATCAGAATCAGGCGCAGCCGCTCGTCGGGGATCACCGCGCCATCGTCCGCCAGTTGCTCCTCGATGCTCGGCTCCGGCGGCGGCTCGATGACTGAATGACGCTCACGGACGCTCTGTTGACGCAATGCGTCCAGGATCACCCGGCTCGCCGCACGATACAGCCATGCCGCCGTATCCTCTGGGACGCCGCTCTCCGGCCAGGCGCGTAGCGCTTTGAGGCAGGCTTCGGAGAAGGCGTCCTCCGCCAGCGCGAGACTCCGATATCGGGCGGCAAGGACCGCGATGATTCGGCCGCTTGCCGCCCGAAATACCCTCTCGAGCGCGGGTCCGCTCACCGACCGAG
>DASYGA010000463.1:0-13830 GCA_036000265.1 Steroidobacteraceae bacterium | reverse complement strand
ACGACGATCTGACGGCTGCGCACCTCCGCCGTGCGATGAACCGCCACCAAGTCTCCGTCGAGGATGCCGGCATCTTTCATGCTCATGCCGGTGACCTTGAGAAGGTAATGCGGCCGCGGCTGAAACAGACCCGGGTCGATCTGCAGGCGGGCTTCGAAATTCTCTTCCGAGAAGATCGGCTTGCCGGCGGCGACGCGCCCGATGAGCGGCAGGCCCATCTGCTCGCGGATGGTGTCTTTCAGCTGAATGCCGCGCGAGGCGCCCGGCACGAGCGCAATGACGCCCTTGCGGGCGAGCGCGCGCAAGTGGTCCTCGGCGGCATTGGGAGACCGGAAGCCGAGCTCACGGGCGATCTCCACCCGGGTGGGAGGCATGCCGGTATCGGCAATGAAGCGTTGGACCAGGCGCAGAATTTGCAGTTGGCGCGGGGTGAGGTCGGACATCTTGCGCTGCCTGTTCATTTATACACCACTGCGATTATATCCAGATCGAGGCCGATGGCAAGAGCGTCTTCCGGCTCCTCTGTGGGGGATTTGCAACAACCGCGCCAAGGCATGCGTGACCGCCGCGTTCGGCCGGTCATTGGGCCGGCTTTCGAAGATCCCGGACGGGGTACCGACTCCGGATTGCCCCTCCACGGTCCATCCCTTACCACGTGCCAGATCGCCGCACAGCTGTCGCGGCTCAAAGACAAAGTGGCGTTTGGAGTTGCATTCCCGCCGCAAATTTGGTGCAGTTGCGTGCTGAAGGCGGCGGACGCAGGTGCCGCCGCTTTCGTATCAGCGTTCTCAGGATCTCCCGAATCAACAACCCAGAAGGGGACTTGTATGAAGTGCGCGAGTGTTGTCAAGGTGGCTGCTGCTGCGGCATTGGTGATCGGTCTGGTAGGTTGCCAGGACCTCAAGCCGATGCAGTCTGATATCTCGGATCTGAAGTCACAGGTTGCCCAGCTGCAATCGCAGGTGGCGGCCTCGAAGAGCTCGGCGGATCAGGCGGCGAGCGCCGCCCAGTCGGCCAGCCAGGCGGCCAGCGGTGCGCAGAGCACTGCGAATCAGGCATTGGCTGCCGCTCAGGCCGCTCAGTCGGCCGTCGATGCGACCAACGAGAAGATCAACCGTATGTTCAAGCGGTCGATCTCGAAGTAAGAGCGTTCCAGCTCTCTTCAAAGAACGCCGCGCGTCCGCGCGGCGTTTTTCTTTTTGAAGCGCTGGATCCGGGCTCCTGCCCGGCCCAGCGCGCGTTGAGCAAAAAGCGTGGTTTTTTCCTCAACGTCGCTCGGCGGGCGAAGCAGTGCTTCGCTGCAAGGCACCGCCTCGCCCTGCGGCGGCGGGGCACATCCTTGTGCCTAAGGTGCCAGCGTTTGTGGCAGTGCCTAGTAGCGAACCAAGGCTGATCCCCAGGTCACCCCGCCGCCGAAGGCTTCCAGCAGGAGCAGGTCGCCGCGCTTGATGCGCCCGTCGCGGACGGCGGTATCCAGGGCGAGGGGAACGGAGGCGGCGGAGGTATTGCCGTGCTCCTGGACGGTGGTGATGACGCGATCCATCGGAAGATCGAGCTTGCGCGCCGTGGCCTGGATGATGCGCAGATTCGCCTGGTGGGGCACCAGCCAGTCGATCGCGGAGCGCTCGAGGGCATTGGCCGCAAGCGCCTCGTCGATCGCCCGGCCGAGCGTGGTCACCGCGATCTTGAAGACTTCGCTGCCGGTCATGGTGATCGTGCGGCGAGCCTTGGCCGGATCACTGCTACTCGCGGCCAGCCCTCCCCCGCAGTAAAGAAGGTCTCCGTATGAGCCGTCGGCGTGCAGGTGCGTCGACAGGATCCCCGGCTCAGCGGCCGCCTCGAGCAGCACGGCTCCGGCCCCGTCCGCGAACAACACCGCGGTGGAGCGATCGCTCCAATCGGTGATTCGAGAGAGCGTCTCCGCGCCGATCACCAGCGCCCGGTGCGCATCGCCGAAGCGCACGAACTTGTCCGCGATGGAGAGCGCATACATGAAGCCGCTGCAGGCGGTTTCCACGCTGAACGCCGCCGCGCCACGGCAGCCAAGCCGCGCCTGCAGCAACGCACCGCAATTGGGGAAGATCATGTCCGGCGTCGTAGTGCCGAAGGCGATGAAATCGACGTCGGCCGGCCGGACGCCGGCGGCATCCAGGGCGGCGCGCGCGGCGCGCTCCGCCAGATCGACGGTGGTCTCGCCGCTTGCGGCGATGTGCCGCCGCTCGATTCCGGTCCGCTCCCTGATCCATTGGTCGCTGGTATCCATCATCTTCTCGAGATCAAAGTTCGTGAGAACTCTTTCCGGAAGATACGAGCCCGTCCCCGCGATGCGCGAATGAGTCAAGTTGTCGTACTCTGTGCGGTCGCGGCTCCCTGCTCCGCGAGCGCTTGTGAGATGTGCGCGGTCAGTCCGCGACGCGCGGTGAGCGCGGCGGTGATGATGGCCCTGGCGAAGGCCACGCCGTCGGCTCTACCGTGGCTTTTTACCACGATGCCGGTCAGGCCGACCATGCAGGCACCGTTGTATTTGCGCGGGTCGAGGCTGGCGGCGACCCGGCGCAGCACCGGGCGGGCAGCGAGCCCGGCCAGCCGGCTGCGCCAGGACGCGTGGAACTCCCGGCGCATCCGGTCGGCGATCAGGGCCGCAGCGCCCTCCATGGTCTTCAAAGCGACGTTCCCCGTGAACCCGTCCGTGACCACCACATCGACGTCGCCCGAGAAGATGTCATCGCCCTCGACGAATCCGACATAGTTCAGGCGGCTGATGGCAAGGAGGGCATGCGCCGCCTGCACCACCTCGTGTCCCTTGATGTCCTCCTCGCCGATATTGAGCAGGCCGATCCTCGGGGAAGCAAGCCCGTAGACATCGCGCGCGATGATCGCCCCCATCGCGGCGAACTGGCGCAGCTGCTCCGGCGTCGCCTTGGTGTTGGCACCGAGGTCGAGCATGTGGGTATGACCGTGGGCCGCCGGGATCGCCGAGATGATCGCGGCCCGCTCGACACCGGGCAGGGTCTTCAGTACGAAATGCGCTATGGCGGTGAGCGCGCCGGTGTTGCCGGCGCTCACGCACGCGGCGGCGCGCCCGCTCTTGACCAGATCCACCGCGACCCGCATGGAGGAGTCCTTCTTGTGGCGGATCGCCTCGCGCGGACTCTCGCTCATCTCGACCACCTGGCTCGCGGGCACCACCTCGAGGCGCGAGCGCACGTCCTCGGAAAGGGTCGAGACCCGCGGTCCGATCAGATCGGGGTTGCCGACGAGGAGCGCGCGCAAAGCGCCGTCCTCGCGCAAGGCGGCGAGCGCGCCGGCAATGTACTCGGGCGGCGGATGATCGCCGCTCATCACGTCGATGGCGATGGGCAGCACGGTCCGTGCGCCGGCGCTCGTCAGCGGGGAGGAGCTATTCCTGCTCTTCCGCCTCAGCGGGCTTCTCGATCACGCGGCGGCCGCGGTAGAAGCCATCCGGCGTGATGCGATGACGCAGGTGCGTCTCCCCCGACTGCGGGTCGGTGGAGAGCGCGGGTGCCGAGAGCCCGTCGTGGGAGCGATGCATGCCGCGCCGCGAGGGCGTCTTGCGACTTTTCTGAACAGGCATAATTTCCTCGTGCGCGAAGCGCGATGACTACAAACCAACCTAACCGACTACTTGCGTTTCAACAGCTCGCCGAGCCCCGCGAAGGGCCGCTGGGTCACATGCTCCGGCGCCTGCGCATCGAGGAGCGGTGCGGCCGCCGGTACCGCGCACTCGCGCAGCTCCTCGTGCAGCGGCACGATCGGCAGGGCGAGCAGCAGCTCCTCCTCGACCAGCTCGCCCGTGCTGATGCGTCCGTCGCGGGCCAGCACCGGCTCGAGCTCCTCCGGCACCTGCGCGGCGGCCGCCTCCTCGAGGATCAGCGCCACAGGCGTCGTGCTCTCGATGGCAAGCTCCATCGCCTGCATGCAACGCTGGCATTGCAGCGTCGCCTTGCCGGCGAACGACAGCTCCGCCACGGCGAAGCCCGACTGCCGCCGGAACCGCGCCGAGCCGCGCACGCTGCCACCGATGCCCGGTATCCGCGATTTCAACCGCGGCAGCTCGGACAGCGGGACCTCGAGGTCGATCTCGGCCTCGCCTCGGGAGAGCCGATCGACATCGAGCGGCCGGGACCAGGGCGGCGACATGGGGCGCGTATAATAGGTAGCGGCTGTCGGCAAGTCAAAATCCGCCGCAATCCTTAAGTCCTTGTTTCGCGCGGCTCATTTCCGAGATCCGCCTCCGCAAGCGGACGCTCACCAGGAACCCCTCATGCCCGAGCTGATTCTCGCCTCTACCTCCCCCTACCGCCGCTCGCTCCTCGAGCGCCTGGGTCTCGCCTTCACCGCCCTGCCCCCGCAAACGCCGGAGGACCCGGTCCCCGGCGAGCTGCCGCCAGACCGGGCGCTGCGGCTCGCGGTCGCCAAGGCGCAGGCCATCGCCTCGCGCCGGCCCGACGCCGTGGTGATCGGCAGCGACCAGGTCGCCGCGGTCGACAACAGGGTCCTCGACAAGCCAGGGGATGCCGCGCGGTGCCGCGCCCAGCTCACCGCCGCCAGCGGCTCGAGCGCGCGCTTTCATACCGCCTGCGCCGTCATCGCTCCGCAAGCGGGCATCCGCATGGTGCACATCGACACGACCACCGTGTTCTTCCGCAGCCTCACCGGCCAGGAGATCGAGCGCTACGTGGAGCGGGAGCGCCCGTTCGATTGCGCGGGAGGCTTCCGCGCGGAGGGGCTGGGGATTTCCCTGTTCGAAAGCATGGAGAGCCGCGATCCGACCGCCATCATCGGTCTGCCGCTGATCTGGCTCGCCTGTGCGCTGCGACGCGCCGGCTTCGTTCTTCCTTAGTCCTTTGGCCTCAGTCGCCTGACTCAGCGCCTCATCGTTTGCCTTTGGTCGGCAGACGGTCGAGCACGGCGGCAAGCTCGGGGGGCAGCGGCGCGCTGGCGCTGAATGTGCCGCCCTGCGGCCACTCGAAGCTCATGATGTGGGCGTGCAGGAACATCCTGGCCAGCCCGAGCTCGCGCATGCGGGCGTTGAATTCCCCGTCCCCGTACTTCTCATCGCCCGCCACCGGATGCCCGGCATAGCTCGCGTGCACGCGGATCTGATGGGTGCGGCCGGTATGCAGGTGCACTTCCATCAGGGTGGCCAGCGGCGCGCCGGGAGCGCGCGTGCCGAAGAACTGCACGGGCCGGAAATCGCTGACCGAGGGCTTGCCTGAGGCGTCCGCGCGTACGGTCCGCTCGCCGCCCACCCTGGTATCGGTTCGCAACGGCACGTCGATCCGCTTGCGGCCGAGGTCCCACTTGCCGGCGACCAGCACCAGATAGCGCTTCTCGCACTGCCCCTCCCGCAGCAGCGCATGAACGGTGCGCAGCGTCGCGGCATCGCGGGCGACCAGGAGGCAGCCGCTGGTGTCGCGGTCGAGGCGATGAATCAGCTCGAGCGACTCATCGGGCCTGAGCGCGCGCAGCGCTTCGATCACCCCGAAGCTGATGCCGCTGCCGCCGTGCACCGCAATGCCTGCCGGCTTGTCGAGGACGAGCAGCCGGTCCGTCTCCTGCACGATGGCTCGCGCGAGAGCTGCCACCATCGTCGCCGGCGGCCCGCGCTGGATCCGCCCCGCACCCTGCTCGGCTTCCTCCCACAAGGGCGGCACGCGCACCTTGTCGTTGGCGCTCAACCGCGCATCCGGCCCCGCGCGCCGGCCGTTGATGCGCACCTCCCCCTTGCGAATGATGCGGAAAATCCGCGTGCGGGGCACATCGCCGAGACGCCGGGCCAGGTACTTGTCCAGGCGCTGCCCGGCCTCCCCCTCCTCGACGTCGAAGTGCCGCACCCCATGGCCCCGGCCGCGGTTTTCCCCCGCCCGGACGGGGTCCGGGCGCGCGCTTTCACCCCGGGAAACCGGGGAATCGTCCTCAGGCACGTGTATCCTTAATGTAAGGCGCTGTTTCTACAGTATTCTTTGAAGTATACTCCGCGCGCCGTCCGCTGTTCGGACGCGCCAATGGTAAGCGGCGTACCGCGCCGCGTGTTAGTTGGACCTCCCTCATAGAGGCCATCGTATTGGGCCGACAAGATTGCGCAGCCGGCGTTGAACCCCTCCGCTCTGGGTTCCGCGGGCCGCGACATAGTAGATTGAGAGCACCGAAGCTTTTCCGGCACCCCGCCCACCGCGAGGCGGGCATCGACTCGTATATCGAGGCTCGAGCGCATGCGCCGAGTGTGAGGAATCTTCGCCATCGTAGCGCGCTGGCGCTGCGGCCTCCCGCCTGCTTGCCGGCCCCACTTGAGACAGTAGGGGCACATGAAAAGAATGCTGGTGAATGCGACTCAGGAAGAGGAGTTGCGGGTCGCGCTGGTTGACGGACAGAAGCTATTCGATCTCAGCATCGAGATTCCCTCCCGCGAACAGAAAAAGGCCAACGTCTACAAGGGCCGCATCTCCCGCGTCGAGCCCTCCCTGGAGGCCTGCTTCGTCGACTATGGAGCGGCGCGACACGGCTTCCTGCCGCTGAAGGAGGTCTCGCGCGATTTTTTCCGCCAGCAGCCGCAGGGCGGACGGATGAACATCCGCGAGCTTCTCGCCGAGGGGCAGGATCTGGTGGTGCAGGTGGAAAAGGAGGAGCGCGGCAACAAGGGAGCGGCGCTCACCACTTTCATCAGCCTCGCCGGCCGATTCCTCGTGCTGATGCCGAACAATCCGCGCGCCGGCGGTGTCTCCCGCCGCATCGAGGGCGAGGACCGCGATCAGATGCGCGAGGTGATGAATCAGCTGAAGATCCCCGACGGCATGGGCGCGATCGTGCGCACTGCCGGCGTCGGACGCACCGTCGAGGAGTTGCAGTGGGACCTCGATAATCTGAACACGCAGTGGGAGCAGATCGCGACCGCGGCCAAGGACCGGCCCGCCCCGTTCCTCGTTTATCGGGAAAGCGATGCGGTCACGCGAGCTCTGCGCGATTACCTCTCCGATGACATCGGCGAGGTGCTGGTCGACGACCAGGCCGCTTTCCTCAAGGCGCAGGAGTACATGCAGCGCTTCATGCCCACCGATGCGCATCGGCGGCTGAAGCTCTACAACGACGAGATCCAGCTCTTCACGCGCTACCAGATCGAGAGCCAGATCGAGTCCGCCTATGCGCACAAGGTGCAGCTGCCCTCGGGCGGCAGCATCGTCATCGACTACACCGAGGCGCTGGTGTCGATCGACATCAACTCGGCGCGCGCCACCAAGGGCAGCGACATCGAGACCACGGCGCTCAACACCAATCTCGAAGCGGCCGATGAGGTCGCGCGCCAGCTGCGCATCCGCGATATCGGCGGCCTCATCGTCATCGACTTCATCGATATGGAGTCGAGCAAGAACCAGCGCGAGGTCGAGGACCGGCTGCGCGATGCGGTGCGCATGGACCGCGCGCGCATCCAGATCGGGAAGCTCTCGCGCTTCGGGCTGCTGGAGATGTCGCGTCAGCGGCTGCGCCCCTCGCTCGGAGAATCCAGCCACATCGTCTGCCCGCGCTGTGTCGGCATCGGCAGCATCCGCAGCGTCGAATCGATGACCCTGGCGGTGCTGCGGCTGATCGGCGAGGAGCTGCGCAAGGATCGCACCTCGCGGGTGATCGCCCAGCTTCCCGTGGAGGTGGCGACGTATCTTTTCAATGAGAAGCGCGAGTGGCTGCGCACATTGGAGGATCGCAGCTCGGCCGAGCTCGTGATCGTCCCTAATCCCAACATGCAGACGCCGGGGTACTCCATCAGGCGAGTCAGGGACGATGAGGTCGATCTGCCCGAGAACCGGCAGACGAGCTATCTCATGCCGACGGCGGCGGAGCCCGCCGAGCCGGGCAGCGCGCGCGACAAGCGGCCGCCGGCGGAAGTCCCGGCCGTGGCGGCGCTGTTGCCGAGCACGCCGGCCCCGATCATGGCGCATGCGACACCCGTGACTGCGGCGGCACCTGCTCCGGAGGCAGTCGTCGCGGCGGAGCATCCTGCCAACGGCGGCCTGCGCGGGTGGTTCAAGAAGCTCTTCGTGGGTGAATCCGAAGTTGGACAGCCGGCGCCTGTGGCTGCAGCACCGCAGGCGGCCGCGGCACCGGCAAGCAGCTCCACCCATCGCTCGCATGGCGGCGGCGAGAGGCGTCACGACGGGCGACGGGAGCATTCCCGACAGCCGCGCCGCTCCGAGGGAGGCCAACGCCGTGGCCACGGCGAGGGCCGGCGCGCCGAAGGACGCGGCAGTGACGGACGTGATCGCACCCGGCGCGAGCAGGTCCCGGATCACGATCGTCAGCGCGATCGCGATGTCAGCCAGCGCCCCACGGAGTCAGCGATGAGCGCACCGGCATCGTCGGCAGCAGACGAGCCGCGCCCGGGTATCGAAGCTGGCGCAGAGCAGCGAGAGCAGCAGCGCCAGGTCTCGGGCGATCGCCCGGAGCGCGGCGAGCGCCGCGGTCGTCGCAGAGGTCGGCGGGGCGGCCGGGGTGGTGGCGGAGGCCGCGACCGGGAAGGCGGCGCCGCTCGTGAGCCATCCGGGCTCAGAGGAGCGCCCAGCGCCAATCATGAGGGCGGACCAGCCGAACTCTCCGCCGGCACAGCGTCAAACGGTGCGCACGAGCACTACCACGAGCCATCAGCTCCGAGGGAATCATTTGCTGCGCCGGAGGAGAGGCAGCCGAGAGAGCAGCGCGAGGTCGAGGTCCCCAAGCGCCATGAGGAGCCGGCTGCGCCGCTTGCACACTTCGAGCCGACGCCGCCGGCAGAAAGCCACGCTTCGGGGGAGACCAAGCCCTATGTAGTTTGGTCGTCAGCCCCAGCCGACCGGCCGTCTCCGCCCAGCGACCACGGCGGGCCAGAGGAATAACGTCGGGGTGAGTTATGCGCACCGGCGCGTGTTGCGCGCCGGTGCGGCGGCTTACGCGGCTTGCGTCCGGTTGCGTAGATGCTGGATCAGGCCGCGCGCAGCGGCCTCGATCAGGTCGAGCACGTCCTCGAAGCCGTTGGGTCCGCCGTAGTACGGGTCCGGTACCTCGCCGATGCCGGCCTCCGGCGCGAAATCCAGAAACAGCCGCAGCCGCTCGCGTGCCTGCGGCGGCGCGCGCCGCTCCAGCGCACGCAGGTTCTCGCGGTCCATGGCGAGGATGAGATCGAAATACTCGAAGTCGCGCGGCTCGACCACGCGCGCGCGCAAGGCCGACAGGTCATAGCCCCGACGAGCTGCGGCTTGACGCGTCCGCCGATCCGGCAACTCCCCTACGTGATAGCCGGCCGTGCCGGCAGAGTCGATTTCCAACACGAGATCCGGCGACTCGCGCGATGCCAGGGTGCGAAAAACCACCTCCGCCGTCGGCGAGCGGCAGATGTTGCCGAGGCAAACGAAGAGGATTCTCACGACGGCGCTACTTTACGCTGTAGCCCCGCCCGGAGAGGCAGGCGCTGAGTGCCCGGCGGTAATCCGTCGCCTTCTCCGCCATTGCAAACGCCTGCTGCCGCTCCTGCTCGCTCATCTGCATCTCGTTCTGCTGTACGCGCGAGGCATCGCTGGCACTGCCGATCATGGCGCCGGTGAGACCACCGAACACCGCCCCCGCACCCCGGTCATACGGACCGGAGATGGCGGCGCCGAGGACCGCGCCGGCTATGGCCCCGATCGCGGTGCCGGTGCCCGGCGGCGGCCCGCTCGCGACCACCCGGTCCTCCGGGGGCACGTTCGGCGCGCTGGGGTCGAAACCGGTCTGGTGGACCGCCCAGAGACTGCACTCGTAGCGATCGCGGCTCTGCTGGTCGGCCGACTGGCCGTTTTCCGGATAAGCGTAGACAGTGGTATTGGGCGGCGGAGCGGCATAAGCCACCGGCGGCGGCGCCGGCCGCGGCGGCGGGGCGGTTTCGCAGCCCGCGAGGCCCAGGACGAGGGCCGACAAGGCCGCTATCGCGGCCATGCCCCTGAGAGCCGACGATTCTTGCAACAATTTGATACGCATGGTCTTTCCGTTACGCGAACGCGCTACTCTGCCTGAACGTGGGGGCGGTTCGCGAGTTGACAACCTGAGCTTGGCGCAAGCCCTGACATGACCGAATTATACCTCCGCTGCCGGAAGCGCCAGGTACCGGCAGCTTCACGATGAAGCCCTCCGCGGCCCCGCAGATCACGCCCATCCTGATCCCGGTTGCGCACTCATCAGGCTATCGATTTGGTAACGCGCACGAGATCCTCGGCCGTATTGACGTCGGGACCCGGCCTTTCCGCGGCGTCGGCCACCCGGATCACCAGACCATTCTCCAGGGCACGCAGCTGCTCGAGCTTCTCGGCTTTCTCCAGTGGTGTGGGCGCCAGAGAAGCGAGGCGCCGCAACGCGCCCACCCGGTAGGCATAGATCCCGACGTGCCGCCGGGCGCCGGCGAAAACGCGCTGGCTCGACAACCCCTCCGGGGCGCCGTCGCGATTCCACGGAACCGGCGCACGGCTGAAATAGAGCGCCCTGCCATGTGGGTCGGCGACCACCTTCACGGCATTGGGATCGAGAAACTCCGCGAGCGACTCCACCGGCGCCGCCAGCGTGGCGATCGCCGCTTCAGGGTCTGACTCCAACAGGGTGGCGACCTGGCGGATGAGTGCCGGCGGAATCAGTGGCTCGTCGCCCTGCACATTGACCACGATGTCGGCCTCCGGCCAGCGCTCGATGGCGGCAAGTTCGGCCAGGCGGTCGGTTCCGGATGCGTGTGCGGCGGAGGTCATACATGCCCTCGCCCCGAAGGCGGTCGCGGCCGCCGCGATCGCCTCATCATCCGTCGCGATCAACACGTCGCGAGCGCCGGAGGCCAGCGCACGCTCGTAGACCCACTGCAGCATCGGCTTGCCCTGGATTGGTGCCAGCATCTTGCCCGGCAGGCGCGTCGAGCCGTGGCGCGCGGGAATGGCGACGTGGAAGGAGCCGGTCACGGGGTAGCGTTGCGGGCTGGGCCGGCTCAGCGCTCGAGGAGCGGATCGTCGGCAGTGAGTTGCCGGGCCTCCTCCTCCAGCATGATCGGCACGTCGTCGCGGATCGGATAGGCGAGGCGGTCCATCCGGCAGACGAGGACCTGCGGCTCGCGCCGATAAACGAGCGATCCCTTGCAGACCGGGCAAGCGAGGATGTCGAGCAGGCGGGCGTCCATCGGGTATCTAGCCTCCGGCAGGGATGTAGGACTCGATCGCGCGCATCACTATGTCGAGCAGCCGGCGCGAATCGGCTTCGCTGAAGGCCGCCTCGACCGGCACGTACCAGACCCGTGCGGCGGCGATCTGCCGGCATTTTACGGCATCCTTCTCCGTCATGAGCACGGCCAGGCCATCGCCGAAGTCGAGGTCGGCCTGCGACAGAGCGTGATGGTCGGGGAAAGGATGCTCGATGACCTCGAGGCCGCGGGCGCGCAGATCGCCGAAGAAGCGCTGCGGATTACCGATTCCTGCCACGGCATGCACCGGACGGCCTCGAAAGGCCTCGAGCGGCTGCGCCCCTGCCGAGCCTGCCACCTGCCGTGCCTCGGCCGCCACCAGCCGCATCCGCAGCGCCGCCGCGGCGAGCTCTGGCGAGAGGCCCCGAACCGGCTCCCCGTCCGACCCGCCATTGATGACGAGGGCAGCCGCGGCTCTCGCCCGGGATCCGCTCTCGCGCAGCGGCCCTGCTGGCAGCATACGGCCGTTGCCAAGACCGCGGCTCCCATCGACCACGACGATCTCGCAATCGCGCTTCATGCGCAGATGTTGCAGGCCATCATCCGACAGGATGACTTGCGCCCCTCTTGCGACCAGCTCACGCGCGCCCGCCACGCGGTCGCTTGCGACCGTCGTCATGCATCCGCTGCGCCGGTGGAGGATCAGCGGCTCGTCACCTACCTCCGTCCACGGACAGTTCGATGCGACAAGCTGAACGCCGCCCTCGCGGCGCCCGTATCCCCGGGAAACGAGACCGACCTCGATCCCGCGCCGCTGCAGACAGGTCGCAAGCCAGATCGTAAGCGGGGTCTTTCCGGTGCCACCCACCGTCAGATTGCCGATGACGATCACCGGCTTGCCGACGGCATGCGACCGTAGCCACCCGTGCCTATAGGCGTTCCGACGCGCCGAGGCGGCTGCACCGTATAGCCACGAAAGCGGCTGCAACGCCGATGGCTGCCTTGGCTGTTCGTACCAGAGCCTGAGCAGCCGCCGCTCCAGCCTCATCCTCTGCGAAATCACGAATATTCCCCCACAGGCCCAACTACTTAATCTGGCACATCGCCGGGTCCATCTGGCGGCTTCAGCCAAAACTCGTCCGCACCTAGGACCCATGCAAGCAAATGAAATCCAAGGAATTACTGGTGCCCGACGGAGGTGCTTTGTTGGCTTTGGCCGGTGACTACGACCGAATGGTCCGTGATGGTCTGCTGCTTGACGATGCAGAGACATTCGATGTGCTGATCTCCCGGTGCGCAAGGATCGAAGAGCTCGCCAACGCCTCGCCCGAGCGCACGAGCTGAGCCGCAACACCTCTTCAGTCGGCGAACTGCAATTTATAGAGCTGGGCGTAGCGCCCGTCGCGTGCCAGCAGCTGCGCGTGGGTGCCGCTCTCGACGAGCTCGCCGGCATCCAGCACCACGATCCGGTCGGCCTGCTCCACGGTCGAGAGCCGGTGCGCGATGACGAAGGTCGTGCGGTCGCGAACGAGTTGCGCCAGGGCGGCCTGGATGTGACGCTCCGCCTCGGTATCGAGCGCCGAGGTCGCCTCGTCGAGAATGAGTAGCGGAGCGTCCTTGAGCAGCGCGCGCGCGATGGAGATGCGCTGGCGCTGGCCGCCCGACAACATCACGCCGCGCTCGCCCACCATGGTGTCGAGCCCGGCTGGAAGACCGGAGACGAACTCCAGCACGTGCGCGGCCTCGGCCGCCCGCAGCAGGTCGCTTTCCGATACCTTGCGGCCGAAGGCGATGTTGTTACGGATGGAGTCGTCGAAGAGCGTAACGTCCTGACTGACGACGGCGATCTGCTGGCGCAGGCTGGTGAGGTCGTACTCACGGATGTCGCGGCCGTCGATCAGGATCGCGCCTGCCGCGAGCTCATAGAACCGTGGCAACAGGCTCACCAGCGTCGACTTGCCGCTGCCGGAGCGGCCCACGATCGCGAGACTGGTGCCGGCCGGCACGGTGAGCGATATGTTCCGCAGCGCGGGTCCTTTGCCCTGCGGGTAGCTGAACGTCACATCGCGAAACACCACATCGCCGCGCACCCGGCCGGCGATGTGGCCGCCGCCGCGGGGCTCGCCGGGCTCGTCGATCAGCTCGAAGAGACTCTCGGCCGCGGCGATGCCCTGTTGCAGCGGGTCGGCGACGCTCACGAGCTCGCGCAGCGGCTGCGCGATGCTGGTCAGTGCGGTGAAAAAGCCCAGCAGGTCTCCCGGTGTCATACGCCCGTCGACCGTGTCGCGGATGGCGAGGGCGAGAACCACGGCGCCGCCCACGGCACTGACGAGCTGCACGGTGGGATTCGCGAGGCCGCGGGTGAGGATCAGGCGCATGTACGAGTGGCGGTTGTGCTCGTTGACGCTCTCGAACTGCGCGCGCAGATGCGGCTGCGCCTCGTACACCTTCACCAGGCGGGGCGCCTCGAAGCTCTCCTTGGCGATGCGCGTGACATCACCCATCGAGTCCTGGATGCGCCGCCCATAGCGGCGAAAGCGCCGGTTGACCGTCGAGACCAGCCCCCCCGCCATGGGTCCAATGGCAAGAGAGATGAGCGCGAGCTGCCAGTTGAACCAGAAAAGAGCGACGATCATCCCGATGACGGTGAGCGC
>DASYGA010000424.1:0-4154 GCA_036000265.1 Steroidobacteraceae bacterium | reverse complement strand
ATTTCCAGGGACCGCCCGGCGTTACTTCGGAGACGGTCAATTTCGATGCGGACAATCTCCTCGGGCCCGGGGCCGCCAATACCGGTGGCGAGCAATCCGTCATGGGGAATGCGAACCTCTACTGGTCCCTCGCCGGTGATTGGGAGGCGACGCTCGGCACGACGATCGGCAACACGACCAGCACTTATGACCAGACCGGCACGCTTTGCGTGAGCTGCGCCTATCTGGCCATCAACGGCACGACCAATTCCGGCGGCAATCCGCTGACCCCGTCGATCCCGGGTACCACCACGACCGTCACGAGCCTGCCCCTGAGCGGAAGCAGCGCCCTGGATGTCTGGAGCCCGACGGCGGCGGGCACTTCGGGCCCGGTACTGAGCGGGTTGGCGGACAACTCACTGTCGCAGATCACGTACCAGAGCATCAAGGATCTCACCCTGAAGTTCGACGGGACTGTGATTCAGCTGCCGGGTGGAGCCGTCAAAGGCGCCATCGGCGCCGAATACGTCCACTACGGCATCACCGAGAAGGTGATCAGGCCGAACAATACCGGACCGGCAAGCGAAGGCTCGCAGGCCATCACTTTGAATTGGGGACGGGACGTCAAGTCGGTCTTCGCGGAAGCGCTGATCCCGATATTCGGCACCGGCAACCATGTTCCTCTGGCGAGGCGGGTGGACGTCGACATTTCGGGCCGGGTGGACGACTACAGCGATTTCGGCTCCACCAAGAATCCCCGCTTCGCGCTCGATTGGAGCCCGGTCCGCGATTTGACCCTGCGCGGCGACTACTCGCGATCCTTCACGGCGCCCGCACTCACCAGCATCGGCGACAATGGTGTGACGGCGGAGTCGGGCTACACCGACGTGAGCAACGTCAATCATCTATCGATCCCGAATGCCTTCCCCGGAGCGATCGGCCTGCCGGGCTGTACTGCGGCGACTCCGGTCTGCGTCATCGGTACTCCGGCCGTCACCGGCATCCAGGTCAATGGACCGAACAGCAAGCTCAAGCCCGAAACCGGCAGAAACTGGTCCGCCGGATTCGACTGGATGCCGCAGCAGTTGCACGGGTTACGCGTCAGCGTGACGTACTGGAACGTCCAGTACGCTGGATTGATCACCTCGCCGCTGGCGACCTTCGCCGTGAGCTCACCCAGCCTCAGCCCCCTGTTGACCCTGTATCCGGGCGGGGCTAGTCCTGCCCAGATCGCAGCCATCGTCGGGTCCCGGCCGCAGACGGGAGCGGTGCCGTCGTCCGTGTACTGGATCTACAGCTACCAGCAGCAGAACGCTCTGAATCTGAAGGGCGACGGCATCGACGGCGAGCTGCAGTACGTGCGGCCGACGGCGATCGGAACCTTGAGCGCCGATTTCTCCGAGTCCTTGAAGCTCAAGATGATGCAGCAGTTCGGCAGCGGAGGCGAATGGTTCAGTGTCCTCAATACTTCGGGGTTCAATACGACATTCCCGTCGTACAGGTTCAGCGCCCGGTTGGATCTGGGATGGATGCGCTCGGCGCTGTCCGTGCATTTGATCACCAACTATCTCGGCGATTACCGCAATTGGAACGGGTCTGCGCCTTTCCCGCTCACGCGGGATGCTTCCTTCGCGCCCATTGGAGGAGGTCAAGGCGTCAGTTCCCTTGCGACGGTCGATCTGTTCGCATCGTATACGCTCCCGTCGAGCGGCTTTCTCTCGGGACTGCAGGCGACGCTTACCGTCAACAACATCGCCGACAGCAAGCCGCCGTTCTTCAATAACGCGCTCGGCTACGACAACTTCGGCAGCGGCAATCCCATCGGGCGGATGGTGACGGTAGGGCTGACGAAGACGTGGTGAGCTCAGCGCGTCGGTCCTCATCCCGAGGGCTTGCTGGCCGTCAAATACAGCATGCGGTCCGTCGTGACCGCCTTCGGGTCTTCGATCACCGGCCGCAGGGCCCGCTCGAACAGTTGCCGTTCCTCTGCCGTGAACCGCTCGGCCATGATGGCGCTCAAGGGTGGGGCCAGCGGATGCGGGGAGCTGTTGATGAAGACGTCCCATGAGCGCACGATCGAGGGCAGCGTATCGATGTGCAGCTCCAGGTGCAGCTCGATGAAGCCGGCTGCCTGCGCGAAGCGGACCATGTCCCGCTCGGAGTAGTTGGCGATCGGGCTAACGAGGATTTTTTCCTCGGTGTCCGGGTATTGAGCGGCCTTCCATCGGTGCAGCAGGATCGTCGTCGGATTGACGCGGTTCGGCGGCGTGGACTCGATTGCCAACCTCATGGCCGACGCCGCCAGAGCGTCGTCCTGATATACCGGCTCGGCCAGCGAAATGCGTCCGCCAGGCTTCAGGACGCGATGAAATTCCCGCAGCGCCGCAGTCTTGTCGGCGACGTACGCCAGGACGGAGCGTGTGACCACCACATCCACGGACGAGTCGGGTATGCCCTCGAGGTGATCGGCAGGACATTGCAGGAACGTGCACTGGTTGCGTATCCCGCGCGCGACAGCCTGGGTCTCGGCATGATGCAATATCGGCTCCGACATGTCGGTGAGCCATACGTGCAGCATGGCCCCTATCCGCTCGATGGCACGGAATGCCGTGAGCCCCTCGCCCGCACCAACGTCGACGAGGACATGTCCCGCCGCCAGGTGCGCACCGTCGAGCAAACGCTCCACGTAGCGGTCGACGAGTGCATGTACGGCCTTGCGGAACTCCGCGTCTCCCGCATACCGCCCGTGCAGCAGCCACTGCGACCACAGGTCGGTCGGCGGATTCCTTGTCTTATCAGCCATGTTTCAGCGCGGCGATTCGCCGCAGGCGCGCATCCTCAGAATTTTTTGTAGAAGCCGACCGAGAGACCCCCGGGAAGGATCTGGACGAGCAGCGGCACCTTGCGATGTGCTGCCCAGTAGCCGAAACCGGACCCAAGCAGCCAGCCCGCGATGATATCCGACTGCCAGTGTGCCTGACTCTTCATCCGGGCATAGCCGTCGTAAAGCGGCAGCAGCTCGAGCGCCCAGATCCAGGGGTGCTCATGGTAGTAGTCGAGAATGAAGGGTGTCACCCAGCTCGCCTGCAATGTCTCTTCGCCACTCGGGAAGCTCTGGTTGCCGTGGCCGCGGAACCACGCGTCGGGGTTGTCGCCCTGAATCGGGCGTTGACGGCTGAATGCGTGCTTGAGCACCTGAGCGCTGAGCGAGGCAAGCACTGCCGAGTCCGCCGACTGCCAGAACGTGTGGCCGAGCTGATCGTCGTTGCCGAGGAGGAGGGCGCCGGCGGCCACGAACACCCAGGAGCCGTACTCGAGGCCGATCTGGGCGTTGCGGCTGAAGACGCCGGTGTCGCCCCTGCCGAGCTCGTGATCGATGCCGAACGGGCCGCCGCCGGCCTGAGCCAAGGCGGGCGCCAGCAGCAAAATCAAGACGATCGGCAATGTGCGGACGCTGGCGCGCACCTCTGACTCTCATTTGCGGACGCTGACTGCCGTGATCGTGACACAAAGCGCGATCCTTCTCCACGATCAGCGAGAGGATCCGGGTGCATCGACTGCGAAGATCGAGTACTCGATGCAGCCAGCGGCGCCAGTGACCGCGCCGCGATGAGGGGTCTTGCGGCGCGCGCCGCATCCCGCTATTCTTTACTGGGACCGGTGTCATATCGAATAATGGTCTGATAAAAGCATGAACCGGCTACCATGGCATGCTACCGGTAGCAAGACGGGTGGTGCCAAGAAGAATTTCGGCAACCGTCCCGACGATACGAAAAGCGATTCAGGAGGGCTTCCACATGCTTCGTCAAGCCATCATGGGCGCCGCTCTCGCCTCGATTGCTACCGGTGTCAGTGCGCAGGTCTACGCCACTGGCGATTTGCGTCCCATCCTCCAGGCACCCGTGTACCCGCGCATCTGCAGGATCCTCGGAGCGCAGTTCTCGACGGCGGATCGTGATTCGCCCCCGTCGGCGGACGATACCGCCCGCATTCAGGAAGCACTGGATGATTGCGCCGGCAGCGGCAGGAGTGTCCCGTGCAGCGGGTGACGTACGCGAACACCTGCGTGACGCAGGTGAAGCACCTCATCGTCGTCAATGCCTACTACGGATCCTGCAGCGGTACCCCCGGCACGCCGCAGTTCAAGGACATCATCGTGAACGGGGTCAGTGCCA
>DASYGA010000045.1:0-7430 GCA_036000265.1 Steroidobacteraceae bacterium | reverse complement strand
ACACCTGCTCGTTGGCAAAGCGCCGCTCCGCGAGCTGCGACATCAGCCCGCCACAGCGCTTCACCAGGAAGCCGATGCTCTTGCCGGCCTGCAGGTTGTCGAGCGTGTAGTAGGCCTGCGACATGGTTGCTCCCGCAATATTTGCCAGGACGATACTGCCCCTGCAAGCACTGTCAAGGTCCCGGTCCCTTCATGCCGCGCTCGCTTGCATGGCGAGCAGCAGCGCTCCGACCGTGCCCGCGAAGTCTCCCAGCCCCGGCAAGGTGATGTAGCGCTCGAATCCGCCCGCCCGCGTCTCGATCGGCAGATAGCCGCCGAGGAACTGGCAGGCCGCACGCCTGATGTAGGGCAACAGCGCGCCGCCGCAGACGACACCACCGCCAAACACGATCCGCTCGCACGAGACCAGCAGCGCGATGGCGGCGGCGAGTTGTCCGAGATAGCCGCCGAGGATCTCGCGGCCGGGATGCTGCTGCGGAAGATGCTCGATGCGTGTTTGCCAGCGAGCCGCCACAGCCGGCCCGCTGGCCAGCCCTTCCAGGCAGTCGCCGTGGAAGGGACAGACTCCGTCGAAACCGCTATCCCGCGGATCGCGTTGCACCCGGATATGGCCCATCTCCGGATGGAGCAGGCCTTTGACGGTGCGGCCGCCCATCACGAGCCCGCCGCCGATTCCGGTTCCCACGGTCACATATGCCAGCGAGCCGAATCCCGCGCCGGTACCGAGTGTCGCCTCCGCCAACGCGGCGGCGTTGACATCGGTATCGATCGCGACAGGGCAGCCGAAGCGCGCAAGTGGCGCCACGAGGTCAAAACCCGACCAGCCCGATTTCGGCGTCGCCAGAAGCCGTCCCCACGTTGGCGAGCGCCGATCGAGATCGATCGGCCCGAACGCAGCGATGCCGATACCTGCCAGCGCGCCGTGCCGGCGTGTGATCCGCTCGAAGAATTCAACGATGGCCGCGAGAGTCGGGCCGGGAGCCGCTGTCGGGATCAGCGCGCGCGCATCTTCCGGGATTTCCGCGGGGCCGTAGCCGGCAGCGCATATGATCTTGGTGCCGCCGGCCTCGACCGCGCCGTAGAGGGGTCTGATTGTCACACTGCCTGCGCTCGATCACCCTTGGCCCGGCTGCGGGAGCAGTGGCGCGCGACTGCAGTGCTCAGAGGATCTCCAGTATCCCCGCCGCGCCCATCCCCGTGCCGATGCACATGGTGACCATGCCATAGCCCTTCAGGCCCCGCCCGCGCATGCCGTGCACCAGGGTCGCGGTGCGGATAGCCCCGGTCGCACCCAGGGGATGGCCGAGCGCTATCGCGCCGCCATGCGGGTTGACCTTGGTTGGATCGAGGCTCAGGTCACGCATCACCGCGAGCGCCTGCGCGGCGAACGCCTCATTCAGCTCGATCCACTGCAGCTCATCGCGCGCGATCCCGGCCTGCTCGAGAGCGGCCGGAATCGCCACCTTGGGGCCGATACCCATGATGGCGGGGGGCACGCCCCGGACCGCGAAGGTGACGTAGCGCGCCATGGGTCTCAGGTCGTAGCGCTTGAGGATGCTCTCCGAGACGAGCAGTACGGCGCCCGCGCCATCAGAGGTCTGCGAGCTGTTGCCCGCCGTGACACTGCCACGGGTATCGAAGACGGTCCTGAGCTTCGCCAGCGCCTGCAGCGAGGTGTCGGCCCGGGGGCCCTCGTCCTGCCGTAGGGTCTTCTTCGAATACCGCACCTCGCCCACCGCGAGGTCGGGTGTCCGTTGCGTGACTTCGATCGGCGAGATCTCCGCGGCGAACGCTCCGGAGGCACTCGCCGCCACCGCGCGCCGATGCGACTCCAGCGCGAAAGCGTCCTGATCCTCGCGCGCCACTTTCCACTGGCTCGCCACCTTCTCGGCGGTGATGCCCATGCCGTAGGCGATCGCGTAATTCTCGTCCTTGGCGAAGATCGCCGGGTTGAGCGCGACCTTGTTGCCCATCATGGGCACCATCGACATCGACTCCGCGCCCGCCGCGATGACCACGTCGGCCTCGCCCACCCGGATGCGGTCGGCGGCGATCTGCACGGCATTGAGGCCCGAGGAGCAGTAGCGGTTGATCGTGATGCCAGGCACGCCGTCGGGGAGCCCCGCCAGCAGCGCCCCGATGCGCGCCATGTTGAGTCCCTGCTCCGCCTCGGGGAAGGCGCAGCCAACGACGACATCGCCGACCTGCGCCGGCGCGATCGCCGGCACCTGCGCCAGAACGCTCTGCAACACGTGCGCGAGCATGTCGTCCGGGCGCACGTGCCGCAGCATGCCGCGCGGAGCCTTGCCGACCGGAGTGCGCGTCGCCGCGACGATGTAGGCTTCTCGAATCTGTGTGGACATGATCTTCCCTCCTCGGCGCCGGTTAGTTTCGCAGCGGCTTGCCGGTGGCGAGCGTGTGCGCGATGCGCTCCTGGGTCTTGGGGCTGCGCAGCAGCTCGAGGAAATGCCGCCGCTCGAGGGCGAGGAGCCACTCCTCGTCCACCTCGGTGCCGGGCTCCACGTCACCCCCGGTCATGACCTCCGCGATCCGCGCGCCGATCTCGAAGTCGTACTCGCTGATGAAATGCCCTTCCAGCATGTTGACGAGCTGTCCCTTGATGGAAGCGGCGCCGGCGCGACCCGCAACCGCGAAGCGTCTGCCCGCCACCGGCGGCCGGTAGCCGGCTTCGTACAGCGCCAGCGCCTGCTGCTTGGCGACGTGCAGGAGCTCGCCGGAATTGAGCACGACGATGTCGCTCGGCCGCAGATAACCGAGATCCTGCGCCTCGATGCCGCTGCCCGCGGCTTTGGCTGTCGCGACCAGCATGTAGTAATCCTTCAGCGATGCAAAAGGATCGCCCTTGCTCTCCCGGGCCGCGCGCAGCGCGAGCTCCTTGCAGCCGCCGCCTGCCGGCAGGAGCCCCACACCCGCTTCCACCAGGCCGACGTATGACTCGAGCGCAGCGACCACCCGATCGCAATGCATCGCGAACTCGCAGCCGCCGCCGAATACGTAGCCCTGAGTTGCGGCCACTGTTGGAACTGCGCTGTAGCGCAGGTGCATCGAGGTCCTCTGGAAGAGCGAGATGATCCCCTCGATGGTCCGCCAGTCTCCCGCCGTCAGCGCGGAGCGCAGCGACTCCAGGTTGGCTCCAACGGAGAAAGGCGGCTCGGACTGCCAGATGACCAGTCCCCGGTAGCGTTCCTCCGCGATCTCGAGCGCGCGGTTGATGCCGGCGAGAACGTCCGGACTGACCGAGTGCGCCTTGGTTTTGAAGGAAACCACCAGGATGTCGTCCCCGGTCGTGAACGCGCGCACGCCCGGATTCTCGTACACCGTCTCGCCGAGAGTCGCCCGGCCCGTTCCGAGCACGGTCTCGGGCCAAAGCTGCCGCCGGTAGACATCGAGCGTCGAGGGGCCCGCCAACTTGTTGCCGGCGGCATCATACGAGCCTGCGGGGAAGTGCGCGCCCTTGCGCTCGGGATCCCGCGCCCAGGCGGGCAGCGGTGCGCTGGCGAGAGCCTTGCCGGCGCCGATGTCCTCCTCGATCCAGCGCGCCACTTGCGTCCAGCCCGCCGCCTGCCAGATCTCGAATGGGCCCAGTTTCCAGCCGAAGCCCCACCGGATCGCGAAGTCCACGTCGCGCGCGGAGTGCGCGATCTCGGCGAGGTGATGTGCGCTGTAGTGGAACACGTCGCGCAAGCAGGCCCAGACAAACTGCGCCTGGGGATGATCGCTCGCCCGCAGGCGCCTGAGCCGCTCCGCCGGATCTTCGAGCTTCAGGATCTCGACGACGCTGCCCTCGGCCTTGTGGCCGGCGGCGACGTGCTCGCCGCTCACCGGATCCAGCACCCGCAGATCCTCGCCCTTCTTGCGATAGATGCCGCTTCGCGTCTTGGCGCCGAGCGCGCCCGCCTCGATCAGCCTGCTGAGCCACGGCGGGGAGCGGAACAGAGCATGCCACGGGTCCTGCGGCAGGGCTTCCTGCATGGTCTTGACCACATGGGCGAAGGTATCGAGACCCACGACATCGGCCGTGCGGAAGGTCGCGGATTTGGGCCGCCCGAGCCGCGGACCGGTGAGATCGTCGACGACATCGAATGGGATGGCGAATTTCTCGGCATTGGCGATCGTCGCCAGCATCGAGAAGACTCCCAGGCGGTTGGCGACGAAGTTGGGAGTGTCCTTGGCGCGGATCACGCCCTTGCCGAGCGTGGTCACGAGGAAGCGCTCCAGCTCATCGAGCACGGCCGGCTGCGAATCCGCGCAGGGAATGATCTCCGCCAGATGCATGTAGCGCGGCGGATTGAAGAAATGTACGCCGCAGAACCGTGGCCGCAGCTCCGGCGGCAAGGCCCCGGCGAGCGCCGCGATCGACAGTCCCGAGGTGTTGGATGCGAAGATGGCGCGCGGCTTCAGATGCGGCGCGATCCTGCGGTAGAGGTCGGTCTTCCAGTCCAGCCGCTCGGCGATCGCCTCGATCACCAGGTCGCATTCGCCGAGCAGCGCAAGATGCTCCTCGTAGTTGGCTGCCTGGATGAGGGCCGCGGTGTCCCGGCCGGCGAGCGGTGAGGGCTGCAGTTTCTTCAGCCCCTCGATGGCCTTTCTGACGATGCCGCTCTTGTCCCCTTCCTTTGCAGGCAGGTCGAACAGGATCGTCGGCACGCGCGCATCGAGCAGGTGCGCCGCGATCTGAGCGCCCATCACTCCGGCGCCGAGCACCGCCGCTTTGCGGATGATGAATCTGGTATCCGGCATGTTTTCCCCTCGCAGACCGTTCGTTTCCTCATCGGCAGCTCTCTAGGCTGCCACACCGCCGCCCGGGATGCGACCGGCGCACCATCGCGCGCGAAGCTCGTGATGACGCCCGGCTTCGCCCGCGCGCGGCTCAGCGGCCGCTCTTCCTGCGACCGGCCGCCGGCTTGACCGGCCGTGCGGGGTGGCCGCACAGGGCCACGAACCCGGCCGCCATGAAACGCGCCAGACGGTCCTTGGCCGCCGCAAAGTCGTCGGACTTGCACGCACCGCTCGAGAGACGATCGATGCGGCCGGTGCGGCCGAGCACATGCATGAATGCGCCGGTCACGAAATCGTAGCCCCAGAAGATGTCCGCCTCCGCGCAGCCGGGCAATGCCCTCTTCAGGATGCCGATCAGCTTCAGCACCACCGGGTCGAAGTGCAGATCCATCATCGCGGCCCCTTCCGGCGAGTTGCTCACCTGCGAGGCGAAGGCGGCGAAATTCCGCCAGCCCTCGCCGCCGTTGATATAGAGCTCCAGGTCCGTGTCCAGGAAGGCGCGCAAAGCCCCTTCGACCGTCGGTGACCCGTCGCATTCGCGCTCGTAGTGATCCAGGGCGTCGAGTCTGCGGCTGCTGGTCGTGCCGGCCCGCCGCGTGAACACCGCCTCGAAGAGGCGCCGCTTGTCGGCGAAGTAGTAGTGCATGAGCGAGGTGTGCACGCCGACTTTCAACGCGACGTCGCGCAGCGTCACGCCGTTCAAGCCGTGTTTGGAGAACAGGTATTCGGCGGCATCCAGCATCTGCTCGAGCGTCTCGGCGCGCTGCTCCGCCTTGGTACGCGGCCTTCGCCTGTTCGTCAGACGCCTCGCCATCTTCGCACCCTTCCACGAAAAGCCGCCTGGGGAGCGCGAAGATTAGCACCATTCGCGTTGCGACCGCCCCGCCCTAGCCGCGTGCAAGATCCGCGCGCAGGCGCTGCTTGTCGATCTTTCCCGTCGCGGCGAGCGGCATCCTCTCGACGAACGCGATCTCCTCCGGCAGCCACCAGTCCGGCACCTTGCCGCGCAGCGCGGCCAGGAGTGCTTCCCGCTCGATTGTACGCTCGCTGCGCGGCTCGATGATCAGAACCGGCCGCTCACCCCATTTCGCATGTGGCCGTCCGACCACGGCCGCGAGGCCGACCTCGGGCAGGCTGCCGATGATGTCCTCGATTTCCCGCGGGTTGATCCACTCGCCGCCCGATTTGATCAGATCCTTGGCGCGACCGGTAATCGTCAGGTAACCACATTCATCGATCAGGGCGAGATCGCCGGTATCGAGGTAACCTTCCTCGTCGAGCATCGGCTCCGGTTGGTTGAAGTAGCGCTCCGCCACGCTCGCGCCCTTCACCCGCAAACGCCCGATGTGCCTGCGCTGCTCGGGCAGGGCGAGGCCGTCGGCGTCCACCAGCTTCAAATCGAGCCCCATCGGCGGCCGCCCCGATGTCCGCGCACCGGAACGAGGCGGGACATTCGACGGCTCGATCGTTCCGAGAGGCGACAGCTCCGTCATGCCCCAACTGGTCTGCACTCGCACTTCGAGACGCTCCTCGATCCGCCGCAGCAACGCTTCCGGGCAATGCGAGCCGCCGATGATGATACGGCGAAGAGTCGGCAGCTCCCCGCCCGTCTTCTCGAGATGCTCGACGAGCCCGAGCCACACGGTCTGCACGGCGGCCGCCACCGTCACCCGCTCGCTGGCGATCAGCTCGCACAGGTGAGCCGCTTCGGTGCTCCTCCCCGGCAGGACCATCTTCGCGCCCGCCGCCGGGGCGGCGAACGGGAATCCCCAGCCGTTGGCGTGGAACATCGGCACCGCCACCAGCACCGCATCTTCCGCGCTCAGTGCCACTGCATCGGCCTGCAGCGCACGCAGCGTGTGCAGGTAATTGGAGCGATGGCTGTAGAGCACCCCTCGCGGTTTGCCGATCGTGCCGGAGGTGTAGCAGAGCCCGGCCGGCGCCTCCTCGTCGAAGCCGCCCCAGGGCGCGATGCGCCCGAAGCGCCGCAGCAACTCCTCGAGACTCCACAGCTGCTGCCGATGCTGCGAATCCTCCTCCGGCCCCTGGCCATCGAGCAGAATCACCGCCTGCAGCGTCGGGCAGCTCGCAAGCAGCTGCCGCGCCAGCGGCTGCAAGCCCGCGCCGACCGCGATCCAGCGGTCCTGCGCTTCATTGACCATCTCGGCAAGATGGGCAAGGCTCAGGCGCGGATTCAACGTGTGACATACCAGCCCGGCGCCCATCGCGGCGTAATACAGCGTCAGATGGTCCTGCGTGTTCCAGGCGAGGGTCGCGATCCTGTCGCCCTGCCCGAGTCCCTGATCCAGCATCGCGCCGGAGGCCAGCCGGCAGCGCTCGTGCAGCTGCCGATAGGTGATCCGGTCAGCCTCGCCATCCCCGCCCGCCGATACCACGCACGTTGTTCCGTGCCATTTGGCGGCGTGATCCAGGAACTTGTCCACCGTCAAAGCGAACCGCTGCATCATCCTCGTCCGTATCCTCACAATGACCGAATCATGACCTGTTGCGACCCTCCTGCCGCCTCGCCGTCCGTCTAGAAGGTCTTCATGACACGGATGCCGTACTGCCGCGGATAGCCTGCCCAGCGCAACCCAGCATCCGCCGCGGCAACGTAGGCCTCGTTCGTC
>DASYGA010000396.1:0-6493 GCA_036000265.1 Steroidobacteraceae bacterium | reverse complement strand
TGGAACGCTGCAGCAGGCGTACACCCAGGCGTTGCTCCAGAACCGCGATGCGCCGGCTGAGCTTGGATTTCGGTACGCCCAGCGCGCGCCCCGCAGGCGCGAAACCCTGGTGCTCGACGACTTGTGCGAAGTAATACAGGTCATTCAAGTCCTGCATGGTGCTACCTCCTCACCGGCGTTCCGAAAATAGGACTCTGAGGATAAGCCACGCGGACTGGCGAATGGGGTCTTGCAGGTCTAAGTTGTGCTCATTCCGGCGGCCGCCCCGGCCGCTTGCAAGGAGAAGACCATGAAGAAGATTCTCGGCGTCCACGCGGCACCCCGTCAGCATTGGGTGGGGGACGGTTTTCCGGTTCGTTCACTGTTTTCCTACGATGCGATGGGCCGGCACGTCAGTCCGTTCCTGTTGCTCGATTATGCGGGTCCGATGAAGTTCGAGCCCGCCGCGCGCCCGCGCGGCGTCGGTGAGCATCCCCATCGTGGCTTCGAGACCGTCACCATCGTCTATGAAGGCGAGGTCGAGCACCGCGATTCGACCGGTGCGGGCGGCAAGATCGGACGCGGGGATGTGCAGTGGATGACGGCGGCTTCCGGCATCCTGCACGAGGAATTCCACTCGCGCGAATTCACCCGCACCGGCGGTACGCTGGAGATGGTGCAGTTATGGGTGAACCTGCCGGCGCGCGCCAAGATGGGCGCGCCGCACTACCAGAGCTTGCTCGACCGAGACATCCCTGCGGTCGGCTTGCCCGAGGAGGCGGGCAGGGTACGGGTGATCGCCGGCGAGTACGGCGGACAGCGCGGTCCTGCGCAGACCCATACTCCGATCAACGTGTGGGACATCCGGTTACGCCAGGGACGCGAGGCGCGGCTCGAGCTGCCGGAAGGGCACACCCTGGCGCTCGTCGTGCTGCACGGCACGGTGCAGGTGAACGGCAGCGAGATCGCTCGCGATGCCCAGATGGTGATGCTCGAGCGCGCAGGGCGTGAGGTGGCGCTGGAAGCCAACAGCGATGCCACCGTGCTGCTCTTGAGCGGCGAGCCGATCGAGGAGCCGATCGTCGGCTACGGTCCTTTCGTGATGAACAGCGAAGCGGAGATCCGCCGCGCGATCGCCGACTTCGAGAGCGGCCGCTTCGGCGAGATCAGGTCCTGACCTTCCTCGCTCGCGGCTCGTCACGAGGAGCCCAGATCTGAGGTCGTGGCATCGTTGCGCTGAGGCTCATCCGCGCGGTCCCACGGTTGGGGGTCGAGCGAGACCCCGGACATCAGATCGACCCAAAGGAGATGATCCACCACGCTGCGCACTCCCGGGGTGTTCTCCGCGAGCACGCGCAGCGCGGTGCGCTCGCGCTCGTCCGTTACGACCCCGACGAATTCGACTACGCCGTTCGCGACCTTGAGGTCAAAGGGAGTGCGCGGAGCCCAACTCTGCTCTTTCACCGAGGAGAGCAAGCGGCGACGCAGCTCCTCATCATCCACGGGCCGGACACTTGCACGCGGCAGCAGCCCCTCGAGCACCCGCATCAGGCCCCAGCGCGTGATTATCCCGATCAGACGCCCATTCTCGAGCACAGGAATGCGCTTGATGTGCCGTGACTCCATCAGAAAGACGACTTCGGATAACTCCGTGTCCGGTGCCACTGCGACCACGGCGGCGGTCATCACTTCACGCACCCTCCGCGCGTGCGAGCGAACGTATTCGCGTGCGGCACGGCCGCGGCTGCCCAACCAGGTGAGCCAGCGCGAATTTGAAGCCGCGGTTCCGAGCTCCACCCGCCTCAGGAGGTCTCCTTCGCTCACCATCCCTACAACCTCGCCGAACTCATTGACGACCGGAAGGCTGCTGATCCGGCGGGTGACCATCAGATGTACGGCATCCGCGATCGCCGTTGCGGGTGCGACGGTGACCGGGTTGCTCTCCATGGCGTCCGACGCTTTCATTTGTTGGCCTCCAGTCTGTTGGAGCATCCGCGGTGCGCGGGCCGCCACCTTCTCCAGAGAGAGGTGACTCTGGTCGCGAGGCTGTCGTCGGGCGTGCCCCTTCGAGCACGGCCGCCAACCCAAATCACGTGGATGGGCGGCGCCGACTTGTGTGTCGCGCCTGCAGAACCGCCGGCATCGATCGGGCCGGTTCGCGCTCTGCGAGCCTCCTCCGTGCCGTCGCGTTTTCCGTCGTGCCCAAACCGGCTGCGATCATCGGGCCGGGCGCACTCTGGATATCCTGGATGGAGACCGGTGACCTGAACGTACCACAGTCGGCTGCCATCCGGATCGCCGTCGAGCGGCGAGAAGACGGGAGGCTGATCGACAGACACACGGTAGCCGAACTCCTCGGAGTAACCGCCCGCGAGGTAGGAATTGTGATCCGCCTCGACGGGAGGCCCCGAAGTCTCGGGCCGGTCGGCCCACTCGGGAAAGTAGCGATGGTTCTCGTTCAGAAACTGCGTCAACTCTCGCACGTGCGCTCCTCCCTAGGTTTCGCGGTGACGTTCACCGGCGGCGGCTCGAGGAGATTGTCCGGCAAACGTTGTCTGCGCTGACGGTTCACCGCGCAGAGCCAGATCACCCGGGCGCTTCATCGGTGGCTTGCGCGCGATGGGGTGCAGACGAGCCACCGAGCGCTCGACGATCTGACCGTCCGCAGCAACGATCAGGCGCAACCGAGTGTTCCCATGGTAGAGGGTCACTCGATGACGGCCTGCGTCCTCGTCGACGCCTCGCTCGCAGACCGCCGTGAGTCGGCGGCCACGTATTGCCTCGAGCACCCCCGGGCAATCGAGACCGAGGTCGGTGGCGATCAATGCCGCATCAAGGTTGATGTTTCCATCCGCCAGCATGATTGAAGTCATGAGAAGCCTCCGTCGATCGACTGGGTGCGAAGAGGGATCAAAGACGGCTGCCCGCGGTACTTCGCGCGGCTACGGATACGTCCGACCATACATCCGCTCGAGTTGAGGATCTCAATTCGCGCAAGCGGCCGAGCGGGCGAGGCCACGCGATCTTCGATGCAGCCCTTGTCTGAACGTAAGCCCCGCTCGAGCTTACATTGCGCAGCCTTGCGAACGCGAACGAACTCGGGCTCGGGAGAGCCTCCAAACGTACCGATACGTTGAGCAAATTGCGGATTCCCCATCGATGCTCCATCGCCAACCCTCCCGCGTCGTTGTGCAATGATCTTGCCAGCACTGGAAGCGACGCCAATACGCGCTTATGCGTAATCGGCTGCAATGCGCTGGGGCATCCCGCGGCATGCCTTATGCACATGCACGTGACCGCGGGCACGACCTGTGCGGCGGGTCGGCGCAATGCCGCGGCTGGAAATTCGCCTAAGTACAACTACGAATGTATTCGAGAGCCGGAACGGGAGACCTTGGCGCCACGTAGAGCACATGGAGCGCTTCGGAGGACGAGTGCCGTGACCAATTCGCCGTACCAGCCTGCCTTCGGCGCAGGGCGCATGTTCGAGCAGATGCGGGGCAAGCGCAGGTATCCGCCTCTGCGAGTGCGAGCCCGAGACCCGGTGCAGCGCCACACGATGATCGCCGAGGCGGCTTACTTTCGTGCGGAGCGGCGAAGCTTCGAGTCCGGCCACGAGCTCGAGGATTGGCTTGGCGCGGAAGCTGAGCTCGAGCGCTCTCTGCGTTCGGAGCGCAGCAGGCCTTCTTGATCACTTCCTGGAAATTGAACGCGCGTATATCGAGGAACGGCAGGGCAGGCCCTGGCGACCCGACGAGATCGATCACTCGGCGGCGAGCAAGCGCGCGGCCAAGCGGCGCTGAGAAGCGGAAGTCTGCGGGCTCCCCCGGTCCGAGGGCATACGCACAATCACGAATGGCGACTGGCGAGCACGCCAGGGCGTCTTTCGCCGCCGGCCCCTCAATCCCGAGGGAGCGGGAGCGCAGTCATGGACGCATTTCCATTCGATCCGTTATTCGCCGACGAGCATCGCCTGTTGGCTCGTGTGGCCCGGCCCTGCGCGGCTCGGTCATATTGTATCTGCATCAGAGCCTCGGCCGGTCGCACGGATGCCGTTGCGCTCAACCGACCTTGGTGTCTTCAGGGCGCAGCGCACCTTCGATCTGCTGCCCGCTGTGCACTGCTCCAGACACTTCGCCCATCTCGGCCGCAATGACATCGAGCACGTCGTCGAAGGACAGGACTCCGGTGAGCTGACCCTTGGCTCCGACCACGGGCAGCCGGTGTACGCCCAAGCGGTGCATCGTGCGCAGAGCGTGCTCGACTGAGTCATCCTCGTGTGCCGTGATCGGATCCTCAGTCATGATGTCGCCGACCGTCAGGAGGCTGGGGTCGGCTCCCTTCGCCACCACGGAAACGACGATGGCGCGGTCGGTGAGCACGCCGACCGGCCTCCCATGTTGCTCGACGACCACCAGAAATCCGACGTGCCTTTCGCGCATCAGCGCGGCGGCAGCGATGATTTCCTGGCGAGGAGTGACGGTCACAGCCCCGCGCTTGCAAATGGTGGCGACTTTCATGGCTGGGGTCTCCAGGTTGTTGGCGCCGCTCATGGCGCTGTCGTATGCTGACCCTGCCGGGGCTCGGCGCACCATACGCACTTCCCGATGTGCCCTGATTTTGGAAAGATGCGCGTCATACGCCAGAGACTTCCGATCGTCGATTTCTCACGGGATATCTTGCCGGGCCAGGAGTTGCTGCTGCGCGTGCTACCGGTGCCCCAGTGCGGCTGGCGCGATCTCGGCACGCAGGGCGGATGGCCGTGGCATTGCAGCGCACTCCCCGACCGTAACTTGCCCAGTGGGTGCGCACGGGCATGGGCTATCTGAGCCTCGCTGCTCAGCACGAGAGACTGTCGATGAGAAGTCCAGTCTGTAGGAGTTCGTGCTTCGCGCTCCGTCGGCCGACTGAGTCAGAAACTCCCGCGGGGCCGGCGTGCGATGCGCCGCTACCGTTGCCGCGCGAGTTGCTGCCATTCCTCGACCGTGATGCGGCCTAGCAGCTGAGTGCGCCCTCCGGTCTTCGGCTCGAACACGATAATCTCGGCGGCGTGGATATCGGCAACGTCGCGGCCGAATGCGCCGACAATATTGGGTGTGTGCGTGACAATGAGCGTATTGCTGCCAGACGGTGGCAGTCGCTCCGCGGCTCGGCGTAGCCAACGGCCATTGGCGCGATCGGCGGCGCCCATCATTCGCTGCCCGCCCTCGGCCAGCGGCTCAACGACTTTCGGAATGCCAAATCGCGCCAGCCGGATGGTCTCGAGCGCGCGATAGGTGGGGCTGGAGTAGATCGGGCCTACGGGAATGCTCAGCGTCCGCAGGGCTGCCCCGAGCGCACGGGCGCTCGCCTTGCCCGCCGCATCGAGTTGGCGCTCATGACCCGGATTGCCCGGCTCGGCTATAGATGCATCGGGGAGGGTGCTTGGCGCCTGCGCATGGCGCATGACGAGCACACAGCCCCCTGCCCGCAAGAGCTGCACGAGTTGCGGTCCGCTGAGCGGGCTCGCGCTCGACGCTCGAGGCGCAGCAAGCAGAAAGCCAGCCGAAAGCACGGAACCGAGCGCGAGCCATGGCAGAGGGCGGGCGCGCAGGCGGCGGCATGGGGGAGCAGACAGGGTGTACGCGTGCATGATGGCAGCTGAATGAGATGCTTGGCTAGGCGTACCGGAACAGCGCCATGAACCCGAAATCCATGTGCAGCTGTTGGTGGCAATGGAAGAGCGTCAAACCCGGATTATCGGCGACGAAATCGAATTCCGCCTCCTGATATCCGCCGAGCATGACCACGTCCTTCATGACGCCGGCGGTCGGCTTGCCGGCGATCCGCGTCAGCTCGAAGCTGTGCCGGTGCAGGTGCAGGGGATGAATGTCGTCGCTGGCGTTGCGGATCTTCAACCGATAACGTCCGCCACGATGGACCGTGTACATCGGCTTCATCGTGGCCATCGAGAATGCTTCGCCATTGAGAGTCCAGACGTTGAAGCCGCCCGCAGCCTCGTTCTGCTTGACCACGGTGATCTCAATCGTCTCATCCGGGGTGGCTGGCCGCGCATCAGCTTGCCCGCAGCGCGTGTAATCCCAGTGGAATGGCTTCGGCTTGATCCATTGCGGCTTGCCGTGGCGGCCGGCATATTCGATGACTATACCCATCCCGCGGCGGCGATCGTCATCGGTGAGATCACCCAGAACCCAGACGCCCGGATCGTTCATCTCGACGATCGCCGAAACCCGCTCGGCGGTTCCGATCCACAACACCGGCACATCGGCCGGTGTGGGTACCGGGTTGCCATCCAGCGCAACGACGTAGAATGCGTGGCCGGGGAGGGCGAGGCTTCGGATCTCGGTCGCGCTCGCATTGAGCACGTGCAGCAGGACGCGCTCGCCCTGTTTCACGCGGATGGGCTCCCCTTCTCCCAGCATCTTGCCGTTGATGCTGAAGAGGTCGTAGCCGACCTCGTAGCCTTTCGGCCCTTTGAATTCCGCGGCGGCCTGCATACCGATCTGCTCGAGCG
>DASYGA010000264.1:0-31797 GCA_036000265.1 Steroidobacteraceae bacterium | reverse complement strand
CGGTGCCGCAACACCGCGGACCCGGAGATCTGCGTACCGGTGATCCGCGTGCCGTTGGGTATCACGACCAAGGCGCTGCCGATGTCGGCATGGCCAATGTGGATGGTCAGCCACTGCGGCAGGAATTGCGGAGCATGGGGTGACCCCGACGGCGGTGATGTCTGGCGTTTGACCTCGACTTCGACGCTGTCGATCGTCGTGTCCGGCGCGACGACGGTTTGCCAGAGCAGCGGCTCCAGCCGCACCCGGGTGGATATGCCGCGGATCAGCAGGTGCACACGCTCCTGGTCGATCTCGACCCTTGCCGCGTGCGCACCGCCGGCAATCGTTCCGCTGACACCTTCGACCCGAACGCCGACATTGCCGAACCGCCGCGGCAGGTGGCGCGCGACGAAGCGCAGTCCGCTCTGGGTGTAAAGCACCGTGTAGGTCGCGGCGCAGGGCAGGCCGATGGCGAGCAGAACGAAAAGCGCGGTGGCGAGCAGCAGGAATCGGCGCATCGGCGTCTACCGCGCCTCAGAGCTTCGGTGAGAAGTTGATGTAAAGCCGCGGGCTTCCCGACTGCGAGAGCGGCTGGCCGATGTCGATGCCGAGCGTCAGGACCGGCAGGCGGACGCGAAATCCGATGCCGGCGCCGTATTCGATCAGCGGCTCCCTGATTTGCCGGCCGTTGACCAGGGTCTGCTCCTGCGGTCCGAAGTGATTGAAGGCGTTGCCATAGTCGAAGAAGACGGCCAGACCGAAGTTTTTCGGCAGGTCGCGATCGAGCTCCACCGATCCGGTGATCAAGTTCTTGCCGCCCGCCTTCTGATCGAGAACGCACTCCTGCCGGGAGCTGCCCTTCGAGGAGACGACGTTCTCACAGAAATCCTGGGTAGGCGAAAGCGCGTTGTAGGCGAAACCGCGGACGCTGCCCTCGCCGCCGGCGAAGAAGCGCATGACGGATGGCATCTGCTCGAAATGCGACGCAACCGTCGCGCCGAATTCGTCGCGCAGCAGCAAGTGCCACTTCGGCGCGAGATTGATGACCCGCTGCAGCTGGATGTGGATCTGCAGGAAGTTCGCCTTCGAGCCGAAGGCCCCCTGAGAGCCGCGGATCTCGGTGAAGAACCCGTGCTCGAACATCGGCTCCCCGAGATAGCCCCTGGGCACCGAGGCGATGTCGACTCCGGGTACCAGCAGGTCGTTGCTCGCCGTCCCGGCCGTGATGCTCGCGATCGGCGCGCCGGTCGAGTCCAGGCACTGGGCATAGGGCGCGGCGCTGCTGCCCGTCGGACACTCCGGAACGCCCTGCACCGTCCCGGTAGCATGCACACCGTTGACGAACCAGACGGTCTGCCACCGCCCGGTCACGCGGGTCACGCTCGGCCCGAGCGACATGGTGCGCGAATTGACATCGGCCAGCTGCTGCTGCTCGACGATGCCCGAGAGAGTCAGATTCTCGACGGCGGGGTCGCCGATCGGGATGATGTAGCGGCTTTGCAGGCTGTACTTGGTCACCTGGGCGGCTTCCAGATCGACACTCATCTTGTGGCCGTACGAGTTTACCCGCCGATCCTGCCAGCTGAGGATGCCGCGCGCGCCGGTGTCGGTCTCGTATCCGGCCGCGATCGAGTACACGTTGGGGCGGTTGGGGTCGGCATGGATGCTCACCGGCACGGTGTGATCGGCTTTATCGGGCGTTCCGGTGAGTACTTCGAGGTTGCTGAAGTACTCGCTGTCGTCGAGCGCGAACTGGGTGCGCAGCACCCGCGTCAGGTCGAACGGCTGACTTTTGCGGTAGCGCAGATAGCGGCGCACGAGCTTCTCGCTCACGGCGTGCTGCCGGATGGTGGTGTCGCCGAACCGGTAACGCACGCCGGTGTCGAGCTCGAGCGCGATGCTTGCCGTATGGGCCGCGGGATCGACCTGCAGCTCGTGCCGGGTCAGCTTCGCGTCGAGGTACCCGTACGTGGCCGCTGTCTGCAGCAGGCTGTTCTTGACGGCCTCGTAGGCGGCCTCATCGAGCCGCTCCCCGACGTGCAGGGGCAGGTCTGCGGTGATGCGCTGGAACCGCTTGGCTCTCGCGCCCGGACCGAGGACTTGCACGCTGACGCTGCGCAGAATGACCGGGGTGCCGGGATCGATCGCGATCGTCACCTGCCAGTTGCCGGGCGCGGAGGGCGTAACGCTCGAGTGCACCTCCGGCTGGAAATATCCGAACGGGCGCAGTGCCGAGCGCACTTCGCGGCCGATGCGGCTCTGCAGCCGGTCGACGCTGTCGGCGGTCAGGTCCTTGCTGCGCTGATAGCGGGCGAAGCTGAGGTAGGCGAGCACGTTGCTGCGCAGCGGATCGCTCACGCCATTGATGGTGATCGTCACGCCCGCCCGCGCCTGCGGCCCGGCAAAGATGCATGCGAGGAGCAGCACGAGGACCCCCGAGGCCCGCCGTTGCACTCGAGCCCCGAGTAACGAATTGCGCTGCGCCATTGATACGTGCGACGAATCCCAGGCGGATGAAACGCGAATTGTAAACGTGACCGTTTCCCGGGGCGCCGGTTCCTTGCGCTGACGGGTCTCAGGGGGCTCCCCCGGGGCGCCGGTTCCTGGCGCTAGCGGGTCTCAGCGGCCCGGGCAGGGATTGCCGGCCACTCTTCAGGCGTGAGGCGGTATTCGGTCTCGCCGACGCAGGTGCCCGCCGGGTCGAAGCGCCGCTCGGCAAGGAAACAGGCGCCCGAGGGCTCGATGGCCACGAGAGTGGAGCAGCGTGTGCCGTATCTCGCGTCGCAGACGAAGGGGGAGGAGAGGGTTCGCTCCCATTCCGGGGAGAGGCCGGTGCTCGGCAGGACTTCCCCGGCCGCCGCAGGCGTGCGGTCCGCCAGCAGCCGGAAGAGATCGCCGCCTTCCGCGGTGCCGCCCCCGCGAAGCCAGGCCTCGAAGCCGCGCCGCACGCGGCGCAATTTTGGCCAGGGCGTGTCGAGCCGCTCGTTGGACAGCCCGTGAACGCCCGGCGTGAGCGCGCGCGCGAACGCGGCCGAGCGGTTCGAGGCGTACCAGAGGGAATCGGCATCCGCCAACAGCAGGTTGAAGCCGCCATATCCTGCTGCTTCGCGCGCCAGCGCGCCGAGGTATTCGCCGGGAGCGGCAGCGCCGTCGAGGTATTGCGGGATCAGCCCTCCGCGCGTGGGAGCTTGCGGGGGCGCGCGCACGAGCTCGCGGAAGTTCGTGACCACGCCGAAGCGGCGCCGGCGATCGATGCCCAACCAGGTGCCGCCGGCACGCAGATCCTTTCCGGCAAGAATGTCGGGGGGAGCGGACCAGCGGGCGAGCGGCGCGGCCGGGCGGTCGTGGTATTCGTCGCGATTGGCCGCGATCACCAGCCGGTACCGTGGGTGCGCTTGCCACGCGAGCACGAGCAGGCACATACCGGCCTACTTGCCTTCCATCCAGCCACTGATCAGACGGCGCGAGATCGAATGTGCTGGCGGCAGCAGGGCGGCACCCGCGCGGATCTCTTCCCGGGTGAACCAGCGCGCATCCTCGAGCTCGCCGGTGCCCCGGGCCGGGCTGCCGGGCCGTGCCCGGGCGCGAAAGCCGATCATGATCGAGGCCGGGAAGGGCCAGGGCTGGGAGGAGTCGTACCGGGCGCCGATGACCGGCACGCCGGTCTCCTCCATCACCTCGCGCGCGACGGCATCCTCGAGGCTTTCACCCGGCTCGACGAAGCCCGCGATGGTCGAGTAGCGCCCCGCCGGCCAGGTCGCCTGCCGACCGAGGAGCGCTCGCTCTCCATCCGTGACCAGCACGATGATCGCGGGGTCCAGCCGCGGAAAGAACTCCTGCGCGCAGCCCTCGTCGGAGCAGCGCAGGCAGTGTCCCGCACGCTGCGGAATCGTCGCGGCGCCACAGGCGCCACAGTACCGCTGGCGCGCGCGCCAGATCGAGAGCGCCCGCGCGTAGGCGAGGAGGCCTGCCTCTTCGCCGGCGAGGAGCGGCGACAGCGGGCGCAGCTCTTCGAATGAGGCATGCCGCGGCAATGACAGGGACTGCTCTTCCCTGATCTCCACCAGCACGCAGCGTCGCTCGCGGAACCAGCCGAGGAGGACGAAGCGGCTCTCGGCGGCGGCGGCGACCGCCGCCGGCATCCCCCCCTCGAGGAAGGCGATGCGCGGCTCCGGCTGGGTATAGACCAGCTGCCGCGAGCCGCTGGCCACGAGAAAAAGTGTCTGCGGATCCTCGAGGATCTGCCGCACCCAATCCGGGCGCTCGCGCTCCTCGGCGCGACGGTCGATGTAAGGGCCTGAGAAGAAATTCGGCTGCTCCGCATCCATGGTGCGATCTTATCAGCCGGGGCGGCCGGTCAGGCCCGTCGCGCCGCCCTCGAGCAGTGATGGCAACGCCTCTCCCGGATCGGAAAGCGCTCTACCACGATCAGGCCGCCGCAATCGCAGCAGTTGCCGAGCCGCAGCTGATCGCCCCGTGCCAGGCACTCCGCGAGGAAGACACCGTACTCGAATGAGATCGAGGCCGCCGTGCTCATGATGCCGTACACCTCGAAGGCATCGCACAGCAGGTGGCCGGAGCCGATCCCCGGAAGGGCGGCGCCGGCGGCCGCCGAGGGCTGCTTTGGTATCAGCCCGGCGAGGGAGAAATAGTCCGCCAGGACAGCGGCTTCCTGTTGGATTTTCACCGAGCGCATGAAGTAAGCGGCCTGGTGGGGCGATTGGCCGCGATGCCGGGGGATATAACAGGCATCCGGCCCGGGATTGGCCCGATAGAGGTTACGGATGCGGTGGTCGCTGAGCCCCGTCCAGGCACGGACCGTCTGGGTGCGGGCCTCGTGTGTCAGGAAGCGCAACGCCAGCTCGAGGCGCTGCCGATCGCGGTCGTAGCGTTCTTCCAGGATGCGCATGGCTGGTTCCCCCTGCCGTCGGTGATTGCCGGATGAGAGCCGGGCTATTGTTGGGAAAGATCCTGAAAATTACAACTATCGAAAAATGGGAAAAAAAACCCAATTTCACCTGTTGCCTCCGGCCGATCAGCGGGTACCATTCGGCTGACTGTCATGGGAGGGAGTTGCCGTCATGTTGCGTAACGAGGCGTGGATGGCGTTGGACCTGCGCGCTTGCGGCCGCTCCGGCTGGCTGCGGCGGGACATGCTCGAGGCCCTGGCGGATCTCAATCACCGTTGCATTGGCCTGCTCGCGGAGCAGGTCCTTGCCGCGGGCCCGCAGGGTCCGCCGGCGCTGCGGCAGATAGGGGAGCTCTGGCGGGCGCTCGATGAGCGCTCGCGCTGGCAGGTCGCCGCCTGTCCCTATCTGCTGCTCGATGCCTGCTTCGCCGAGCCGCAGCGCTGGCAGTGGCTGGGTGGCTCGCGGGTAGCCGATGGCTCGGGTGTCCCGCACACCTCTTTCTTTACGGTGCCGGAGGCCGCCTCGGTCGCGCGTTCCGTCTTCGTGTACGCCTGGTCACTGGTCGGCAGCCATTCAGCCGGCGCGCGACTCGTCCTCGGGATTCACCCGCACTGTGCCAGCCTGCTCGGCGCCTGCACGGTGCCGCAGGTGCACGAGCTGGCGGAGCGCTGCGTCGAATGGCTGCGCCCAAGATGGCTCAAGCGGATCGGATTGTGGCGGCAGATGCTGCTGGCTGCCGCCGAAGACGATCCGGCGGCGCTGGAGCGCTCACGCATGCAAGGCCTGCAGATGATGGCTGCAGAGGCCCGGCATGCCATTCATCACGGTTAATGCAGCCGCAGTGAGTCGATCAGCCTGCGCAGAGCATCGGGGGCAACGGGTTTGACCAGGTGGTGGTCGATGCCCGCCCGCCGGGAGCGAACGAGGTCATCGTCCTGGCCGTAGCCGGTGATGGCGACGAGGATGGCGTCCCTGGCTTGCGGCAGCTCCCGCAACCGCTGCGCCACTTCATACCCGTCCATCCCCGGCAGACCGATGTCGAGGAACACAGCCTCGGGTCGCCACTGCTGGGCGGTCTGCAGCGCACTCGGGCCGTCATAGGCGAAGGCGACCTCATGGCCCCACATCTCCAGCAGCATCGACATGCTCTCGGCGGCGTCCTTGTTGTCATCGACAACCAGCAGGCGGCGCTTCGGCCGTGGGTCTCCAGTGATCTCTTGCCCCGCGAGTGCCATACGATCCCCTCAATAAATATCGATCTGCCGCAGCCCGCTCGAGTCGCGGGCGCCGCGGAACATGCCTTCGGTGCTGAATTCGGTGACGACCCGTCCGCCGCGGTCGAGGGCGATGACGCCACCGCTGCCGCCCAGCTCACGGAGCTTCTGATACAGCAATTCGTGTACCGCGTCCTTCAGGGAGAGGCCGCGATACTCCACAGCGGCACAGATGTGGTGCGCGGCCACCGAGCGAATGAAATATTCGCCATGTCCGGTCGCCGAGACGGCGCAAACACCATTCTTGGCGTAGGTTCCGGCACCGATGATGGGCGAGTCGCCGACCCGTCCCTGGCGCTTGTTCGTCATTCCGCCGGTGGAGGTGGCGGCTGCGAGATCGCCGGCTGCATCGAGAGCGACCGCCCCGACGGTACCTTGCGAGGAGGGCACGAGGTCCGATACCGGCCGGCCGCTGCGCTCCGCTTCCAGCTGCTCGCGGCGCTCCTCGGTGCGGAAGTAGACATTCGGCACGAGCGCCAGCCCCTCCTCCAGAGCGAATTCCTCCGCCCCCACCCCGACCAGCAGCACGTGCCGGGACTTCTCCATCACCCGGCGGGCGAGCTCGATCGGATTTCTCACGTGCCGCACGGCCGCCACCGCACCCGCGCGCTGTTGCCGCCCCTCCATGATCGCGGCATCGAGCTCCGCGGCCCCGTCGCGGGTGAGCGCCGCGCCGCGCCCGGCATTGAACAACGGGTTGTCCTCGAGCGAGCACACCGCGGCCGTGACCGCATCGAGGCTCGAGCCGCCCTTCTCGAGGGTCGCGTATCCCAGGTCGAGGGCCAGCGCGAGCCCGTCGCAATATTGCCGCTCGCGCCCGGCCGCAAGAGAGCTGCGCGGCACCGCGCCGGCGCCGCCGTGAATGGCGATAGAAAGCATGGAAGAGTCCGCTATGATTCCCGGCGAATATTACCGGTAAAGGTTGCCATGCCGCAGCGGATCCGAAGCATCCTGGTCGCCAATCGAGGCGAGATCGCCATTCGTGTCATGCGCGCCGCGAGCGAGCTCGGGCTGCGCACCGTGGCCGTCTACTCGCAGGAGGACCGCTTCTCGCTGCATCGTACCAAGGCGGACGAGAGCTACCAGGTCGGCCGCGGCAAGGGCCCGATCGAGGCATACCTCGATATCGAGGGCATCCTGCGCATCGCCCGCGAGGCCAGGGTCGACGCCATCCACCCGGGCTACGGCTTCCTATCAGAGAACCCGGAGTTTGCGCAGGCCTGCGCGAACTCCGGAATCATCTTCGTGGGCCCGAGGCCCGAGACCATGCGCGTCCTGGGCAACAAGGTGGCGGCGCGCAACCTGGCGACCGAGGCGGGTGTGCCCGTCATGCCGGCGACTCCGCGCCTCCCGGGGAGCCTGGAAGAGTGCCGGACTCTTGCGCATGCCATCGGCTATCCGGTGATGCTCAAGGCGAGCTGGGGCGGCGGCGGCCGGGGCATGCGCGTCGTGGAGAGCGACGCGCAGCTCGCGGAGCTGCTGCCGGTTGCCCGCCGGGAAGCGAGCGCGGCGTTCGGCAACGACGAGGTCTACCTCGAGAAGCTGGTGCGCCGGGCGCGGCACGTCGAAGTGCAGATCCTGGGCGATGCGCATGGCGGGCTGGTACATCTCTATGAGCGCGACTGCACGGTGCAGCGCCGCAACCAGAAGGTCGTGGAGCGCGCACCCGCGGTGTTCTTGAGCGAGGCGCAGCGCGCGGAGCTGTGCGCCGCGGCGCTCGCCATCGGTCGCGCCTCGAGTTATCTCAACGCCGGCACGGTGGAGTTCCTCCAGGACGCCGACTCCGGCAAGTTCTACTTCATCGAGGTCAATCCGCGCATCCAGGTCGAGCATACCGTCACAGAATGCGCCACCGGCATCGACATCGTGAAGGCGCAGATCCGCATCGCCGAGGGCGCGCGGCTCGGGACGGCGGCGAGCGGCGTGCCGCCGCAGGAAGAGATCCGGATCTCCGCCCACGCGCTGCAATGCCGCATCACCACGGAGGATCCGGAAAACAACTTCATCCCGGATTACGGCAAGATCACGGCCTACCGCAGCCCCGCGGGTTTCGGCATCAGGCTGGACGCGGGCACGGCATACACCGGGGCGATCATCACCCGGTCGTACGACTCGCTGCTGGTGAAGGTGACGGCTTGGGCGCCGACGCCGGAGGAGACCAACGCCCGCATGCACCGCGCCCTGTGGGAGTTCCGCATCCGCGGGGTCGTGACCAACCTGCGATTCGTCGATCAGGTCATCACGCACCCGCGCTTCGCGCACGGCGAGTACACGACGAGATTCATCGACGAGACGCCGGAGCTGTTCCGCTGGCCGCCGAAGCGCGATCGGGCGACGCGCATCCTGACCTACATCGCCGAGACCATCGTCAACGGCAATCCGGAGACGCGCGGCCGTCCGCGCCCGGCCAGGCTGGAGACACCGAAGCTGCCGCAGACATCCCTGGCCGATTCGCCGCCACCCGGCAGCCGGCAGAAGCTCCAGGAGCTGGGACCGGAGCGCTTCGCGAAATGGATGCTGGCGCAGGAGCGCGTGCTGCTCACGGATACGACCCTGCGCGATGCGCATCAGTCGCTGCTCGCGACGCGCATGCGCACGATCGACATGACCGCCATCGCCCCGTACTATGCCAGCCTGCTGCCGCAGCTGTTCTCGCTGGAGTGCTGGGGCGGGGCCACGTTCGATGTGGCGATGCGGTTCCTGAAGGAAGATCCGTGGCAGCGCCTCACCCTGCTGCGCGAGCGGGTGCCGAATCTGCTGCTGCAGATGCTGCTGCGGTCGGCCAACGCCGTGGGCTACGCCAACTACCCCGATAACGTGGTGCGCTTCTTCATCGCGCACGCTGCGCAGCGCGGCATTGACGTGTTCCGCATATTCGACTCGCTCAACTGGGTCGAGAACATGCGCATGCCGATCGAGGCGGTGCTGGAATCGGGCAAGCTTTGCGAGGCCGCGATCTGCTACACGGGCAATCTCAGCGACCCGCACGAGAAGAAGTACACGCTCGATTACTACCTGAAGCTCGCGCGTGAGCTGAAGGCTGCCGGCACGCACGTGCTCGGGATCAAGGACATGGCGGGACTGTGCCGTCCGCGCGCCGCGTATGCCCTGGTGAAGGCGTTGAAGGAGGAAGTGGGACTGCCGGTGCACTTCCACACCCACGATACCAGCGGCATCGCCGCCGCGAGCGTGCTCGCCGCGATCGAGGCCGGCGCGGATGCGGTCGACGGCGCGATCGACGCGATGAGCGGCCTGACTTCCCAGCCCAACCTCGGCTCCATCGTCGAGGCATTGCGGTTCGGCGCGCGCGACTCCGGCGTCGATCCGGCGAAGCTGCGCCTGCTGTCCTCCTACTGGGAGCAGGTGCGCCGGCTCTACGCTGCCTTCGAGAGCGACATCCGCTCCGGCGCCTCGGAGGTCTACGTGCACGGCATGCCCGGCGGGCAGTACACGAATCTGCGCGAGCAGGCCCGCTCGTTGGGGATAGACAACGCGCACTGGCCCGATGTCGCGCAGGCGTACGCCGATGTCAACGCCATGTTCGGAGACATCGTGAAGGTGACGCCGACGTCGAAGGTGGTCGGCGATCTCGCGCTGTTGATGGTAACCAGCGGCCTCACACCGGAGAAGGTGCTCGATCCGAGGGTGGATGTGCCGTTTCCCGAATCCGTGGTACAGCTCTTCCGCGGCGACCTGGGCCAGCCCTACGGCGGCTTCCCCGAGGGGTTGCAGCGCAAGGTGCTGAAGGGCGCCGCGCCGCTCAAGGGTCGCCCCGGAGCCGAGATGCCGGTCACGGACCTTGCGGCGGAGCGAGCCAGGGTCCAACAGAAGATCACCCGTCCGGTCACCGACGACGATCTCGCCTCATATCTCATGTACCCGCGTGTGTGGCTCGACTACGCCGCCGAGCGCGCGCAGTACGGCGATGTCGGCATTCTGCCGAGCGCGGTCTTCTTCTACGGGATGGATCCGGGCCAGGAGGTGAGCGTGGAGCTGGAGCGCGGGAAGACGCTCATCCTGCGCTACATCACCTCCAGCGAGACGCACGAGGACGGCACCCGGACCGTTTTCTTCGAGCTCAACGGCCAGCCTCGCTCGGTGCGCGTGCCGGACCGCAGCCAGGTCGCCAAGCGCCCGCCGCCACGCAAGGCGGAGCCCGGCAATTCCAAGCAGGTGGGGGCGCCCATGCCCGGCACCATCGCGACCGTCGCGGTGGCCGCCGGCCGCAAGGTGGCGCGCGGCGATCTGCTCGCCACCCTCGAGGCCATGAAGATGGAGACCGCGGTGCGCGCGGAGGCCGACGGCGAGGTGGCCGAGGTGCTGGTCAGCCCGGGGCAGCAGGTGGATGCGAAGGACCTGCTGGTCTTGCTGATTTGAGCGACGGGCAGCGGCGGCTCGAGGGTGCAACGGGACGCCGGACCGCGGGCTCGTCTCAGGCACCCAGGAACATCCGGTAGGCAGGATTTGCGGTCTCCTCCGCGTACGCGTAATGCAGGTCATTGAGATGCTGCAGAAAATTGGCGCGATCCGCTGAGGGGACCTGGATGCCCGCGAGCACGCGGCCGTAATCGGAGCCGTGGTTACGGTAGTGGAACAGGCTGATGTTCCAGCGGCCGCCCACCGCCTGCAGAAACCTCAGCAGCGCCCCGGGACGCTCCGGGAACTCGAAGCGGTAGAGCAGCTCGTCACGGATGCCGCGGGCGCGGCCGCCGACCATGTAGCGCACGTGGAGCTTCGCCATCTCGTTGTCGGTCATGTCGGTGACCGTGTAGCCGGCCTCGCGCAGGGCGCGGATCACGGTGTCCTTTTCCGAGCGGCCCGCCGAAAGCCCGAAGCTGACGAAGATCTGCGCGGCCTGCTCGCTCTCGTAGCGGTAATTGAACTCCGTGACGTTGCGGTTGCCCAGCACCTCGCAGAAGCGCAGGAAGCTGCCCGGCTGCTCCGGAATGGTGATGGCGAGCAGCGCCTCGCGCTCGCCGCCCAGGTCGGCGCGCTCGGCCACGTGCCGCAGCCGATCGAAGTTGATGTTGGCGCCGCTGTTGATCGCCACCACACGCTTGTCGCGCCAGCCCTCGCGGGCGACGTACTTCTTGAGTCCCGCCACCGCCAGCGCGCCGGCGGGCTCCACGATGGAGCGGGTGTCCTCGAATACATCCTGGATCGCGGCGCAGATCTCATCCGTGTCGAGCAGCACGATTTCGTCGACATGGCTGCGGCACAGCGAGAAGGTTTCCTCGCCCACCCGCTTCACCGCGACGCCATCGGCGAAGATTCCGACCCTGTCCAGGGTCACCCGCCGCCCCGCCTTCAGCGACTCGTACATGCCGGCCGCGTCCTCCGGCTCCACTCCGATGATGCGAATGTTGGGATAAAGGTACTTTACGTACACGGCGATGCCGGCGATGAGGCCACCGCCGCCCACGGGCACGAAGATCGCATCGAGGTGCCCGCCCGTTTGCCGCAGCAGCTCCACGCCGATCGTCCCCTGCCCCGCGATCACATCCGGATCATCGAACGGATGGACGAACACGAGATTGCGCTCCCGCGCGAGCTCCAATGCCCGCTCCAGCGCCGTGTCGTAGTCATCGCCGTGCAGCACGACCTCGCCCCCCAGCGCGATGACCGCCTGTACTTTGATCTGCGGGGTGGTGCGCGGCATGACGACCGCGGCCGGAATGCCCCGCCGCTTGGCAGCCAGCGCCACCCCCTGCGCATGATTACCCGCCGAGGCGCAAACCACCCCGCGCTGCGCCGCCCCATCCGAGAGGTGCGCAATGCGGTTATAAGCGCCGCGCAGCTTGAACGAGAATACCGGCTGCAGGTCCTCGCGCTTGAGCAGCACCTGGTTGCCCACCCGCCGCGACAGCCGGGGAGCCTGCTCCAGAGGCGACTCGATCGCGACGTCGTAGACGCGAGCCTTGAGAATCCGCTCGATATAAGGACTGGCCATCACGCGAGCTTAGCGAATTGTCGCAAATAGCGGGGCTTCCGCTGATAGCCGGTGGCAAGAGACGAGGGAGGCAAGTAAGAGAGCGGGGGAGCGGACGTGATACCGCTAATGGTGATCGGATCCCGGCCTTTCCACGAGAGGTGGCCGTTTTGCGCTTGCGGATTGCCGTGCATGTGCGAGCGCCGCCTCCGTCTCGGAAGGCGGCGCCTCCGGCAGCTCCACCACCCGGAACGGGGGACGGTCCGGATATTTCTGCAGCAGCAGCGGCATGGCAACGTTGTACACCGGCGTGCCCGTGCTCGTTCGCCCTTCCGGCGTGCCATGGTGCGCATGCCCGTGAAAGACGACATCGACCGGGTGCCGGTTGAGCGGCTCCTCGAGCCGGCTGGTGCCGAGATACGGGAAAATGTCGAGCGGCTCCCCCTCGACCGTGCAACGCACCGGCGAGTAGTGCAGCAGAGCGATCCGCTGCCGCGTACGCAACCGCGCCAGCGCGCCCTCGAGCTTCAGCGCCTCATCGATCGCCTCCTGCACGAAACGCTTGGTCGCCTGCTCGCCCCAGGCGCCGAGCGTCGCCCGGCCGAAGCCGCCGCAGAACCCCTTCGCACCTGCGATGCCGATGCCGCCGATCTCGTAAGCCTCGCCATCGAGGATCTTGATGCCGGCCTCCGTCAGGATCCGACAGACCTCCTCCTGCTGGCCGGATTCGAAATCGTGATTGCCGAGCACCGCAACGATGGGGATTCGCACGGCCGCGTTGAGCTCCTCCGCGAGGATCGCCGCCTCCTCGCGCAAGCCGTAGTCGGTGAGGTCGCCACAGAGGAGGAGCAGGTCCGCATGATCGTTGACTGGCGCAAGGAGCGGCTGCAGCGCCCCCTGCGAGGTCTTCTTCACGTGAAGGTCTCCGGCTGCGGCCAGGCGCATCGCTTGCTTGCACTCCTCAGTAGCTTTGCCACGGAGCAAACCGCATGCCGCCGAGCGACCAGCGTCAGGGAGAGCTCGACGAGGGGGCTCGTGCGTTCTACGTGCGTACCCTCGACGTGCTTTCGGGTGCAAGCATCCCGTTCCTGGTGGGCGGTGCATACGCCCTCAACCAATACACCGGCATCGAGAGGCACACGAAGGATCTGGATGTCTTCGTGCGGCGTGAGCACTATGGTGATGTCGAGAGGGCGCTCGGCGCCGCGGGCGTCGCGACGGAGCTGACATTTCCCCACTGGCTCGGCAAGGCGAGCTGCGAGCACGGCTGCATCGACGTCATCTTCAGCTCCGGCAACGGGCTGGCCCAGGTCGACGATGCATGGTTCGAGCATGCCGTGGTCCGCTCGGTGCTCGGCGTTCAGGCGCTCATCTGTCCGCCGGAGGAGATGATCTGGTCGAAAGCGTTCATCACGGAACGCGAGCGGTACGATGGCGCCGACATCATGCATCTGCTGCTCGCCTGCGCCGAGCGGCTCGACTGGCGGCGGCTCCTCACTCGCTTCGACGGGCACTGGCGCGTGCTGCTCTCGTACCTCGGCCTGTTCGGATTCGTGTATCCATCCGAGCGAGCGCGCATCCCCGCCTGGGTAATGGGGGAACTCATCGAGCGACTGAGCCGCGAGTTGCGCGCGCCGCCGCCGCCCCGCCGTGTCTGTCAGGGCACGCTGCTCTCGCGCGAGCAATACCTTACCGACGTCAGCCGCTGGGGGTTCGAGGATGCGCGGCTGACCGCGGCCGGATCGATGACAGTGGAGGAGGTCGCCCACTGGACCCGGGCGATCGATCACTAGCAAAGCGGCAGGATGCCGCCTTCTTCGGGTGCCGATGACCTAACGCAGAAAGGGCTCCAGGACCTGCGCGGCAACCTCGGGCGCCGTCTCGAACAGCGAGGCGCCTCGGTCGGGCAGCTCGATGAGACGGCTCCGCGCCGGTACGTCCTGCGCCTGTCCCTTGGCGGCTGCAGCTTCGTCGCGCAGGCGCAGCACGAGGAGGGGGACGGCAACCTGCGTCAGCCTGGCGCGCAGCGGATAACCGTGTTGCGCCGCCGCCGCAGCAGCAGCCTGGGCTCCATTTCGCAAGCGCTCCGCCAGCGCCGCGGTCACGGCCCCGGGGGAGGTATCCGGACCGCAATAGGCGAGCGCCCGGCGCCACTCCTCGAGCAAATGGCTTCCATCCGCTGCCGGAGCGGCCGGCGGCGAGTCGATCGTTTCCGTCGCGAGCGGCGGAGACACCAGAGCGAGCCGCCGTACCTGTGCCGGACGGACCCCCGCAAGCTCGGCCGCAACGAATGCGCCAAATCGATGCCCCAAAAGGTCGATCTGACGCAGGCGCATGGTGTCGAGGAAGTCGCCGATGGCGCCGGCATGATCGGCAACGCTCGCGCCGGCCGGAGGTGGATCAGAATCCCCGAATCCTGGCAGATCTGGAGCAAAAACAGAGCGTCCTGCCCCGGCAACTGCCAAAAATTGGCCGAAATACCTGCCAGAGTGGGCGGCATCGTGCAGGCAGAGCAGCGGGGTGCCCTCCTCGAAGCCGCCGCCGGCCGGGATCGAGTTGAGCACGTGCAGCTGTCCAAAGCGGCACTCGAAATAGCCGCGGCGCACGTGCGGCCGGGATGTCGCTGCAGGTCGAGAGGGTGGGCTTTTGGGCATGATGGCGGATCCGATTGTGCCGCAGCGGCAGTTCGGGTTTAAGCTATTCGCATGATACGAACCCTGGTGAAGTCGGTGGCCGTGCTGCCCGCTCTCCTTGCCCTCGCCGGCTGCGGCCTGGTCGAGACGGGCGCCACCGCGGCTGCGGGCGGCGCCTCCGCCGCGCAGCAGGCGAAGCAGGCGCAGGCAACAGAGGCGAAGATCCAGCAGCAGATCAACGCCGCGTACCAGGAGGACGCCGCGCGACGCAAGGCGGCGGAGGCCCAAGCTCAATAGTTGTCCGGCGACCCATGCGCAATCTCGAGGTCAGGATCAGGCGAACACCCGCGAGCGCGAGCGACTTCGAGGTCGTGCCGGGCGAAGTGCCTCGTCTGACCAACGGCGGCATACTCTGTCGCGCTCGCTGGCTGGCCGTCGATCCGTTCACCTGCGTGCCGTCCGATACCCCGACCGGCGCACGCACAGCCCCTCGTTCTGGTGATCTCGTTCCCGCACTGGGTGTCTGTGAAGTGCTGGAGTCCCGGCATGATGTGTTCGCGGTGGGGCAACACGTCGTCGTCGAATGCGGCATGCGCGAGATCTGTGTCTCCGATGGCCACCATGCCTGCGCGCTGCACCCGGGCCAGTCGCCGGCATCGACGGCGCTCGGCCTCCTCGGCCCGGCGGGCATGGCGGCATACTTCGGGCTGCTCGATCTCGCCGGCCTGCGCGCGGGCGAGATGGTGCTGGTCTCCGCGGCGGCAAATGTGGCCGGCGCGATGGCTGGCCAGGTGGCGCGGATCAAGGGGGCTCGCTCGATCGGCATCGGCAGCTCACGCGAGAAGTGCGATTGGGCGACGCGGCACGCGCGTTTCTCGGCGTGTGTCGATCATCACGCGGAGAACCTGAGCAACCGACTGCGGCAGCTGGCGCCGCACGGGTTCGATATTTACTTCGACAACTCCGGCGGCGAGCTGCTCGAGGCCGTGCTCGCGGGCCGCCATCTCGCTCCTGGCGGGCGCGTCATTCTCAACAGCGTCCGTCAGGACGACCCGGGCGAGCTGCTGCGCCGAGCGGGATATGCAGTCGGTGAGGTCACCCTGCTGCGGTTGCACGCGGCGGATTATGAGCATCGCCGTGGCGAGTTCCTGAAGGATGCGATCGCCTGGTACGGCGCGGACCGGCTGGTGTGCCGCGAGGATGTCGCGGCAGGGCTCGAGAACGCGCCGGCGCATCTGATCAAGGCCATGCGCGGCGAGAACTTCGGACGGCCGCTGATCAGACTCGGGTAATCAGCGACTCGTGACGATTTCCCGGAGACGCTCCCTCTGGTGTTGATCGCAGAGGGAGCGGCTAACGCCTGCCGCGTTTTCGGCGATACGCCTAGCGGCGTCGGGCGGACTTTCGCGCCGGTCGCTTTGCCGATTTCTTGCCTGCGGCCTTGCGTGCTGCCGGGCGTTTCACGGCCGCCTTTCGGCCCGCCTTCTTTACCGGCGACTTCCTGGTGGCTCGCTTGGCGGCGGCAGGACGGCCTTTCGCTTTGGCGGCCGCGCGCTGTGCCGGCCGGGCCGGTGCCTTCGTGGCGGATGCTCGCTTGGCAGGGCGCTTGCGTCCGGGCGGGCGGCTCTTGGCTGGCGTGCGATTGCGGTGGGCAGTCGATTTCCTGGCGGGCGTGCTCGCAGCCGCGGAGTTCCTGGCTGGCTCGTGAACCGCGAACGCGCCGCCCTGCGGATCCAGAATCTTGGCGACGCGGCTGCCTCCGGGTACCTCCATCGGTCCCTGAGTCACGCGCCCGCCGGCCGCTTTCGCCGCGGCAGCTGCCTTATCGACGCTGGCGACCTGGATGTAGATCAGCCAGTGCGGCGGCTTGGAGGCATCCATCCCCTTGTAGACGCCACCGACCTGTGCGCCGCCCAGCTCGAACAGCTGGTACGTGCCCGCAGGGCCCATGTCGTGGGCGGGTCCACGGCTCCAGCCGAAGAGCGCCGAGTAGAACGCGATCGCTCCCTGCGGATCGCTGGTGGCGAGCTCGTGCCAGGAGAAATCGCCAGCGGGAGCGGCCTCGCCGGGCATCGCGCTCGGCGTGAACACCGCGAAGGCGGCGCCCTGCGGATCGCCGAGCACGGCGAACCGGCCCACCCCGGGAATGTCGGCGGGCGCCTTCAGTATCTTGCCACCCAGGCGCTCCGCGGCCGCCGCGGTGTCATCGACATCCGGAGTGCCGATGTAGACGAGCCAGCTCGGGGGCGCCCCGCTCTGGCGGGCGGATTCCGGCTGGGCCATCAGTCCGCCGGCCTGCGCCTTGCCGGACACCCACAGCGAGTAATCGGGCATGCCGGAAGGCTGGGTCTTCCAGGGCAGGACCCTGGAGTAGAAGGCGCCCGCGGCCTGCGGGTCGGTCGTCATCAGCTCGTGCCAGACGAATCGCCCCCGAATCTCAGCGTTGCTCATGTGATGTTGCCTCTTCTTGACGAGCGGCGTTGTTTCCAACTCCCTCCATTCTGCACTCATGCGCGCCGCAGTTCCATGTCTGCGGCTTGCAACGCCACGAAGTCCCCTTCGAAAGCGGCCACGCGTTGCGCGCCATAGGCCAGATGCGCGGCGAGCGTGAGGCGGGCGCGGCCCCGGCGGATGAGGGTGGCCCGGAACCGCTCCCAGGCGAACTCGTCCGCGAAGCGGCAGACCGCTTCGAAGTCCCCCGGGATGGGCCGCTCGTACTCCATGCTGCTGCGCTGGATGACCAGACGGGCGCGCAGCCCCGCGCGCGCGATCCGCAGGTGCAGCAGCGCCCAGGCGGACAGTGTGGCGAGCGCCGCGGCGCTGCCGCCGAAGACGGTCTCGTTGTGATTGATGTTCGGCGCCAGAGGCGCCGCGAGCTGCACCCGCTCCGGGGTGGCCATTGCCACCCGCACGCCCATGGCGGCGGAGAGCGGTATCTGCTGATGCAGGTAGCGCTCGAGGCTCTGCGGGGCCGCTACCAGGTCCCGGTGTTCGGCATCGATTTCCACGGCTCCGCCGGTGGCAGCGCCGCGCCGCGCTGCAGCAGCTCGATTGAGACCAGATCGGGCGAGCGCACGAAGGCCATGTGCCCGTCCCGCGGCGGCCTGCTGATCGTCACGCCATGTTCCCTGAGGCGCTGGCAGGTGGCGTAGATGTCGTCCACCTCGTACGCCAGATGTCCGAAATTGCGGCCGCCGGTGTACGCCTCGGGATCCCAGTTGAACGTCAGCTCGATCTGCGCGGACTCGTCCCCAGCGGCGGCCAGGAAGACCAGGGTGTAACGGCCTTGCGGGGAGTCCTTGCGGCGCAGCTCGACCAGGCCGAGCGCATCGCGATAGAAGCGCAGCGAGGCGTCGAGATCCGTGACCCGAACCATGGTGTGCAGGTATTTCACGGCGTGCTGCTCAGAACATTTCCGAAGGGCCCGGCGGCTTGATCTCGACCTTGTGGCGGGAGGCGATGAACTCGCCCGTGATCATCTCCTCGTAGCTCTGGCCGGGACCGACCATCGGATAGACGCCCGCGTCGGGATCGATCATGACTTCGAGGAACGCGGGCCCCTCGAAGCGGATGAACTCCTCGACCACTCGCGGCACGTCCTCCTTGCGGTCCAGCCGGACCGCGTAGCGGAACCCGTCGGCCTGGGCGGTGCGGATGAAGTCCTTCTTGTGCAGCGACTTGTCGCTCGCGGACAGGCGTCCCTTGAAGAAGAGCTTCTGCCATTGCTTGACCATGCCGTCGCCGAAGTTGTTGAGGACGACGATCTTGATCGGCAGGTCGTAGGTGGTCACCGTTTCGAGCTCGCCGATGTTCATGCGGATGCTCGAGTCGCCGTCGATGTCGACGACCAGCCGCCGGGGATGCGCGAGTTGGGCGCCGATCGCGGCCGGAAGCCCGAACCCCATGGTGCCCATGCTGCCGGAGGTCAGCCAGAGCCGCGGCCGGCGGAAATCGCAGTACTGCGCTGCCCACATCTGATGCTGGCCCACGCCGGTGGTGATGATCGCCTCGCCGCGGGTGTGCTTGTTGATCTCCTCGATGACGTAGTACGGCTGGATGAGCGGGCTGTTGCGATCGTAGCCCATGGCGTGGACGCGCTTGAGCTCCGCGAGGGCGGCGTGCCACTCGCCGTAGTCGCGCTCGAATCCGGCGCGGCGGCCGTATTCGGTGAGCGCGCGCAGCGCCTCATCCAGAAGACCCACATGGCTCCACTGGACCCGTTTGACCTTGTTGATTTCGGCGCGGTCGATGTCGAGGTGCGCGATCCGCTTCGCGCCGCGGGCGAACTTCGCGGGCACGCCGGCCACCCTGTCGTCGAACCGCGAGCCGGCGGCGATGAGGAAGTCGCAGTCATCGACGGCGTAGTTGGCGAATGCGGCGCCGTGCATCCCGAGCATCCGCATCGCGAGGCGATGCGTCGTGTCGATGGCGCCGATCCCCATCAGCGTCGTGACCACTGGAATCCCGAAAGCCGTGGCGAACTCGGTGAGGGCGCCGGCGGCGTCGGCGTTGATCACGCCGCCACCGGCGTAAATCAGCGGCCGACTCGCGTCCCCGAGCATCTCGAAGAGCCGTGCGGCATCCCGGGGCTCGACGACCTGACCGGCCAGCTCCTTCATCCGGCGGCGGTAGCCGGGAAGGGGCAGAGTGCCGGCACCCTGGAAGACACCTTCCCAGTTCTGCACGTCCTTCGGAATGTCGATGACCACCGGGCCCGGGCGGCCGGTACGGGCGAGCTCGAACGCGGAGCGCACCGTTGCTTCGAGCCGCGCCGGGTCGGTGACCAGGAACACATGCTTCGCCACGGAGCCCATCAAGGCGGCAACCGGAGCTTCCTGGAAAGCGTCCGTACCGATCGAGGCGCGCGCGACCTGGCCGCAGATCACCACGATCGGCACCGAATCCGCCATGCAGTCGCGGATGGGCGTGACCGTATTGGTGGCGCCCGGCCCGGAGGTCACGAGGCAAACCCCCACGCGGCCGGTGGCGCGGGCGAACCCCGCGGCCATGAAACCCGCTCCTTGCTCGTTCGCCGGCACGATCAGCGGAATCTGGGCGCCACCGCGCTGCGCCTGCTCCTCGTTGTAGAGGAATACCGCATCGTAGGTCGGCAGAATGGCCCCGCCGCTGTAGCCGAAGATGGCTTGGACGCCCTCGTCGGCCAGCACCTGCATGATCATCCGCGCCCCGGACAGGGTGTGGCCGGCGAGCGGGTGCGCCACCTGCGCGGAGCCGGAGAGCGCGCTGGCAAACGGGCGGGGCTGGATGACGGTATCGCTCATGCGGAGCTCTCGGAATCGGGCGCGCCGATCGGGCGGACGGTGGTCTCCGGAGACTAGCAGGTCGGCCTGGGGACGTGCCACTGTGTCCCCGCTGAGAGGCACCGGCGCGCTCAATCCATTATTCTGGCCGGTGTCCCGCCCCATTCGAGCGAGCATGCGCCACATCATCGCCATTCTTTTGCAGAACGAGGCCGGTGCCTTGAGCCGCGTCGCCGGGCTCTTCTCCACGCGCGGCTACAACATCGAGTCGCTTTCCGTCGCGCCGACGGACGATCCGACCGTCTCGCGCCTCACGCTCGTCACCACGGGCTCGGAGTCCGTCATCCAACAGATCGTCAATCAGCTCAACAAGCTGGTGGACGTGGTGAATGTCGAGGACATGACCACGGGCGAGCACCTGGAGCGCGAGCTCATCCTGCTGAAGCTGCGCCTCAGGCCAGCCGATACGGATGCGATCCGCGGCTATGTCGTGCGCACCGGCGGCCGCGTGCTCGATCCGGCTCCGGACGGCTTCATCGTGGAGCTCACGGCGAGCGAGGCGGAGATCGAGACCTTCACGGCCGATCTCGCGCGGGGGGCGGAGCTGCTCGAAGTGGTGCGCAGCGGCGCGCTCGGGATCGGACGCAACGCGCGCCAGCTGCGCGTGGTGCGCTGATCGGGGCGCACCACAGGAGCCGCGTGTCACGTAGCAGCGATATCAAGCCCGAGGCGAGGCCAGGTGCAGCCCCGGCGGCGCGCGCACGGATCCTGATCGTCGATGATCTGCCGGAGAAGCGCCTGGCCTACGGAGCGATCCTCGAAGGGATGGAGGCCGAGGTGGTCATGGCCGGCTCCGGGGAGGAGGCGCTGCGGCGCGTGCTCGAAGGGGAATTCGCCGCCATCCTGCTGGATGTCAACATGCCGGGGATGGACGGCCTCGAGACGGCCGAGCTTCTGCGCCAGCACCGCAACGCCAGGCATACCCCCATCATCCTGGTGACCGCGTACGCCGATGACGTGCAGAGCGCGCGCGGTTACGAGCTCGGTGTAGTCGACTACATCCAGGTTCCCGTGGTCGCGCCTGTCATGCGGGCGAAGGTCGGGGTTTTCCTGGACCTGTTCCTGACGCGGGCGGCGCTTGCCCGCGCCAACGAGGAGCTGGAGTCCCGGGTCGCGCAGCGCACCGCCGAGCTGCTGCGCAGCAACGAGCGGCTGCGCGGCGAGATCGAGGAGCGCCTGCGCGCCGAGAACGAGCGCGAGGAGCTGCTGGCGCGCGAGAAACTGCTGCGCGGCCATGCCGAGGAGCTCAGCCGCCTCAAGGACGAGTTCCTCGCCACCATGTCGCACGAGCTGCGCACTCCACTGAATGCGATCTTCGGCTGGATCACGCTGCTGCGCACCCGCCGGCTCGACGAGGCGACTCAGGCGCGGGCGCTGGAGACCATCGAGCGCAACGCGCGCGCCCAGAAACGCCTCATCGAGGATCTGCTCGATGTCTCGCGCATCGTGACCGGCAAGATCACTCTCGAGCTGGGCGATGTCGTGCCGGGCCGCGTGGTCGAGGCGGCGATCGCCACCATGCAGCCGGCGGCCCAGGCCAAGGAAATCGCCATCGTGCCGCTGCTCGGGGAGGTGACGGCGACGATCCGGGGGGATTCGGCGCGCCTGCAGCAGGTCATCTGCAACCTGCTTTCCAACGCGGTGAAGTTCACTCCGCAGGGCGGGCGGATCGAAGTGGAGCTCGCGATGAGCGGCGATCAGGTGCAGATCAGCGTCACGGACACCGGCCAGGGCATCAAGCCGGAATTCCTGCCGCACGTGTTCGATCGATTCCGCCAGGAGGACGGCTCGATCAGCCGGCGCCACGGCGGCCTCGGGCTGGGGCTCGCGATCGTGCGCCACCTGGTGGAGCTGCATTCGGGAACGGTCGAAGCGCTGAGCGACGGGGAGGGCCGCGGAGCGCGCTTCCTGGTACGGCTGCCGGTGCGCTGAGCCTAAGGGACCAGCACCGTCGATCCGGTGGTGCGGCGCCCCTCGAGGTCGCGATGAGCCTGCGCCGCATCCGTGAGCGCGTAGCGTTGGCCGATCCTGACGCGCACGGCACGGCTCTTGACCGCGGCGAAGAGCTCGCGCGCTGCCGCATCCAGCGCCGGCCGTGTGGCGATGTAGTTGAAAAGGGTGGGGCGTGTCAGGAAGAGCGAGCCGCGCTTGCTGAGCTCGAGCGGGCTCACCGGAGGCACAGGACCCGACGCATTGCCGTAGGTCACCATCATGCCGAGCGGACGCAGGCAATCCAGAGAGTCCATGAAGGTGTCCTTGCCCACCGAGTCATAGACGACCGCGACGCCTTCGCCCTTGGTGAGCTTCCTGACTTGCGCGGCGAGCGGCTCGCGCCCGAGGATCAACACGTGCTTGCAGCCGTTGCGGCGCGCCAGCTCCGCCTTGGCATCGCTGCCGACCACGCCGATCACCTTGGCGCCGAGCGCCTTGGCCCATTGGCAGAGGAGGAGCCCCACGCCGCCGGCCGCCGCGTGCACGAGAATGGCGTCGCCGCGCGTCACCCGATGAGTGCGGCGCAGGAGGTATTGTGCGGTCAGGCCCTTCAGCATCAGGGCGGCCGCCTCTTCGTCCGAGATGCCGCGGGGCACCTTCACCAGCCGTTCCGCCGGAAGGTTGCGCAGCTCGCAGTAAGCGCCCGAGCGCGAGTGCACGTAGGCGACCCGGTCGCCGACCTTGAAGCCGCGGACCCTGCGTCCGAGGGCCGTGACGAAGCCGGCCGCCTCGCGTCCCAGGCCGCTTGGCAGCTCTCCCGGATAGAGCCCCGTCCGGTCGTAGACGTCGATGTAGTTGAGGCCGATGGCCGTATGGCGCACCTGCGCCTCGCCAGGCTCCGGCTTGCCGGGGTCGAGGTCCTCGATCCGCAGGACCTCGGGGCCGCCGTACTCGTGAAACCGGACCGCTCTCATGCGCTGCGCGCGCTAGAGAGCCGCATCGTCGGTTTCTCCCGTGCGGATGCGAATGACACGCTGGATATCGGTGATGAAGATCTTGCCATCGCCCACCTTGCCGGTCTTTGCGGACTTCAGGATGGCCTCGACCACCTGATCCACCAGGTCGGCGCGCACGGCGACCTCGATCCGCGTCTTCGGCACGAAATCCACCACGTATTCCGCACCACGGTACAACTCGGTGTGCCCACGCTGGCGCCCGAATCCCTTGACCTCCGTCACCGTCATCCCGGAGACGCCGATGTCGGACAGCGCAGCGCGCACGTCGTCGAGCTTGAACGGTTTGATGATGGCGGTGACCAGTTTCATGTGCGAGCTCTCCGTCGAGTGTCTGTGCTTCGTCTTGGAAGTGCGGGCTGCCCGGTTTGCGGCAGGTGCGATTTTGCAGCTTTCATGCCACGCGGGGGAATACGTGCAAGTGGCGAGACCTGCAGCTTCGACGCACCATTATGGCGCATCGCGGCCCGCCGCGCGCTCGCGGCTGGTGCAGTGCGAAAGCAAGTGAATGAGCGGCACAGGGCCGCTCCCTGTGCCGCGGGGTCGAAAAGGTAAATGCGCGATGCTGCGCTAAGCGGCAGGATGCCGACTGGCGCCAATGGATAAGCTAAGCTGCGGATCTGATGTACGAGCGAGTTGTCATCGCGGGGAGCGGTCAGGCGGCCGTCCAGGCCATCGACACGCTGCGCCGCAAGGGCTTTGCCGGCGAGCTGGTGCTGATCGGCGATGAGCCGTGGCTGCCATACCAGCGGCCGCCGCTCTCCAAGAAATACCTGGCCGGCGCGCTCGAGCGCGAGCGGCTGCTGCTTCGGCCGCAGCACTTCTATGAATCCCATGCCGTCGAGGCCCGGCTGGGGCGGCGTGTCGAGGAGATCGCACGCGGCGAGCAGCGTTTGCGGCTGGACGATGGATCAAGCATCGCTTACGACGCGCTGCTGATTGCGACGGGCAGCCGTCCGCGGCCGCTCGCGGCGCCCGGGGCTGACCTCGAAGGCGTTTACTTCCTGCGGACCATCTCCGACGTCGAGCGGATTCGCGCCGAGCTGGCCCCCGGCAAGCGACTGGTGATCGTGGGTGGCGGCTATATCGGACTCGAAGTGGCCGCCACCGCCCGGGAGGTCGGTCTCGAGGTCTCTGTGCTGGAGATGGCCGATCGGGTCATGAATCGTGTCGTCTGCCCGCAGCTTTCCACCTTTTACCAGGCCGAGCACGCCCGTCACGGGGTGAGGATCCTGTGCAATTCGCGCGTGCGCGCGCTGGCGGCAGCGCCGGGCACCCGCCGCGTGCGGGCGGTGATGACGGAGGACGGCGAAGAGCACGCCGCTGACGTGGTGGTGGTGGGCTGCGGCGTCCTTCCAGCCGACGAGCTGGCCGTTGCCGCCGGGCTGGTCTGCGAGAACGGCGTGGTGGTCGACGATCGCTGCCGGACTTCCGATCCGGTGATCTATGCGGCCGGAGACTGCACCAGTCACCCGAGCGCGCGCTACGGCCGGCGGCTGCGGCTGGAGTCGGTCGACAATGCCTTCGAGCAGGGAGCCAGCGCGGCGCTCAATCTGCTGGGTGTGGACACCGTCCACGACAAGGTGCCGTGGTTCTGGTCGGATCAGTACGACCTGAAGCTCATCATCATCGGCATGAGCCAGGGATACGACACGGTCGTGGTGCGTGGCGATCCCGCGGCCCGCGCCTTCAGCGCGTGTTACCTGCGCGGCGGGGAGCTGATCGCCATCGATACCATCAACAATCCGAAGGATCAGATGGCCGCGCGCAAGCTGATCGCGGCGCATGCGCGCCCGGATCCGGAGCGGCTGGTGAATCACACCATACCGCTCAAAGAAACGGTATAGCTGTCAGTGGACCAGCCGCAGGATGAAGCGGTGACGGAATCGCTGACCTTCTGAAGCCCGTACCGCACCCAGAACGGTGCCGACGAGCCACACGATGCCGAGGATCACGCCAAGCAGCACGCCTATCCCCACGATGAAGAGGATGCCGCAGGCAACTTCCGCCAGCAGCACGGTGATGTTGAAGTTGAGGGATTCGAGCGACTGATCGGCCACGAACGCGGACTTTTCCCGCTGTGTCAGCCAGACGATGAGCGGCGCGATGACGTTGCCGCCGGCCGGGAAGAGCAGCCCGGCAAAGGCCGAGAGGTGCGCGAACATCGCCAGATTGCGCTCGTCTTTGCTGGTGGCCTCGCCATAGCTCACCGGCTGTCCTGATTCGCTCATTCTCCCTCCTCCACGGGTCGGGCCCGCGTCCTGCCATTATCGCGCGGCCCGAGGGACTTTACCCTCCATCTGGATGGATGTACAGTATCTGCCATGACGCCTCCGCGCGAAAGGACCCAGCCGCTCAAGGGCCACGGCGCGCTCTCCAACCCCACCGGGCGCTTCGAGAGCCGGCGGCACGAGGCGGTCGACGACGGCTGGTATCAGGAGGAGGTCCCCGACTTCATCCCCACCTCCATCGAGCCCGACCGCGCCCGCTCGGTCATCGCGCGCAACGACTCACCCGACATTCCTTTCGAGCATTCGATCAATCCCTACAGGGGATGCAGTCACGGATGCGTCTACTGCTACGCACGCCCGAGTCACAGTTATGTTGGTTTGTCGGCGGGGTTGGACTTCGAAACCAGACTACTATACAAGCAGGACGCCGGCCAGGTGCTGGCAGAGGAGCTGGCGAAGCCGGGGTATGTCTGCAAGCCCATCACCATCGGGGCCAACACCGATCCGTACCAGCCGATCGAGCGCCGCATGCGCGTGACGCGCGACATCCTCGAGGTGCTGGTCCGCAGCCGCCATCCGCTCACCATCATCACCAAGAGCGCGCTGGTGCTGCGCGATCTCGATCTGCTTGCCGATCTGGCCAGGGATGGGCTTGCCGGCGTCGGGATCAGCATCACCACCCTGGACCCGACCCTCAAGCGTGCCATGGAGCCGCAGGCGGCCTCACCGCGAGCGAGGCTGGAGACGGTGCGGCGGTTGAGCGAGGCTGGGGTTCCAACAGGGGTGCTGGTGGCACCGGTCATTCCGGCATTGACCGACCACGAGATGGAGGCCATTCTGGAGGCATCGGCGGCGGCGGGCGCGCGGTGGGCGGGCTACGTGCTGTTGCGGCTTCCCTACGAGGTGAAGGATCTCTTTCGCGAATGGCTTGCGGCGCACCTCCCGGGCAGTGCCGACCACGTGATGTCGCTCGTGCGGCAGATGCGGGGAGGCAAGGACTACGACTCGAGCTTCGGCACGCGGATGCGCGGCACCGGGCCTCTGGCGGAGCTGCTGCGCGCCCGGTTTCAGATCGCATGCCGGCGCCTGGGCCTGGGTACCGGCAGGCAGCAGCCGCCGAACACCAGTCTGTTCCGTCCGCCGCGGTCGCCCCGTTCGGGCCCACAGCTCATGCTGGACCTCTAGCGCGGCCGGGCAGGAATCTTGCTCCCCAGCGGCTGAGCTGCTCCCGAGGCTGTGATCAAGATGAGCCAAAAGGGGGGAGTGGATTGCGCCTTGCAACGGCCCGCCGGCCAAATCATTGCCCCTGAGAGCCGCAACCAGGTCCGGCGAGTGTGCCTGGAAGCCCAGCGGGCACTGCTGCGTCGTGCCCCGGTCTGAGTACAGTACTCGCGAGAGATCGCGCGAGACCATTTAAGGTGGAGGTCATGCCACAGGTTCGTGCAACTGCCCAGCCGACCACGCTCGGCCACTACACCCTGATCGAGCGCATCGGGACCGGGGGTCACGCCGAGGTCTGGCGGGCGCACGACGAGTCGCGCGGCGTCGACATTGCACTGAAGGTGCTGGCACCCGCAGTGGCCCGCAATCCGGCGGCTTGGGAAGCTCTGGAGCGTGAGCACGCCATTTCCGGCCGCCTGCAGCATCCCGGGATCCTTCAGGTACTGGCCCCGGAGCGAGTCGACGACGTCGTGGTGCTGCCGATGGAGCTTGCCGGCGGCGGGGATCTGCGCCGGCTCCGGGGCGCCGGCTACCTGGAGATCGTGCCGGTGCTGCTCGAGGTGGCCGAAGCCCTCGAATATGCGCATGCGCGCGGCGTGGTGCACCGCGACTTGAAGCCCGGAAACGTTCTGATCGACAGCCGCGGCCGGGTGAAGCTCGCCGATTTCGGCATCGCCGCACTATTGCCCGCCGCCGGGGATCGCGCGGGGGATGCGCGTGCGGCCGGGCATTCGCCGTTCTCGGCCAGTCCCGAGCAGCTTCGCGGCGAGCCGCCGAGCGCCGCGGATGACATCTACGGACTCGGAGCGCTCGCGTACGAGCTGCTGTCGGGCCACCCCCCGTATTACCCCAACTTCGATCTCAGGCGAGCCTTGACGCAACCCGTGCCGGAGCTCGCTCCCACGCGGCAGATCCCGCCGGAACTCGGCGAGCTCGTGATGCGCATGCTCGCCAAGAGCGCCGCCCAGCGCCCGGTCTCGATGCAGCACGTCATGGACGAGCTCGACGGAACGCTCAATGCAACACTCTCTTTCGCCCCGGAAGGCGTCGAGCCGAGTCCGGCCGACGGCGCAGCTGCGGATGCGCTCGGGGTTCCCGGGGGCGAGGCTGCGGCGACCGCGGCCGCGCCGCGCCCTCTGGAGCCCAAACGCAATGAGGTCCGATCCGCCGAGCCGCGGCCCGGCGAGTCGCGGGTCCCGGAATGGACGGCGGCGGAGCCGCGGACTGGGGCGCCAAGGATTGGCGAGCCGCAACGCGTGGTTACACCCGCTCCCTTCCGCCTCGACCTTAGGCATCAGCGCAGCGAGCCAGCTTCTGCGCCGGCCTATGCGCGTTCGGCGGCGGCGCAAGCCGGCTCGCCCGGATTGAGCCGAGAGACCCCGCGGACAGCAGCGGCCGTAGCAGCTTCAGCGAGAGCTGCAGCGGGACCGGTGATCGCCGCGGCCGGCCCGGTGCGGCCTGCAGCGGCTGGTCCGCTTGCAGAGGCTTCCGCGCCAACCCGGGTCGAAGAGGCGGTCCCGCACCGGCATGCGGCCCAGCAGCCGGCAAACAGCTTCAACCCCTCTACCAGGGATATCTCGGCCGCCAACCTACTCGGGCTGGAAGACGCCGAGCCGAGGCTTCGGGCGCTGCCCCATCCAGGACGCCGACAACCGCCTGCGCGGGCCGGGACCAGGCGCGCACGCCATTGGCCGTATCTGCTGTCAGGATTGCTCTGCGGAGCGGTGCTGATCTGCGGCGCTACCGCGGCGGCTCTTTTCTGGCTACCCCGCCAGGATCTTGCCGGTCTGCAGTCACTGCTGGTCAAGCTGGCGCCGATCGCATCTCCCCGGGCGACGCCCCCCGCGACGGCGGCCCCCGAGAAGCCGCCGGCCAGCGCCGCGGCGCCCGTACCGGCGCCCAAGCCGCAACTCGATCCCGCGGCTCTCGCCCGATTCAACACCGAGCGCGCGGACTTCCAGAAGCGGTCGACTGCGCTCGCGGCGCGGGGCGCCGCCGCATGGGATGGATCTGACTTCTCGGCGGCGCAGATGCAGGCCGCCGAAGCGAGCGGTGCGGCCGCCGCGGGCGGCCTGCCGATCGCGCTGCAGCGCCTCAACCAGGCGGAACGCCTGCTCGCCGGCGTCAGCAGAAAAGCGCCGCAAGCGCTGGCCTGGGAGCTCAAGGCGGGCGATGCCGCGCTCGCGGCGGGCCACCAGGATCTCGCCAACCAGGCATATGCCCTGGCGCGCCGCATCGACCCGAACAGCCAGCGCGCCGTTGACGGCGCGCGGCGGGCGCGCCTGTTGAAGGGCGTGCTGCCGCTGCTCGCGGACGCACAGAAGGCGGAGTCGGCTCATAACTACTCGCGCGCCGCACAGGACTTCAGCCAGGCGCTCGCCCTCGATCCCGGCAATGACCCGGCCAAGGCGGGATTGGTCCGCGTCAACGCGGCCTTCGGTGACGATAATTATGCGCGCGCGGTCGGCGCGGGTTTCGCCGCGCTCGGTGCCGGACGCCTCACGGAAGCGCAAACCGACTTCAAACAGGCGCTCGGCCTGCGGCCCCAGGGCACGGAGGCCACCGAGGGTTTGCAGCGGGTCAGCGCGGCGATGGCGGCCGGCCACGTAGCGGCGCGGCGCCAGCAGGCTGCAAGCCTCGAGGCGCAAGAGCACTGGCGACAGGCCGCGGCGATTTACGACGACTTGCTGCGCGAGAACCCATCGCTGAGCTTCGCCAGGCGGGGCAAGGCGCGGGATGAGGAGCGAGCCCAGCTGGGCGCCTCATTGCAGCAGATCATCGATCATCCGGACCGGCTGGCCCTGCCGTCGGTACGCGACGAGGCCGTCAACCTCCTGCAGGAGGCACGTGAGCAGACGCCCCTGGGCGTGGTACTGCAATCGCAGGTCGAGCGGCTTGCGGGGCTTCTCCCGCAGTTGGAGCGACCGGTGATGCTCAACATGATATCCGACAACGCCACACAGGTGAGCATTCCGAGCATCGGTGTGTTTGGGAGCTTCGATCGGCGGGAGATACGGCTGAAACCAGGGACCTACACCGTCGTCGGCACGCGGGACGGCTATCGCGCGGTGCACCAGGAGTTCACGGTCGAGCCTGGCCAGCAGAGCGTAACGATCACGGTGAGTTGCTCGGAACCGATCTGACCCGCATCACAATCCGCCGCTGCGGGCCGTGACCGGTCTCACGCCGCTGCAATCCGGCGGCGGCGGGAGCTTGTGCGTTGCCGGTGATGGAGCTAATAAGCTTCCATGAGCGGCACCAACTCCATCGTGGCGATGCTTGCCGGGGCGAGCGGTTTCGTGGGAGCGCGCGTCCTCGACGCACTGCTCGATGCGCCGGAGGTTACGCGGGTCATCGCCGTCACCCGCCGGCCGCTGGGACGCGAGCATCCCCGGCTTGCCAATCGCATCGTGCAGTTCGATCACCTGGAGCGGCAGTTATCGGGGTCGAAGTGTCAGGTCGCATTCTGTTGTCTCGGCGCGCGGCTCGGGGAGGGCAATGACGCCGGGGAGCAGGCGGCCCGTCGTGTCGATCTGGACTACACCCTGGCTTTTGCGCGGGCCGCCAAGGCCGCGGGAGCTGCGCGTTTCGTCGTCATTTCCGCCGCGGGCGCCGACGCCGCGGCGAAGAGCGGCTATCTGCGCATCAAGGGAGAGCTCGAGGAAGCGCTGGCCGCCGCGGACTTCGGCGCTCTGGACATACTACAGCCTGCCCTCGTGCTCGGCTGGCCGCGGGAGATGGCGATCGCCGGGCTGGTGAGGCGCGCCGTGATGCCGCTCGTCAATCCATTTCTCGTCGGCGCTCGCACGGTGCATCGCGGCATTCCCGTCGAGACCGCGGCGGCGGCCATGCTCGGCACTCTGCGGTCCGGCCGGCGTGGCTCGCAGCGTTACACGTACACGGGCATCTGCGCGCTCGCGCAACTGAAACCACGCCGGCCCGCGCCGCCCATTGCCGCGAGTCCCGCCGCTGCCGCGCGAACAGAGGCCTGATGCGCCCCGTTTGTTACATATCGCGGCGGAACGCGACATAAGCGGGAACGCGGCAATTGCAGGTCGCCTCGACACTCGCTTCTTGAGAGCCGCGCCACACTCACGGGCTTGACTCCGCTCCGCCAGACTTTGACACTTGGTGTCAGTGACAAGGGCAAACCCGTCGAAAGGCGGGGACGCAAAGCCACCGGTCTAAAGGACGGTTCCTATGACGGCGGGGCTGCCACGATCGCGCGATGGTGCGATCGATCGCATTCCCCCGTCGGCCATTTCACGCCGTCCGATCGCTTGTGGCTGTTGGACTGTCCGGGGAATTTATGACACCAACGGCAAATCTCGCGTCCACCGAGGCGGATGCGGACGACCACGCGACGGCACCTGCCGCAGAGGCGGGCCCGTACGTCCTCAATTTGTGCTCTTCCACGACGCCGATGGCGCTCGCGCAGACAGATCTGCCCGAGCTCAAGCGGTTCACCTTCTTTGTGAGCCGTCGCTTCGAAGAGGGGCGCGAGCGGTTCCGGCTGCACATGGGGTTCTTCGCCAGCCAGGCTGAAGCCGAGGAGTGGCTGGGGGTGGTGCGGGATATCTATCCGGGCGCGTGGGCGGGCGAAGCACCCGGCAAAAAGCTGCGTGCCCGCGCTGCCGAGGCGGCTGCTGCCCAGGCGCGGCACGCCGCGGGTCCGCAGAAGAGCGCGGCGTCGCCGGCAGCACCTGCTCCAGCAGCTGCGGCTGTTGCGCCCGTCAGGGCCCAGAGCATGCAGCCCCCGCCGCCGGCGAAGATCCCGACATTGGTTCCCACGCTCCATCCGCCGGCGTCCGCGCCTGCAGGCAAAGCAGCTCCCGCGGGGCTCGGGACGCCGGGCGTCGTCGTGCACTCCGGCAAGGCGGCTCCCCACACGACTCTGAAGCGAGCCCAGTCCGCTCCTGCGGCAAAGCCCCTGCCCCCGGTTCCCCGTGCCGGGGGAGCTGCCGCGGGAGACGCGCGTCCGGAAGCGACGTTCAGGCCTGGGCCGCAGCAGCCGGGAACGCCAGCCGGCGCGGCCTCAGCCAAGGCCGCGAGCACGATGGCACCCACACGTGCACCGCAGGCGCGCGCCGCCCCACCCGTCGGCGGGCAGAGGCCGAGCGTCAGAGCGGGCGCCAGCGGCTCCGGCGCGCCGGCGGCAGTCTCTGTGACCGCGCAGCCGAAGTCGGCAGCGGCGGCGCCGGGCGCCGCCAAGCCGCCGGCCCAGGCCGGCTCCCGGACGGCGCAACCGGCCGTGAAGAGACCTATCTTTGCCGACTCCAACGTGAAGGAAGTGCTCGCGGCGCTCGATTCGCCAGAGGACGGCACCGGCGAGACGCGTCTCATGCCGGCGA
>DASYGA010000207.1:0-5210 GCA_036000265.1 Steroidobacteraceae bacterium | reverse complement strand
TCTCGGTGAGCTGGCGCGATCCGGCGGGCGGCCGGCACGCCTGGCTGCCGGGACAGACGGACCCGGGGAACCTGGGCGGCCTCACGTACTCTCTCGACAACATCGCGACCGCCAACCTCCCGCCGCCCGGCAATGATCTGGGTAGTCCGGTGCACGATGTGATTCCGGGGATCGACGTGCTCCTGAAGCCGGCGACACCCGGACTCCTCAGCCGCAGCGGCTATGCCTTCCTGGACGACAGCGCGAGCCCGGTCTGGAATGCCAACCGCTCCTGGATCGAGCCGCGCCCGGATTCTCGGGCCGGTGGCGGCCCCAAGGCGCAGGACTGGTATCTTTTCACCTATGGCCGCGACTACATCCGGCCGCTTCAGGAATACGCCGCGCTCTGCGGGCCCGTGCCAATGATTCCGCGCTACGCCCTCGGCCCGTGGATCACCGACTTCAACTTCGAATACTTTCCCGGCACAGCGCAGACGCGCTCGCCCGCCCTGAGCCGCTACGGCGAGCAGCATCTGGAGAGCGAGGTGGCGCGGCTTTTGGGCAGCGGCATTCCGCTCTCGGGGCTGGTGCTCGACTTCGCCTGGCACAACTACGGCTGGCAGGGCGGGTACGACTGGAGTCCGCTCGTTCCGCATCCGCGGCAGCTCATCGGCTGGCTGCACTCGCGGGGCGTGGAGCTCTCACTAAACGATCATCCAGGCTATGCCAACACCCGCGAGAGCAGTCTCTCCTACAGCGACAGCCACGCGCCCGAGGTGCTGCGGGCGCTCGGGCGGCCAATGCCCCCGGCGCCGTCGTTCGACCAGAGCCTCGACGATGGGTGGAAGTTCGCCCTCGATCCGCGCGCTGAGGGTCTCGAGCGCCGCTGGTATGCCGGCGGATATGACGATGCCCGCTGGCATCCGATCCGGACGGGAGATTCCTGGCAGAGCCAGGGCTTTCCTCATTACCAGGGAGTCGGCTGGTACCGGCTTTCGTTCCACTTGCCGGCCAGGCTGCCGGGGAGCGTCTACCTGTACCTCGGCCAGGTGGCAAGCGCCTACCGGCTGTTCGTCAACGGCGAAGAGGTGCGCCACAGTCATGTCCAGTGGCCGCGCCGGCTGACTTACGCCGACGTCACGGCCGCTCTTCATGCCGGCGAGCGCAACGTGATTGCGTTACGAGTCATGCCGCCGCCGCAGCAACCCGCGGCGCCAGCCGGCATTCTTCGCGGCCCGGTCGCGCTGCGGGACGTAGTGCCGCCGCCGCGCATCTATCTCGATCTCGCCAACCGCCGGCAGGCGCAGATCTCGATGCACGACCTGCACGCGCCGCTCATACACCAGGGCATGGATTTCTGGTGGGTCGACGGCGGCAGCGGCGCCGCGCACATGCCGGGCCTCGATCCACAGCTGTGGACCAACGAAGTCTTCTACGCCGCCACCGAGCGGCAGACCGGCAAGCGCGCTTTCATCCTGAGCCGCTACGGTGGCTGGGGCAGCGAGCGCTATCCCGCATTCTTCACCGGCGATGCATACTCCGAGTGGCGGGTGCTCGCCTACGAGGTCGCCTACACCGCGCGCGGCGGCAACGTGCTGGTACCCTACATCAGCAACGACATCGGCGGCTTTCACGGCGCGCGGATCCCCTTCGACCTGTACGCCCGCTGGATCGAGTTCGGCGCCTTCAGCCCCATCCTGCGCCTGCACAGCGCGCACGAGAATCCGCTCGAAGGCAACACACGCATGCCCTGGAACTACGGCGCGCAGGGTGTCGCGCTCGTGCGCAAGTACTTCACGCTGCGCATGCGGCTCATGCCATACATCTACAGCAACACCTGGCTGGCGCACGCGCGCTCGTTGCCGCTGCTGCGACCGCTGTATCTCGAGTGGCCGGACCTCGATCAGGCTTACCGGCATTTCCACGAGTACTACTTCGGCGCGGAGCTGCTCGTGGCCCCGGTGCTGCAGGCGGGCGGCGCGCGCACCGTGTACCTGCCGCCCGGCCGGTGGCTGGATTTCTTCACCGGCAGGCAATATCGGGGTGACACCACTTTCAGCGCTCATTACCCGGTGGAGGCAACGCCCGTCTTCGTGCGCGCAGGCGCTGTCATTCCCGAGCAGACGCCAGCCCGCCACCTCGCGGGCACGGGCCGGGACGATCTGACGATCAATGTCTATGGCGACGGCGACGGCCGCTTCGATCTTTACGAGGATGATGGAATCTCCCTCGATTACGCGCGCGGCCGCTACGCGTTGACGCCGCTGACGTATCACACATCCGGCGCGCGCCATCGGCTGATCCTGGGCCCGACGACGGGCTCTTTCGCGGGACAGGGTGAGCGGCGGGCCTATGCGCTGCGAATCCACGCGGCGCGCCGGCCCGCGCCGGCCGCAATCGACGGCCAGCGGATGGGCCAGTGGCGCTGGGACGCGCGCAACTCCACCGCATATATGCGGCTGCCCGTCGAGAGCATCCGTCACCCACTCACGGTCACATGGTAGGCTTCCGGGCGCTTTGAGGAGGCGCCCCCATGCGAAGCAAACAGTCGAGTCTCGCCACCACGATTTTCGCCGCGATTGCAGTGCCGATCCTGGCTGCAATTGCCAGCGCCGTCCCGCCGGCCGCACTCGCGAGCCCCGCTGGCGGGAGCGGCGACAGCGACCCTTACCTGTGGCTGGCGCAGATTCATGGCAAGCAGGCGCTCGCCTGGGTGCAGGCGCAGAACGGCCGTAGTGATCTTGCGCTGAAGACCGATCCTGTCTACGCGCGCGACCGCTCACAGATCCTCGATGTGCTCAATGCCAACAGCCGCATTCCCGAGCCGACGCTCGATCACGGCTGGGTGCGCAACTTCTGGCAGGGTGCCGATCACACCCGCGGCATCTGGCGGCGCGCGACGATCGCTTCTTACGCGAGCAAGGCGCCGCACTGGCAGACCCTGCTCGACCTCGACCAGCTCGACAGGCAGCTGCACGAGGACTGGGTGTGGAAGGGTGCCGACTGCACGGCCGCATTCGACCGCTGCCTCCTGAAGCTCTCCCCCGGCGGCGGCGATGCCGCTGAGGTGCGCGAATTCGACCCCCGCAGCCACCGCTTCATTGCCGGCGGGTTCCAGCTGCCGGTCGCGAAGGGTGAGGCCGTGTACCTGCGGGCCGACGCGGTACTGGTGGCGACCGATTTCGGGACGGGCTCCATGACGCCATCGTCCTATCCACGCATCGTGAAAGTCTGGCGCCGGGGCGAGCCGCTCTCGAGCGCGCGCACCGTCTTCGCGGGCCGTCCCCATGACATGGCGGTCGGGCCCGCGGTGTTTCACGGTCCGTACGGCACGGTGGCGCTCATCGTCCGCAGGCCAAGCTTCTTCAGCGCCGATTACTACGTCCTGCGACCCGATGGCAGCACGCTCAAGGTGCCGTTGCCCGAGGACGCGCAGGTTGCGGGGGTCACGCGCGGACAGTTGATCGCCACCCTGCAGAAGCCGTGGTCCCGCGATGGCCGCACGATCGGCCAGGGCGCACTGATTGCGTTTCCGGTGTTGGCCTACGCGCGAACCGGTCGTCCGCAGCCGGTGTCGGTGCTCTACACGCCAAGCTCCCACGCCATGATCGACGAGGTCGCGCCGGGTCGGGATGCCGTGTTCGCATCTATATATGAAGATGTGGTGGGCGCCATCCATGAATTCCGTCCGACATCCCAAGGAAAGTGGGTCGGCACGAGATTGCCACTGCCGCGGGGCGGCTCCACCTCCATCGTCGCGACCGATGATTGGGGATCGCAGGCGTATTTCAGCTTCCAGAGCTTCCTGACGCCGCCCTCGCTCTATGCTTACACCGGCCAGGGTTCGCCGCAGCTGATCAAGGCACAGCCGGCGACTTTCGATACCCGCGGCCTCGCGGTCCATCAATACTGGGCGACTTCCAGGGATGGCACGCAGGTGCCGTATTTCCTCATCCGGCCGAAGCAGGCGCACGGCCCGATCCCGACCATCCTTTACGGCTACGGCGGCTTCCAACTCTCGCTCACGCCCTGGTACTGGAACGAGGGGCACAAGCCGCTCGATGCGGGGCAGACCTGGCTCACCCGCGGCGGTGCCATTGCGGTCGCCAACATCCGCGGCGGCGGCGAATTCGGGCCGGCATGGCACCAGGCCGCGCTGCAATACCACCGCCAGCGGGCCTATGATGACTTCGAGGCGGTTGCCGCCGACATCGAGCGGCGCGGCCTCTCGAGCCCGAAGAAGCTCGGCATTGTCGGTGCTTCCAACGGCGGACTGCTCGTCTCGACGGTCATGGTCGAGAGGCCCGACCTCTTCGCCGCCGTGGTCTGCCAGCGTCCGCTCATCGATATGCTGCGTTACACGCATTATGGCGCGGGCGCATCGTGGATCGGTGAGTACGGCGATCCCGCCGATCCGCGGATGGCAGCGTACATCCGCACCTACTCGCCGTTCCAGAACGTCAAGCCCGGCGTCGACTATCCTCCGATCCTCTTCATCACGGAGACGACCGATGACCGGGTCACGCCCGTGTTCGCGCGCATGATGGCCGCCAAGATGGAGGCGCAGGGACACGATGTGCTCTTCAACGAGGCCGCCGAGGGCGGCCACGGCCCCGGTGCCACCCATGCCCAGGAAGCGCAGTACTGGGCGCTCTCCTACACCTTCCTCGCCAAGCGCCTGGGCCTGCAACAGAGTAGGCCTCTAGCAGAGTAGGTTGGGGGACACCGGCAGATCTGGCACAGGGACGTGCCCCGCCGCCGCAGGTGGCCATAGACTAGGCGCGCGGCTTGCTCCTCGCCCGGCCCACGGGCCACGTCTGACGGGAGGAGCCATGGCTGCTCGTCTCTTGCTCAGTGCCGCTGCTGCCGGCGCTGTCTCGATGTACCTTCTCGATCCCGACCACGGACGGCGCCGTCGCGCTGTGATGCGCGACCGGCTGGCGAGCAGTATGAGCCGCCTGGACGATGCGAGGAGCGTCGCGTCCCGCGACCTGCGCAATCGCGCGCGCGGTGTCGCTCATGAGGTCCGCTCGCGCTTCACGCAGGAGGAGGTGTCGGATGAGATCCTGTGCGAGCGCGTGCGCTCGCGTCTCGGCTGGGCCGTCTCGCATCCGGGCGCCATCGAGGTCTCGGCGCTCTCCGGCAGGGTGACCCTGAGCGGCGCCGTCCTTGAGCGCGAGTATGTGCGTCTTCTGCGGTCGGTGTGGGCGGTGCGCGGTGTGGCCGACGTC
>DASYGA010000030.1:0-3046 GCA_036000265.1 Steroidobacteraceae bacterium | reverse complement strand
ACGATACTCGGCACCGAGGTCATGCAGGAGGCCACGCTCAAGTAGCGCCCGGGCAGCCGTGGGTGGGCGCGTCCGGCCCACCCGCGGACGTCCATAATGTCCGCGGGCGCGCAACCCGCAGCGGGAAAAAGGTCTCCGTGCCGCAAGCTCCCAAGACCCTGGTGGAGAGGCTGTTCACCGAGCGCTATGCCTCGCTGCTCGCCTTCTTCGGTCGCAGGGTGCGGGCGGGATCGGAACCGGCCGATCTGGCGCAGGAGGTCTACCTGAGGATGCTGCGCGTCAGTGACGCGGAGGCGATCCGCAATCCCGAGGGGTATCTGTTCGCGGTGGCGAGCAACCTGGCCAAGGAGCACGCCATCCTGGAGCGCCGCAGGGCGAGTTCCATCGACATCGACGAGGCGGAGATGGACGCGTCCTTGCAGACGCTGCCGGGATATGAGAAGGAGCTCGACCAGATGCAACGCACGTCCCGCCTGCACACTGTCCTCGCGCAGCTCTCGCCCAAATGCCGCGCCGCGGTCGTGCTGCAGTACGCAGAAGACCTGACATACCAGGAGATCGCCCTGCGGCTGAACGTGTCCCCGAGCATGGTGAAGAAATACCTGGCACAGGCACTGATGCACTGCCGCCGCCGCATGGCGCGACTGGGGTAGGACCATGACACCGACCGACGAGCAGATCCGTCTCGCCATCGCCCACCAGGCCGCGGAGTGGTTCGTGGCACATCGGACCCGCTCGCTCGATGAAGCGAGGCGGGTGGCCTTCGCGGAATGGCTGCGGACCTCCCCGGTCCACATCGACGAGTATCTGCGCATCGCCGCCGTCTCCAGCGAGCTGCGAAATGCCGCGCGGCACCCGGAGCTGCCACGCGAAGCCTGGCTTGCCGAGGCCGCAGCCGACGGCACGGGCACCGAGGCACCGATACCCCTTGGTACGCGCCCGCTTGGCAACGATCCGAAACTCATGCCGCTTCGCCCCGGCCCCGGATCACGTAACGCGCGGCGCAGCGGGCGCTGGGCCTCCGGTTGGCGCCTCGCCTGGGCGCTGACGATTCCGGGAATCGCGATGATCGGCATTCTCACGGCCTTGCTGCTGAGCGGCACACCGGCGCAGGCCTACGAGACCGCTCACGGCGAGCAGCGCGCATGGCGCCTGCCGGACGGCACGACTCTGCGACTCAACACCGACTCCGCGGTGAGCGTCCATTTCTCCGCGAGCGAGCGGCTGGTAGACCTCCTGCGAGGCCAGGCGCTGTTCGAGGTCGCGCACGATCCCCGGCGCCGCTTCCGCGTGGCCGCAGGCGGCGCCGAGCTCATTGCCGTAGGTACGCAGTTCGACATCTTTCGACACGGGCGAACCGTTCAGGTCACCGTGCTGAAGGGACGAGTCGCGGTATTCAGCGGGCAGGCACCACCGCCGGGCAATGGCGCGGCGCTTCCGCCCGGGACGTTCGAGCTCACCGCAGGTCAGCGGTTGCGGATCGCCGGCGGCGCCATGGAAGGCCTACCCTCGAAGGTCGACCTGCGCGACACCGAAGCCTGGCTGCGAGGTCAGATCGCCTTCGAGCAGCGTCCGCTCGGGCAAGTGGCGGCGGAGTTCAATCGATATGTCCGGGTCCCCATCCAGATCGATGATCCATCTCTGCGCGCAATTCCGGTGAGCGGTGTGTTCCAGGCGACGGATCCGGAGTCTTTCCTGGCCTTCCTGCGGACGATGAACGGTGTTGCGATCGAGAGGTCGCCCACCCGGATCAGAGTGCTCAGGCTCCGTACCCCATCCCGCCCGTAGTCCGTGGCAATTGCAGTCCGCGGCCCCGGCGCCGTAAGCTGCCCTCAAGATAATGAATAGTGCGGGGGTTCGTGACGCGCTGCGGCGGGTCGCGCCAGACTTGCGGCCATCGGATGGTGCCGTTTCTATTACGCTGCTTGATGGGTGTCGCGGCGACCTATGGCGCCGCCGGCGCGCAGATGAGGACTGGCGCGATCGGCGCGACATTGACTGCCGCCATCGCGCCTCAGGCACTCGCACCGGCGCTCTCCGCGCTGGCCCTGCAAACGTCCCTGCAGTTGATCTACGAATCGCGGCTCGTGGCCGGACAGCGCAGCAAGGGCGTACCGGCCGGCCTCTCCGTCCCCGAGGCGCTGCGGCGCCTGTTGCGCGGCACGGGCCTGGACTTCGAGTTCCTGAACGCGCGCACCGTACGCCTGGTGGAGCGTGCCCCGTCACCGCCCCCGCGAGCAGCACACTCGCGCGTGATCCGGCAATCGGGTCCTCCAATCGGCACTTTGCAGGAAGTGATCGTCACGGCCGAGAAGCGGGCGGAGGATCTGGGCACGGTCCCGATCAATGTGAGCGTTCTGTCCGGCCAGGCGATGGCGGAGCTCGGTGTGAGCAGAATGCGCGAGATCGCCGAGATCACACCGGGCATCGAGTTCAAGTCCAGCTCGCAGTGGGGTCCCGCCATCCTGACGGACCTCACCGTCAGAGGCATCACGAGCACCGCCACCATCAACGGCACCAAGTCGAGCCTCGGCAGCGCGACAACCGGTGTCTACATCGACGACATTCCCATCACGATGCCGCAGAGCTCCTTCAGCAATCCGTACCCGGTGACGTTCGACCTCGCACGGGTGGAGGTGCTGCGCGGCCCGCAAGGCACGCTCTTCGGCGGCCGGGCGGAGGGCGGCGCGGTTCGCTTCATCACGACCGAGCCCAGCACGACCGCATTTGGCGGCCTCACCGGCGGCGAAGCCTCCGCGACCGATCGAGGCGGTCCGAGCTATCAAGCGGATGCCGCCGCCGGCGGACCGCTGATCGAGGGACTGCTGGGGGCGCGCGCCAGTGTCTTCTTGCGTCGCGACGGCGGCTACATCGATCGGGTGGATCCGCTCACCGGCGCGAAGGTGGAAGCGGCGAGCAACCGGTCGGCGACGACGGCGGTCCGGCTGGCGCTGCTCATCGAGCCGGGTGCGTCGATCCGCGTGACGCCTTCGTTCATGTATCAATCCATGGATCTGCATGACTCGCCGAGTTTCTTTGTCGATCT
>DASYGA010000151.1:0-8620 GCA_036000265.1 Steroidobacteraceae bacterium | reverse complement strand
GACCTCCGCGCAGACGAGCCCCACGGTTTACAACAACCTGTCGATCCGCGGCATCCCCGTGGACAATCGCGGCAACTACCGCCTCGACGGCACCCTGCCGATCGTCAACCTGATCGATCTGCCGCTCGAGGACAAGGATCGTGTGGAGGCGTTGAAGGGCGCCTCGGGGCTCTATTACGGCTTCACGACACCTTCGGGCATCATCAACCTCACGATGAAGCGGCCGACGCGTAAGCCATTCATCGATTCTGACACGTTTGGAGACGACAATGGCGGCGTCGGCGAGCACGTCGATGCGAACGACTGGTGGGGAATTTTCGGCGCCCGGGTCAATGCGGTCTATGCCAAGGTCGACTCGGGAATAGACAATACGGAAGGACAGCGCGCGCTGCTCGCCGGGGCGTTCGACATCAGGCCGAGCGACCGGCTCACCATACAGCTCGACCTCGAGCACATCGAGAAGACCGTGCCGGAGCCGACCGTGTTCCTGCTGGTCGCGCCCAAGGCGACCGCGGCGAACCTCTATCCGGCCATCAGCCTGCCGCCGCTGCTCGATCCGAGCACCAATCTTGGCGGCAGTTGGATGAAGAACCAGGCCAAGGAGGACAATGCTCTTGCCCACCTCACTTATAACCTGAGTCCCGCCTGGGCGCTGACCTTCGATACGGGCGCGTCGCTCGCCTCCCGCAGCCGGCGATTCTCCACCTTCACGCCGACCAATCTGCTGACCGGCGCCGGTACGCTGAAGACTTCACTGCAGAACGACAACCAGTACAAGAACTACGAGGGCCGCGTGGAGCTCGCGGGCGCCTTCGACACGGGCCCGATCGAGCACGAGCTGCTGTTCGGCGCCTCGAAGAACGTGCGGCGGCAGTTCAATTCCGCCGCCGCCAGCGGACTCTGTCCGGGCCCCACGCCCGGCGCGAAGGAAGTGACCGTCTGCCCGCAGAACATGTTCGATCCGGTTCCGATTCCGGCGAGTCCGCTGCCGCCCCCCGTGGGTGTGATCACGCAGATCGATGACGTCGGCTATTATCTCTTCGAGCACGCGCAGTACCATGACTGGGTGCACGTCCTGGCTGGCGTGCGCAAAACGAATTACACGGAAAGCAATGTCACGACAAACACGGATACCTTCCATGCCACACCAACGCCGATCTCCTACGGCCTGGTGCTGAAGCCGGTCCGCTGGTTCAGCATCTACGCCACTTACATCGAGGGGCTCGAGTCGACGGCGCCGGCGCCGATCGCCGACGTCAATGCCGGCGCGATCCTGCCGGCGGCGCCCAGCAAGCAAAAGGAGGGCGGCATCAAGATCGAGCCCCTGCACGGGCTGCTCTTCCAGGCGGCTTACTTCGATATCGACCGTGCATCGACCTACACGAACTCGCAGAACGTGTACGTCGAGGACGGGCGGGCGCGGTACCGGGGCACCGAGCTCAGCCTGACGGGCGAGATCACGCCGCAACTGTCGCTCTATGCCAGCGGCCTCATTCTCGATGCCAAGCAGGTCTCCGGCGCTGCGACCGTCATCACCGCGAAATCCGTGAGCCCGACCGCCGTCGGCAAGGAGGTCGACAACACGCCGAAGCAGACGTGGTCTCTCGCTGCGCAGTACCGGTTTGCGCGCCTCCTGCCCGGCTTCAGCATCACGGGCGGCGCCTACTACACGGGGCCGCGCGCGATCAACAACCTCGATCAGGCCTTCATTCCCGGCTACACGCTCTTCGACGCCGGATTCGCCTATCAGACGACGCTGTGGTCCGATCCGTGGACCTTCCGCCTGAACGCGCAGAACATCGCCAACAAGCGGTACTGGGCCTCCACCGGCTCGCTCTACCTGGCGGAAGCCCCGCCGGCGGTCGTCAAGTTTTCCCTGGAAGCGCGGTTCTGAAGCGATCGGCGCCCGTCGGACAGGGGCGCCAACTCGAGGATCGTTTCCTCATGCGCGCAGGGCATTGGAGATGCCCTGCAGACCGGCCTGCAGCTCTTTCCGGGTCGGCCAACCGTATCCCAGCCGAAAGCAGGTGTCCGGCAGCTCGAACCAATGACCCGGGCCGACGTAGGTGCCCTCGGCCTCGAGCAGACGCCGATAGAAACCTGCGGTGCCTCCGGCAGGGGTGCTCCTCATCCGTGGCAGGCAGACCACTCCTCCGGAGGGCGGCACCCACTCGAGCAGCGGCTCACTCTCGACCCAACGGGTGACGAGCGTCAGCCGATCACGCATCTCCGCGAGCGTCGCGGCGAGGATCTGCGCGCGCCGTGCCAGGATCTCCTCGCCGATCCACTCGTGGATGACGCTGCCACAGATGCTGATCTGCTCCTTGGCGGCGAGAAAGAGTTCCTGGAGCCTCGGATCGGAGCTCACGATCCAGCCCAGCCGGATGCCCGGGATGCCGTAGGCTTTGGAAAGCGAGGAGACGCTGATGACGTGAGGGCCGAGCGCTGCCGCCAGGTGCGGCAACTCGCCGAAGCGCAGATCACGATACGTCTCGTCGACGACCAGCCGACATCCCTGTCTCGCGGCGAGCCCCGTCAGCCGGACGAGGACTTCTTCCGGGAGCGCGATCCCGGTGGGGTTATGCGGGGTAGTGACGCTGATGACCTTCGTGTTCGGTCGCAGCGCGGCCTTCAGCCGATCCAGATCGAGACGAAACGCGTCCTCGAAGGACAGGTCCACGAAACTGATGGCACAGCCGATCGCTCGCGGCGTCTCAAGGTTGGTGGCATAGTTCGGGCGTACGACCACCAGGTGGTCGTCTTTCGTCAGAAGGGACGTCGCGACGATGAAAAGCGCGCCGGCCGCGCCGGCAGTGACCAGCACGTCGTCGGCGCAGAGCCCGGGCTCGCCGGCTACGATCCGCTCGCGCAGGCCGCGAGCCCCGCGATGATCGTTGTACTGCAAGGCAAGGTCGGGCACGGTCAGCCCGAAATCGGACAGCTTCCGGTCCGAGATCGAGCTCTCCGAGAGATTGTGGCGGATGCGGGAGTAGCCGTATTCCTCCGGCGACTCGACTTCGATGGGCATGCGGACGTAGTGCACTGTGGGCTCCTGGGATCGGTGACTGCAGCGTACTATTGTACTACTGAAAAAAGAAGTGCATTATCGCCGGGAGATGGCGGCGCAGCACCCAACACGTCGGGGCGGAGTGACGGCCGTGGCGTCCGAGCCGCGCGGCGGTTTGCTGAGGGTTCTCGGTGTCGGTTTCGGGGTGGCCGTGTCCATGGGCGCAGCCATCGGCGCCGGCATCCTGCGGGCGCCCACTACCATTGCGGCGCAGGTTCCGTACGCCGCCGTGATCCTGAGCTTGTGGGTTCTCGGCGGCCTGCAGGCGATGCTCAGCGCCAACATATATGCCGAGCTGAGCGCCGCCGTGCCGAAATCCGGCGGACAGAACGTGCTGGCGCAGAAAATCTACGGTGATCTCGGCCGGCTCGTCGTGGGTTGGGCGGAATGGATCACCTGCGTCGCAGCGGTCGCCGCGACTTCCGTCTCGTTCGCGGATTTCATGCCGCTCATCGTGCCGGCCGCCGCCGCGCACAAAGGTGCGGTGGCGGCCGGATTGCAGCTCGCCATCTACGCCGTCAACCTCTTGGGGCTGCGGGAGGGCCGGGCCATCCAGGCGGTCACCAGCGCCGTCAAGGCGGGTATGCTTCTGCTGTTCGCGGTCGCCGCCTTCCTGATCTCGACCGCATCCCACCACGCGCCGCTCGCGGCATCCCCGGTACCGGCGGCTTCCGCCGTGATCTGGACCTGGGGCGGTTTCATCCTGGCTTACAAGCTGGTGGCCGCGGCCTACAGCGGTTGGATCACTCCCATCATATTCGCTGGCGAGAACGTCTCCCCGGGCCGCAGCATCCCGCGCTCTCTCTTTCTCGGCATCGGACTCACGGCGGTGTTGTACATCGCGGCAAACGGCGGACTGCTCTTCGCGTTGGGCCCCGCCGGCATTCGGGCCTCGCCGCTGCCCTTCACCACCGTCATTTCCCGGATGGGCGGCGCCCTGCCTGCGCTGCTCTTTGCGGCCACGGCCGCGATCGCTGTGGCAAGCTGCTCCAACGCCAATGCCATGTCGAGCTCCCGGGTTCTCTACGCACTTGCCGAGGACAGCATCCTGCCTCGCGCTCTACGGACCGTGAATGCCGGCGGCAGCCCTACAGTGGCCTACCTGATGTCCGGGGCGGTCTCGCTCGTTCTCGCCGCCACCGGCAGCTTCGCGTTGGCTTTCGGCCTGGTCGCGACTCTCAACATCGCGAACGCGGTGCTCATCGAGCTCGGTTTCTTCATTTTGCGCCGGCGTGAGCCGCAGCTCCCCCGCCCGTATCGCGCGCTCGGGTATCCCTGGCTGCCGGCGCTCGCGCTTGCGATTGATGGGGGGATCCTGTGCCTCATCGCCTCCGCCGATCACGAAGGCATACTCCTGGCCATCGGATTGACGCTGCTCTGCATCCCCTTCGCCATGATCGCCCGGGCGCGTCGCCGTAACGCCGCGCACGACTGAGCGGCCCGCGGCCGGCTCAGGGATGGGCCGCGGCCAGCGTGCTGATTGCCCCGAGGAATGTCTCGATGGCGATGTTGCGGCCGCACAGTACCACCGCCACCGTGCGACCCCGCAAGGTGGAAGCCACCCTGACGAGACCGGCGAGCGCCACACCGGCCGCGCCCTCGACCATCCAATGATCGGCCGCGGCGACGTCGCGCATGGCAGCCGCGATCTCCGCCTCGCTGACTGAGATCCTCGAGTCGATGACCGACTGACACAGCGGAAACGTGATGGAGCCTGGCTCGATGCCCCCCGCCGTGCCGTCCGATAGCGTAGGGCGCTCCGGCACCTCGAGCAGGCGGCCTGCCTCCAGTGCCCGCAGCATGCAAGGCGAGTTTTCAGGCCAGACCCCCACCACCCGAGTGTTGGGATTGAGATGCTCGAGCGCGGTGCCCAGCCCGCCGATCAGCCCGCCGCCGCCGACGGAGACGAACACGGCATCGAGCTGCGGCGCCTGCTCCGACAGTTCCACGCCGAGGGTGCCCTGGCCCGCCACGACATCGGGATCGTTGTACGGGGCCACGTAAGTCTTGCCCTGTTCGGCCGCCGATCGGCGCGCCGCGAGCTCGGCATCGAGAGGGTTACCGTCGATGATCGAGAGACCCGCCCCGAGCCGGCGGATGGCGTCCATCTTCGATTGCACCGTCGATGCCGCGACGAACACCGTGACAGGTACCCCGGCGAGGGCGCCCGCTCGGGCCACCGCCTGCCCATGGTTTCCCGTCGAGGCGGTGATCACGCCGGCGCGGCGCGCCTCCTCCCCGAGGAGCCGGATCTTGTTGGTGGCGCCGCGAATCTTGAAGGAGCCAGTGGGCTGCAGATGCTCGCATTTGAGCAGCACTTCGCAGCCGAGCCTGGCCGAGAGGGCGGAGCTGTGCTCGAGAGGCGTTACTGGCACCTGCGGGCGGATGGCTCTGTGAGCCTGCGTGATACGTTCAAACAGTGAGCGGTTCATGGTGCGGGCTCCGGTGGAATGCCAATGGACTGGAACGAAAAGTTTATCGCAGAAACCTTGCGCACGGTCTTCTTTGGAGGGAAAATACAAAGCACATCACTGGAGAGGCTCGATGAAGTCACGCGTGGCCCCGTTCGTTCGCGCCGTTGCCGTCATTGCGTCGTTGACTTCGCTGGCCGCCGCCGGGGCCACGGGAGAAAGCGGCGCTTTCCGCTCTCTTCGGGCTCCCGTGCCGCCTTTCGAGTGCCAGGCATACGTCGGTTACGATCTCGACCAGAAGCTCCCCGGCTATATCCTGCCCACCAAGGCCGGTCCGAGGACCTGCATTCCCTTCACGTCCGTGGCCGAGCATCCACCCACGGGCTATCGCGGCGATTTCTACGTGGATGAGTTCGCCGACACGCGGCTGCGCAGGGGCTGGGAGGCCTGCGAGAAACTGCCGGCGTGTCGCGAGCGGATCGAGAAGCAGGTGCTGAAGCGCCGGCCGCCGAACAAGGAGCACTTCCTGGAGGATCCGCGCGGGCGATATCTCCTCGGCAAGATCGACGAGCAGGGTACCCGGACGGACCTGCGCATGGTACGGCGTCCCGGCTTCTTCGCGCGCGCCCCGTATCACGAGCCCATAGCCGCGGCGGATGCCGACACGTACATCGTGGAATTCACCGCGCCGCGCGATCCGTACGAACGGCTTCACATGCACATGATCGGGACCGTGCAGATACGCGGCTGGTATATTCGCGGCGCCGGCATCAGTGACGGCAAGGGCGGGCACGTGCGGGCGCTGATCATCGCGAACGGCGGGGGCGGTGACCGTATTACGGCGATCGACGATCCGCGCGATGTGGCTTACGTCATCGATCCGAAGAGCGGCAAGACGATTCCCGAGGATAGCTGGCCGAATGCGACGACCGGCGCGCAGGGGATGCGCCATTGGCGCGAGGTCTGGTTCCGGCTTCACCGGGCCGGCTTCGATGTGCTGGCGATGGACCGGCGCGGCGTCGGCATTTCCGGCGGTTTTGACGATGAGGACACCCAGCAGCAGGGCCGCGACATTCTCGGCATCGTCGCGGCGTTGCGCAGCGGCAAGGGAATGCGCGCGCTCGCCCCTTCGGGGCGGCTGGCCAGCGGCCGCGACGCAGCAGTCATGGTTCGCGGCGGTCCATCGGGCACCGGCCTGCCCGTGTTCCTGCTCGGCAGCTCACGTGGCACCATGTCGAGCGGCTGGGCGATGACGATCAATTTCGACAAGGACTGCAGCTACGACCTTCCGGTCATCCGCTGCCTGCCGCCGCATCGCGATCTGACGGTCAAGGGCGCCATCCTGGTCGCCGATTTTTCGAGCGGTATTGGCTATCTGGAGTCGGAGAATTCCTCGAAGAACAATGGCCGCGGGGCAGGGCGCGACCGCGCGCTCTTCATGGGCGCGATGGAGGAGCAGGACAACATCGTCTTCTTTCCGAGCTCCGCGATCCTCGCCGGCATCCACGACTGGCCGAGCGCGTTCTTCGCGCGTGGACTTTGGTGCTATGCCGATGGTCTCGAGGGCGAGATGGATTCGTATGCGCGCGTGCGGGGGCTGAAGGAGCTGGTGGTCGTGCGCGGGCCGCACGAGTTTGGCACGTGGCCTGCGGTCGAGCAACTGCATGTGACCCGGCGCATGATCGCGTATGCGCGCGCCGTCGTGCTCGGCGAGACAAGCATTCCCGGAGAGCGGCCCTGGTCGAACATGAAGCAGCTGGTGGGAACGTCCGACGACGTCTGGGAGCCCTCCACTCACCCGAGCATCATCCACTAGCCGCTTCCGACAGGCCGGTCAGCAGGATAACCAGGTGTCATTGAGCCGGTATCCCTCGGGGAACGGGTCTTCGGGATCGACACCGTAGTAGGAGACGCCGGTCAGCCATGCGCGGCCGACGACCCTGGTGATGACTGCGTCGATGCCGCCGACCGAGGTCGTCGCCTCGATGCCACAGTCGAATTCCGTTCCGAGGATCGACACGTGGCGGAATGGCTCATCGACTGCGAGGTCGCCGTGGGCACTCATCACCGCCATGCGCGCGGAGCTGCCCGTCCCGCAGGGGCTGCGATCGATTCGGCCCGGCGAGACGACGACTGCATTGCGGGCCGTTTTGACGCCATTCTCGACCCTCAGCGGTCCGGCGAAGAGAGTCTGATTGATGGTATGGATTCCGGGATTCCCGGGATGAATTGCCGGCAATTGCGCCGCAGCGGCCTGCTTGATGCGCTCGCCGAGCTCTACGAGCGCGCGCGCCTCGGCCGGAACGAGCGCGAAGTCCGGCGCTTGGGCCTCGACCAGAACGTAGATCATCCCGCCATAGGCGACATCGACGGTGATGGTGCCGAGGCCGGGGACGCTCACCGCCTTTCGGCCGTGCATGACGAACGCAGGAACGTTGCGGAAGGCCACGCGGCGGCATTTGCCGCCGCTGCACTCCGCCTCCACGCGGACAAGACCCGCCGGAGTGTCGACGCAAATCCGGGTCAGAGGCTCGGTCATGCGGAGCATGCCGGTCTCGAGCACGGCGGTGACCGTGCACATCAGGTTGGATCCCGACATCGGCGGATAATAGTCAGACTCCATCACTATCAGGCCTATGTCAGCCTCCGGGGAGATCGGCGGCGTCACCAGATTGACCGCCGTGTTGACACTGCCCCGCGGGTCGGACAGCAGCATCAGTCGCAGGCAATCCTGTTCGCTCTGCAGGAGCTGCTGCCGCTCGAACATCGACGCCGCACGAGGCGCGATCACGCCGCCCGTAATGACGCGGCCGACCTCGCCTTCGGCATGAACGCCGACGACGGTGATGACTTGCTGGAGCCGCATCGTAATCAAGCCGCCGACGTCGCGCGGTGGGTGCGCAGCGCACTGACCAGATTTCTGCCGGTTGCGAGGATGTGCTCCCGCAGATAGGCCACCGCATCGTCCGCGGCGCGCAGTGCGCACAATCGCAACAGCTCGTGATGGTCGCGCACGGCTTCGTCCGCTCCCTGGGTGAGCAGCATGTGCAGCCGCACATAGCGCTCGATTTGAAGGTTGATTCCCTGAAGAACGCTCAATGTCTGAATGCGGTCGGCCGGCTCGTACAGGCGCCGGTGGAAT
>DASYGA010000139.1:0-7356 GCA_036000265.1 Steroidobacteraceae bacterium | reverse complement strand
CCTCGGTGCGGCTCACCAGTTCCTTGCGGACCAGGCGATCGACCAGCTTCGATACCGCCCCGCGCGTCAATCCGATCGCGGTCGCGAGCCGCCCGGGAGAGGTCTTCCCGGCCCGCAGGATCTCCCTGAGGATCACCCATTCGGCGACCGTCGCACCGCTGCCGGCGAGCTTGCGGGCGAAACCGTGCGACACGTGATTGGACACGAGCCTGAGCCAGAAGCCGGTATGGCTCGCGAGCGAGCTTACGTGGGCGGGCCGGATCGTCATGGCTGCAATCATAGTTTCCTTGGATACTATTGTCAAAGATACTAATAGCGGCAGCCTTTGGCACCTCCGAGCCTCGTGTCCCGGCGCCCGGGGGTCAAGCAGACAGATGCTCGTGCAATCGGCAGGCGCGCTATGAGCTCAAGCGCTCAAGCTGCCCGCATGGCGGGCTGGTTGACCGAAAGGCCCGCCGCTCAGAAGGTCTTCTTCGATGCTTGACTGTATCGCCTGGCTCGCCCGCGCGAGCGTATCGCGAAGCGGCTGTGGGAGATCGGCGTCCCGGACCGCCCTTTCAATGGCTTCCAATGCGGCCTTTCTGCCGCCGACGGCGCCCGCGCGCGATCCATCGGCGCGAACCACCGTCGAGATGATCTCCTTTTCCAGCGGCTCGTATGCCGCCGGCGCAGCGATGAAATGGCGGAGTAATCCGAGCGCGTCTTCGATGAACCGTGGCGAGTTGCCGCAGCTGCCGATGAGCTCGCGCAGTGCATCCAGGGAAGAGTCTGCCGGCTGCTGCGCGATGCGCACCAGCAGCGGCGCAATGCGTGGATCGCCCAGTCCGCAGAGCTGCGCCAAGCCTCTCGCGCCGATGCCGGCCAGATCCGGCTCGTCCGTGATCCATTCCATGAACTGCTTCTGCCAGAACGATGCGGCGGATGATTGCGACAACAGGAGTGCGACTTCGGTGAGCCGATCCGGCGACAGCACCAGGCGACCACCTTCGGCGCCATTGGATGACGGCAGGAATTCCTGGCGCATCCAGGTCTTGAGAGTATGTGGTACGGCGACGGCAAAGATGGCCAGGACGGTCGCCAGCCGGCGGGTGTGCGCTCCCTGGTCCCAACGCAGCGAGCTGCCGCAGGTTCGCAACAGTCTCAGGAGCTCACCGGAAGCCGTCCGGGTCGCAGGATCCGCCTCCTCACCAACAGGCGATGCGAGCAGATGGCCACCCCAGCGCGCAAAAGCGTCGAGCGTCAGCTCCCAGAGCCGGGTATCAGTTGGGCGCCGGGGCAGAGACTCGAAAACAGCTTCCAGCCCCGAGCCGAGCGTCGACTGGGCAGCGCTCAGGAGCGCCTGCGCGGCGAGGTGCACGACCTCCGCATCGTCGATCCCCAGCCCTCTCGAGACGATGGCGTGCTCGACGGCGTCCAGCTCGCCCGTCGCGCACAGTGCGCGCAATTGCATCTCGAACAGACGCGTCCCAGGCTGGGCTCGTTGAATCGCCTCGTGCCAGCGACGGGTATCCCGTCCGCGAAGCTCCGCCAGCAGGATGGGGAGAATCGCGCCGAGGGGTCCCTGCGCTGCCTCCTCGCTGACGAACGACCACGCCTCGTCAGGATGACGTCCAACGAACTCCTTCAGGTGCAGGTGGGCTCGCGGCTGCAGCGGCTGTCTGGGCGCCGCGCTCGCCGCAGACGCAAACAGCGCCGTCCAGGCGGCTGAGTCGCGACAGATGAGCTCGAGCCGATCGAACAGCTCCCTGGCGAGGTCGGCTGCGCGGGCAGCGGATGGCTCGAGTGCAGGCATCAGCTGCTCACGCCGCCGTTGCGGCTCCATGGATTCGTCCAGCGGCAGCGGCAGGATGGGCAGCATTGCCGCGTGCAGTGCCTTCCAGAGCGAGTAGGGCTCTGCCGCCGGCAGCGCCTCGAGGATCCGGCTGCCAGCCCGGCGAATGAAGGACTCAGCGCCATCCATCCACCACTGCCAGCCCTGCTGCTCGACCGCGGCCCGCACCGGCAGATGTGCCGTTGCCGCGGCAAGCTTGCCGAGGGCCTCCGCGAGCAGATTCAGCTCCCGCTCGAGCCGCGGCGCCCAAGGCCGGCGCTGCTCGGCCGTCAGGCGCTGATAACCCTCGGCCCAGCGCTGCACCGAGCGGGCCGCGGCGTAGGCGGCGGCCGGTGAGGTGTGATTGGCGCAGCGGATGAGGATATCGAGAGCCTGATCGCGCAGTTTCCAGATGTCGTCTGCGGGATCGAGACTGACCGACGGCGGAATCGAGGCATTCGGCTCCAAGGCACGCGCGCGCATCTCGAGACGGAGGAACCCGTGCACCAGAGAGGCCGAGAGCTCGGCGGTCTTCGCCTCCGGATCCGCGGACCACTTCTGCAGAACATCGAGGACGGCCCCGGCGTGGCCGAGCGGACGCGCCACGTCAAACCGACAGAACTCCGTCAGATTGTCGAGTACGGCGTCTTGAGTGCCGCCACCGACAGAAGCCAACAGCAGGCGGGAATACTCGAGAGCCCGCGGCACGGTGGTGAGGTCGCCTTGCCCGGCCGACAGGAGCAGCCGCTGCGCGCAAATCTCGGGGTTTGCCTCATGGCTCAGCTCCAGTGCCGGAGCAGCCGCCGGCAGGACGCCCTTGGTCGTCAGAGCTTCGATCAGGCGAACGATCACCCCCGGTTGGCGGCCAGCCAGGCGAGCGCAGCCATCCAAAAGCTCGGCGGCTTGCGCGCGCTGCTGCGGCGATAGCCCGTTGGCACGCTCCAACAGCAGCTCGCCGAGAAAATCCACGGACTCCGGTCTGGACAGCAGGCGTGCAAGCTCGCTGCAATTGGCGATCACCGCCTCATAACGGCGCTGCTCGAGCAGGTCGCGAATCAACGATTGGCCGAACGGCGTCGGCCTGCCCTCCTCATCGAGGCAGGTCTCCTCGAGAATCAGGTCGCCTATCAGATCCGGAATCGGGCGCAGCAAACCGCGTCCGTCCCTCTCGAAGAGGCCCGCCTGCAGAACGCTGTGCTCGAGGGCCTCGACCACGGCGATCGGTAGGCCAGCAAGTGCCGCGGCGCTCGAGCGGATCGCGGCATCGCCGACGTGCACCGGGGCGCATGCGGCATACACCGCCAGGGCGCGAAATGCCTGCTCCGAAGTGCACAGGTCGCCAATAGCCTGGGTGATCGGCTGACGGATGGCGTAGTCGCGCAGATTCCGGGTGCTGAGGGTCTGCGGAAGCTTCTTCTGGCGCGCCACGCTCGAGCACAGGAGCACGGTAGCAAAGAAGCTATCGGCGGCGAACCGCCGGATGACATCACGATGATGCGGCGACATCTGTGGAATGAGCGCGTCGATCAGCTCCTTTCTGACTTTCGGATCGGGCCGCCCCAGGTCCATCTGCAGCGGCTCGCTGACCGGCAGGTGGCCCGCCAGCGCTTCGATCAACAGGGCGCGATCCGCCGGCCGCGCCAGGCAAACGACATGCGTCTGCGGCCGCCCCTGCTCGGAGCACAACTGCGCGAGTCGCCGGACCAGAGCCGGACAATCGTGCGCGTCGTCCACGATCAGGATCAGGCGGCCGGTATTCGGGAGCTGCTGCAGCTCCTCGGCAAGGGCCGGCTGATCCTGGCAGACGAAGCGCACATCCCACGAGCGCTGCGTCCGCGCGAGCCGCCGCGCCAGCTCCAGCGCAAAGCGGCTCTTGCCGCAACCGGCTGGTGCCGATATCAGCGCTGCGCGCCGGCCCGCCGCGATCGCATCGATCAGCTGCGCATGCCGCGCCTCATCGCCGACATAAGGGCCGCGGTGGTCGACCAGCGCGCTGCCCGGGCTGGGCTCGAGAAAACGTTGGTAATGGCTCTGCCATCCGACCAAGGCCTGCCATCTGGAGTGCCGGGTGAAGCGATCCCGCCACTGTGTCGCGAGCTGCGAAGCCCGCGTGCCCGCATGCATGCTGCTCAAGAAACGAATGTCGCTCTCCCACTACAGTCCATTCCCCTGTGGCGGGCCATGATATCGGAGCGGTGCCTCCTGTCCTTGGCGCGGGTCGCAGATCGGATGCGGCGATGGCGTGCGCCCAAGGTCACCCGAAAACCTGTCGCCCGAAGCGCAGCAGCAGATCCACGAGCCCCTCGGGCTTCGAGAGCGCGACCAGGTGGCCTCCCGGGATTACCTCCGCCTCGACGCCCAGCCTCTCCCGAGCGACGCGCCTCTGGAACTCGAGGGGGAAGAATCGATCGTCCGCCGCCGCGACCACCCGCAGCGGAATATCCGGCCATCGAGCGAAGCGGCAGGGCTTGCTGAAGATGGAATCGGACTGCTCCCGCGGGCGCGACGGACTGCCGCGCAGTACCGCCTCTGGGACATCGTGCAGGAAATACGTGGAGAGGTCGAACTGCGGGGTATATCCCGCGGCTTCGGCCGCAGCAATTCGCGCTTCCACAGCGCCTGTATTGCCCCACCACTGCCCGGCGGTTTCCGCTGGCTGAGGAATCATGGCGTTGACGAATACCAGACCGCGGATGGCCACAGAGGCGCAGACGAGGGGCGCGGTGAAACCGCCCAGCGACTGGGCGACGAGAATCACGTCGGATCTCGGTCCGATCGCCTGGATGACAATCTCGGCGTAGTCGTCGAGACCCTTGCGCGCATCATCCGCCGGCAGGTCGACCGAGATCGCCTCATGGCCAGCCTGCTCGAGGAGGGGCACGACCCGGTGCCAGTAGGAGGCCATTCCGCCGGCACCAGGGATGAGGATGAACGGCATCGGTTCCACTCCAGCCATTGCAGCGCTCGCCACTATCGATTGCGATCCGGAAATCAGCCTGCGCGCGCCGCCTCGATCGCGGCGATGTCGATCTTCTTCATTTCCATCATCGCTTCGAACGCGCGCTTGGCGGACGCCTGATCATGGCTGGTGATCGCTTCCAGGAGCACCCGCGGGGTGATTTGCCAGGACAAGCCCCACCGGTCCTTGCACCACCCGCACTCGCTCTCGACTCCGCCGCTGCTGACGATCGCATTCCAGTATCGGTCGGTCTCGGCCTGGGTCTCGGTGACGATCTGAAACGAAAACGCCTCGCTGTGCTTGAACGCCGGGCCGCCATTGAGACCCAGGCAGGATACGCCGGCCACCGTAAATTCGACGGTCAGCACCTGCCCTTGCTTGCCAGCCGGGTAATCGCCGGGGGCGCGGTGGACTGCGGTGACGGCGCTGTCCGGAAAAGTCTTGGCATAGAACCTGGCGGCTTCTTCGGCTGTGCCGTTGAACCACAGGCAGATTACGTTCTTGGCCATTGTCTGTGTCTCCTCATGGGTGACTCGGCGGACTCGCCCCGGGCTCAGCCGAAATCCTCCGGCTCGTACACTCGGCGGATCTCGATGATGTCGTTCACGGCCGCCGGGCAACGCTTCGCCCACTCGATAGCCTCTTCCCTGGAGCCGCAACGCAGCATCCAGTAACCCCCGACGACTTCCTTCGTCTCGGCGAACGGCCCATCTGTCACGGTGACCTTACCGCCCGCGAACGACACCCGGGCACCGGCGGCCGGAGGGGTCAGTCCGTCGAGACTCAGCAGCACCCCAGCCTTCTGCAGCTGCTCGTTGTACTGTCCCATCTGGCGTATCGCCTCGAGGTCGGGCTTGAAATCGGGCGGCACGGGTCTGCGATAGACATCAGGCATCATGATCATCAGGAAGCGCATGCGGATATCTCCTCGTGCTTATGGCGGGCCGACGCGCTTATCGCGCCAGACCGCTTGTACCATCACTCTGCAGGTTACCGAATGGGCCGCGGCGATTTCGACGGGTGCGAGGGATCCGCTTGCACTGCAGCATCAGGACAAGTCGTCGCGCACCAATTACGCTGGCGGCGAAAGCCAGCCGGATCAATGGCTCAAAGCGCGAGAGCAGTGCACGCCAAGCAGAGTGCCCTTACTGTTGTAGAGCTGCGAGCTGCCGCCGGCAGCGCTGAAGTACTGTACCCATGCGGTGGCCTGAGGCAAGGACGAGCTTTCGGTAGAGCTCCAGTAGTAGCCGGTAGGCGCACCAGGGGTATTGGAATCCACGAGATCGGATTGCATATTCTGCTGCGCCGGCGCGCTCGACGCACCGCAAACGCCACCGCTCCCGTATCCCAGCTGGCAGATGGCCGGCAGGAACCAGTCGGAATAGCCACTGATCGTCTGTTTGCACAGACCCGCGGTGTAGTAGGACACATTGATCGGAGAGTTCGGCGCATCAGATTGGTAATACGCGTAGATGTTGTTGGTATTACAAGCGCCATCCGCGGAGCCGTTGCAAGCTGCCTGTCCCGAAACGGAGGATGCAGACGGATCGGGGGAAGATACCGTAGAAAGCTCGGAAATGCCGAAGATCGCGTCGAAAGCGGGCCCACTACCGATGGAACTCCAGATCACACCATTGGGAACGGGCGCCTGGTCCGTCGTAGTGGCGACCTGCCCGCCGATGCTCTGCGTATTTGGAGTCGTGTCATCAAACGCGTACGCATAACCGCCCTGGTAGATACAGCCATAATTCAATATGACGACATCACTGGAGACGGTCGCCGCGTTATCGGCACTTACCTGGACGAGGCCCGGAAGGGGAGCCGTTCCACTGGAGCAGGGATTGGTGCCATCGGACGTTGGTGTACTCCCGGGGATAATGGTAATTGCACAGCTGGCACCCGCGTCCAATACGCTGCCACAAGTCGTGGAGCTGGCAGTTCCCGTAGGCCACGTCGGCGTGGCTACGGATAAGTTGTACGCCGCGTAACTTCCGGTGTTCGTAATAGTATCGTGCGCGAAAGGCCGGACGAAGGAGGCGTCACAGTCACGCCGTACTCCGTCAGCCCTGTCACGCTCAATGCGAGATCTGCTACGCTCGTGGCCAATGTGGTCGTATTCGGGACGCAGTTCACGCTGATGCTCGAAAGGTCGGCGCCACCCATGGTGCCGCTGCCGTTGACCACTGCGCAGATTTGTCCGGCTGGCTAGGTCAATACCGTAATGTCGTAGCTCGCACCCTGAGCAACTGGCGTAGGGAATGCAAAGGCGTCGTCGCTGTTGACGGAGAGATTATCCGTACCGTTGTTTTGCAGGACCACCGTGCCCGACAAGCCAGATACAGCCCCTCCTACCTTATAGGCATTGGTCGCACAGGTCACTTGCACGTCGGTGATATCCGACGATCCCGCCGTTCCACTCCCGTTGGTAACGATACAGGTCTGCGTTGCAGGCTGGGCAATCACAGTTACGTCGTAGCGCGCACTCTGCGCTACCGGCTCGTAAATGTGAAGCTACCATTGCCGCTGACAGTCAGATTGTCACCACCATTGTCTTGCAATACGGCCGTCTCAGATTGTGTCAACCCCA
>DASYGA010000051.1:0-3900 GCA_036000265.1 Steroidobacteraceae bacterium | reverse complement strand
CATTTCATATCACTGCGCGTACGAATCCTGGGCTACGCACAGAAATCAGATCGAGGCGATGAAATGGGTGGTCAGGGCGCTGAGATTCGAATGGAGTTGGAAAGCGACCAGGCTCGCCGCCAAGATATTGATCCCGAGAATACTGATCGAGAAGCTTCGGCCGAACGGCTCGCGCACCCGGGGCGCGATCAGTCACCGTAGCCCGCGTCACGCAGAATCGAGCGGGTCGCGAGTTTGAGCATCGCGCGCTCCGTCGCCCGCAGGGACGTTCGCTTGGGCCTCTTGGCCGCTTTGGAGTAGTCCGGCTCCCGGATCCGGCGCATCTCCGAAGAGCGGGGTACGGGCCAGCCGAGGTAGCTCTGTAGCCGCTGCGCGGTGCCGGCACTGTCCAGGTCCTCGTATTTGATGAGGAGCGCGCCGACTCTCTCGTGCCCTTCGAGGTAGCCGCGCGTCAACTCCGCCCAGTTGCGGCCGAACGCGTAAGGCGTGGAGACGAAGCGATGGGGCCAGGTGCGAAAGACGGTGACATTCCAGTGGCTGTAGGAAAGGTATGCCTCGTATGGATTGCGGTACAACAGCACGATCTTGCATTGCGGGTACAGGAGCCGAAGATAGGTCGCATGGTCGATCGTGAAGCGCACCTCCTTGAGTCCCCAGCTCTTCCATCCCGCCTTGTATGCCGGCTCCGCGAACAGGGTGCGGTGAAAACTGCGGTGCGCCTTCAAGAGATCGTCGATGTCGGGATATAGATTGGCCACCCAGGTGTCGGAAGGCTCATTGAGCTTCATTCCCGAGAGAAAGTACGGCCGCGGCGGCCAGCAGGTGGTGAAGGCGCGGAATTGATTGACCAGGCCGTCGTGGATGTTGCAGTGGGGGAGGGGCTCGCCCCACATGAGAAGGTCCTTCCTGTTTTCCATGATCATCCGCTGCAGGAGGGTCGACCCGGACCGCCATCCGGCGGAAAGCACGAACACCGGCTGCTCGTCATCGGCCCGTGCTTCTGCGGAGATCCAGCCGAGCGCTTCATGCAGTCGGGCCGGGAAGTCCGCCGCCTCGCGCCTGGTTTGAGAGGCGAGGCGCCAGGTGTATCTCGGGCCTGCCGTGGCACGGACGATATTCTTGAGGAAGCTGCTTTTCTTCTGCACGGCCTGTCCCTTCAGGTGCCTTTCAGCAGATCGTCGACGACGGCCATGAACTTTTCATCGTACGCCGTCGAGGAGAACCGCTCTTCGGCCAGGGCTCTGCCCGCACGCCCCATGGATGCACGCAGCGAAGGGCTCTCCGCGAGGCGCGTCAGGTGCCCGCGAAGACCTTCGGCGTCATTCACATCGAAGAGATGTCCTGATTCGCCGTCGATGATCGTCTCCGGAAGTCCGGTGCAGTTGGATACCACTGCGGGCAAGCCGCAGGCCGATCCTTCGATGACCGAGATCCCCAGTCCTTCTTCCATGGAGGCAAGTACGTTGATGTCGAAGACGTGCTGATAATAGGGCAGCACGTCGTCAACATAGCCGGTCAGTGTCACTTTGCCGGCGAGTCCGAGCTCAGCGACGAGCCGTCGCAGGTCTCCCTCCATCGGTCCTGCTCCCACCAGACAGAGGTGGAACTTCCTTTGTGTCAGCTTCAGCAAAGGGCTGACGGCTGAAATGAGAAAGTCGGGCCGTTTGTTGCGGGCGAGCGCGCCGACCTGGCCCACCACTACGGCATCCGTCGCGATTCCCCACTGGGCCCTCCGGCGGTCGTCCCGCAGCGCAGCAGGCCGGAAGCGCATCACGTCGATGCCGTTGTAGAGGACAGTTCCAGGATTTTTCCGATCTGAAGGTGAGTGCCGCTGCACAAAGGCGCTCGGAAATACGCGCTTGTCCGCGAATCGCGATAGCCATAGGTAATGGGCGCGCCGCGGTGCGGGATGATGAAAATGACAGAGTACCGGTATGTTGGCCAGGCGCGCCACGGGAACCGCCAACTGGGCGGGAAGCCCGCCGCTGCAGTAAATCAGCCTGGCGCGGGAGCGTCCGACGAGCTCCCGGAGCTGGCGAAATGCCTTGATGTACGCTCCGATCGGGAAAGAAGTTTCCCGGATGCCGGATATCATCAGTTCCGGAAACTGGAAGTCCACGAACTCCGGACGCGGGTCTATCGAGGCGAGCGGTGCGTCGATGCAGGCATTTCTGCGGCAGATCACCAGCCGATAGCCGGCCGCGGCCAATGCGTTCGCGGAGCGGATGAGTACGGCTTCGGTCCCTCTGACGAATGTCCCCCCACGATGAAGCAACACCGCGCTGCGCGAGCTGAGGTTGGGTGCGACATTGGCGCTCATGGGCGGGCGATTGTCCTCGAATGTGATCTGGGTCACCAGCGCGGGCTGGGCGTCTCTTCCAGGCGACAAAAGGCGTGATGCCGGACACATCGCTCAGGGTTGGAATCCCTCTACAGTCCGCTGTAAGATTCCCGCCCGATATTCGCAAATGCTTCCGGGGATTTCGTTCGCCGTCGGTAGGACCGGCGGTGCAGGCTTTACCCGAGCCCTACGGTAGGAAGCGCTGATCACGGTGGGTCAATGCGCATTCGCGTATTCGGACAATACGTTTACTTATCGATCGCAATCCTAACGCTCATCGAGGCGGGCGTCTTCTTTGGCTCTGTTTATGGCGCAGTCCTGGCGCGCTTCCAGAGCGATTACAGCTCGGTGGCGCGCTTTGAGGGCGTTGAGGGCGTCCTCTGGACGCGGGCGCTCCTCTTTACCCTCGTGATGGTCACCTGTCTGCTCGCGTTCGGGCTGTACAGCGCCCGCCAGCGTGCGCAGTTCGCCGGAATCGTCCTGCGTCTGGCCGTGGCGCTCGGCACGGGGCTGGCGGCTACCTCGGCGATCTTTTACTTAATACCCGATCTTTGGATCGGCCGGGGCGTGCTGGCGCTCGCCGCGCTGGGCGGCCTTTGCGGCACCGCCACTTCGCGTTTCATTTTCGCGCGCGTGGTCGATGAGGACGTCTTCAAGCGGCGCGTGCTCGTCTACGGCGCCGGCGGGGCCGCGGGAGCCATCGCGGAGCTGCGCCGACGGTCGGATCGCAGGGGCTTCACCTTGGTGGGTTTCGTAGCCGCGCCCGGCGAGCCCCGCAGGATCGCGAGCGGCCGGCTGGTGAATCCCGCGGAAGGACTGCTGGCGCTCTGCAAGCAGCTCGACGTGGCCGAGGTGGTGGTGGCCATGGACGATCGGCGGCGGGGCTTCCCCATCAGCGAGCTGCTGCAGTGCCGGCTATCGGGTATCGATGTGACGGAGTTGCTCACCTTCCTGGAGCGCGAGACCGGGCGCGTCCGCCTCGATATCCTGCACCCGACCTGGATGATCTTCGGGGAAGGCTTCCGGCGCGATCCGGTGCGCCGGATCAGCGCCCGGGCGCTCGACCTCGCCGCGAGCCTTGCGGTGCTCACGCTCAGCCTGCCGGTGATGCTGCTCGCCGTGATCGCGATCAAGATCGAGGAAGGCTGGCGGGCGCCGGTGTTTTACCGGCAGCGCCGGGTGGGGCTGCTCGGCCGTGAGTTCGAGCTGCTGAAGTTTCGCAGCATGCGTCCCGATGCGGAAAAGGATGGGCAAGCCCGCTGGGCAGTCAAGCGTGACCCGCGCGTCACCCGTGTGGGCGCCTTCATCCGCACGACGCGCATCGATGAGCTGCCGCAGATCCTCTGTGTGCTGCGCGGGCAGATGAGCTTCGTCGGGCCGCGGCCGGAGCGGCCGGAGTTCGTGCGCGAGCTGGCCGAGCGTATTCCTTATTACGTGGAGCGTCATTGCGTCAAACCGGGGCTCACCGGCTGGGCGCAGCTCTGCTACGCCTACGGCGCTTCCGAGCAGGACGCGCTCGAGAAACTGCAGTACGATCTCTATTACATCAAGAATCACAC
>DASYGA010000087.1:0-7819 GCA_036000265.1 Steroidobacteraceae bacterium | reverse complement strand
GATCGGCATCGGCAGGCGCAACATCGAGGGCGGGCCTTTACAGGATTCCTTCCGCCATACGTCCTCCCGCTTGGTGCTCGGCGTCAAGGGCTCCCTCACGGACAACTGGACCTATGATACCAACGTGAATTACGGCAAGGTCACCTACCGCGAGCATGTCTCCAATGACATTTCGGTTGCCAGAGTCGCCAATGCCCTGAACGTGGTGAGCGTCGGCGGTAAACCGACGTGCCAATCGGTAGTCGATGGAACCGATCCAAGCTGCGTGCCGTACGACATCTGGCGCACCGGCGGCGTGACGCCGGCGGCGCTCGGATACATCACCGAAGGGGGCGGCAACGTCGGTTCGGCGACCCAGACCATTCTCAGCGCTGGGGTCATCGGCGATCTGGGCGCCTATGGATTGAAGAGCCCCTGGGCGACGGATTCCCTGGGACTCGCCCTGGGCGCCCAGTACCGGGATGAGGCGATCGAGAATCAGCCGGGCCCCGCCATGAGCGCCGGTGACCTCATGTACGCGAGCAACGTGCTCTACGGAAGCCTGCCTACCAAGGGCAGCTTCCACGTGGCGGAGGTCTACTCGGAGTTGAAGGTGCCGCTGATCAAGGATAAGCCTTTCGTGGAGTCGCTCAACCTCGATCTCGCTGACCGCTATGCCAGCTACAGGCCGCAAGGGAAAGTCAACGCGTACAATCTGGGCGCCGACTGGGCCCCGATCCGCACGGTAAGGTTTCGGGCGAGCTACAGCCGCGCTGTCCGCGCCGCCAACGGCCACGAGTTGTTCCTGGCGCAGAGCGCGGGAACGCAGCAAATCGCCGACCCGTGCAGCGGGCCGATCCCGACGGCCAGCCAGGCCGAGTGCGCTCTGACCGGCGTTACGGCAGCGGAGTACGGGCATATGCCCTTGGCCAACGGGGTGACCGTCCTCACCGGCGGCAATCCGCATCTCACTCCGGAGAAGAGCACTTCGCTCACCACCGGCGTGGTTTTCACCAATTTCGACTGGGCACCGAGCCTGCTGCTCAGCGTCGATTACTGGCGGATCCGGATCAAGGACTACATCGGCTCGATCGCCGCGAAGCAGTCGCTCAGCGGCTGCCTGGCCGGCGGCAACCCAATCTTCTGCAACCTGATCGTTCGCGGCGCGGGCGGCTCGCTGGTCTCCGGCCGGATCCTGCAGACCCGCGCCAACACAGGGAGCTACGGCGAGAGCGGCATCGATATCGCCGGACAATATCTCCTGCCCCTGGGTGCGGCGGGCCGGCTGAGCTTCACGTTCAACGGCAGCAGGCTCCTCGACAATCCGATCTCGGTGAACCCCGCGGTGCCGCTGGTCGACTGTACCGACCTTTATGGCGCGAGCTGTTCCGGCGTGGGTCCGACGTCGCCGATCCCCAATTGGCGTCACACTCTGCGCTCGACCTGGACCAAAGGAAACGTGGAGGTTTCCCTGAACTGGCGGTACATCGGCGCTATGAATTTCGAAGGCACGAGCTCCTACTTCAATGGTGAAACGGTGAGCCCGATCGACTCCCACGTCTCGGCATACAATTACTTCGATCTCGACGCCGGCTACACGTTCGCGCACTTCGACGTGCATCTCGGCGTCAACAATCTCTTCGGCAAGAAGCCGCCGGTCATCGGCTACGGCTCCAACCCGCTGCTGCTCAACGGGAACCTCTTTACGGGGATCTACGATAACTTCGGGCGCGAGATATTCGCGGAGATGACCGCGCAATTTTGAGCGGCCTGGGGGTGGAGAGCGCGGCCGTACCCCCTCTTTCTGGGCCCGCTCTCCGCCCCTCTGGCCTTGAGATGTTCGGCTTTGCTCAACCCCACGCCCGAGGAACAGCATGACATTCCGGCGCTTTGTACAGCTTGCAAGCCTCGCCCTGCTCGGTACCTTTTCCGTGGCCGCCTTCGCGGCGGCCTCTGCCAAGCCCCTGGTACTGCTCGGCCGCACCAACTTTCCCGGATACGACGGCGACGTCGACCACCTGTTCGCCGACTTGAAGGAAAACAAGTTGTTCGTGGCGGCCGAGGACCACGGTACGGTCGAGGTGTTCAATCTGATCACGGGCCGGCATGTAAAGACCCTGACTACCTTCAAGACGCCGCATGCCTTCTTCCTCGTTCCCGGTACGCACCGGCTGATCGTCTCCGATGACTCCGGTCCACGCATCATCGACGATCGCGGCTACCAGGTGCTCGGGCATCTCGACGATCTCGCCCCCGGCGCCGACACCGAGTACTACGATCCGTCCACCAAGCACTTATTCATCGTGACAGGCGGCGATGACGTCCACCTGAAGAACTGCTGGCTGAACGAGATCGATCCCTGGACGGCCCGGGTGCTGCGCAAGCACAAGTTCAACTCCGCGCATGTCGAGGCGCTGCGGGCTGAGCAGCACGGCGATCGGATGTTCATCAATATTGCGGATAAGAACGAGGTCGACGTCCTCAGCAAGACGACCCTGGACGTCATTGCGCGCTGGCCGATCGTCGGAGCGAAGACCAATCTTTCGATGTCGCTCGATGAGGCGCACCATCGCCTGTTCATCGTGACACGCAACCCGACCAAGCTGTTCGTGCTCGACACGAACAGCGGCAAGACGGTCGCCACGGTTGATGTGCCCGCCATCAATGACGGAACATCGTTCGACGTTGCGCGCCAGCGGCTCTATGTGCCGGGCGCGGTGGGTGAGCTTGGTGTCGTTCAGGAGATCGACCCGGACCGGTACCGCGAGGTTGCAGTCGTGCCGACCGCGCGAGGCGCCAAATCCGAGACGTACGTGCCGGCGCTGAACGAGCTGTTCGTCGGTGTCTCGCCGCAGTACAGCAAGCCTGAGGTCGCCGGTGTCATCCGCTTCAAGGCGGAGTGAGGTGGGGGAGGCAGTACATCCGGCCGCTCAGCTGTCAGCGATTCCCGCCGAGGGCGACTGCAAAGGTGAGCAAACCGCGGCCCGTCTGGCCGACAGCCCATTGATGGCATTGGTATCGATCGTTGGCGGTCTGCTTCGCGGTCTGCCCCTTGCGCGGGTAAACATAGAGGCTCAGCGCGCCGCGCGAGCCCGGCGCCACGGGCAGGAACGAGGGGTAGTCCCCGGATCTACAGAGAAGTACTTCTGGCGAAAGCCACGGCTTCGTAATGCTCCATCTGCTCACCCAGGCCGAGCCGGGAGCGGATGGAAGTCATGATCGATTGCAGCAATGCGTGGCGCTTTCTGGCTTCCGATCGCTTGTTGGAGGGTACGGCGGCCATCGTCAATGAATGTGGAAGATCCTCGCAAGCTATCTCATAGTTGCCGTCGGCGCGGGCACACGCACCGATTTCCCGCCACAAGAGATCGTAGTCGGCAAATGTGAGCCCCTTCCGGTAATGATGGGCAACGCGGTTGCGATTGCCGACCAGGATCATGTGACGGCAGCCGAGGTCGTAGCCGATCTGGCGCGCCAGCCGGACCATGAAATTCTTGGCGCGCAAGCCGTGCAGCTCGCGGCCCGCCTCGCGAATTCTCTCCATCGCATCGACGCCCCTGGGTCCCTGCAGGCAGCCTATGAATACCGCCTGATCGGAATACCCGTATTCTTCGACCAGGGAGAATGCGATGGAGTAGACCAGCGCTCCGGCCTGCGTGAGACGCAGCACCAGATCGCCCTCACGATCGAGAGTGCTGGTCGCAAGCAGCGATATCTCGTAGGGAGCTCCCGACTTGCCGCTGAAGCGGGTGAGCACGATAGGTTCCCTCGCGGCGAACAGGATGAGCGGCATGAGTCCCTTCCCGGCCATGAGGGCGTAATGTGCCACTAGTGCCCGCAACCGATCCCGGCAGCCGTAGGTCAAGCTCATATACGGCCGGTAGATCTTGCGCACCAGGTGGGGCTGACGGCTCGCCAGCTCGTTCAATGCGCCCGGCTCGTTCAATAGCGCCAGCCAGCGCCGGGTCTCCCCGGGATGCAACAGGGCACGGACCTGCAACTTGACCCGCTCGCGGTAGTAGGGCCAGGTGTGGCGGCGGGCCACAATTCCGGAGCGCAGCGAAATGCGGCTCGTACATCCTGATCTGTCGCTGGCCATGGCTTCCTGAGCTCGCTGATTTGCACCCGAGGTCACGGTTACCTACACGTCATTGCCGTGGAAGGAGTTCCGCGCGTCATTCAGTGAGCTCGCAGAAAACCCCGCGGACACCGTGTACACTCCTGCCACGGCGGTATGCGAGAGGTGACGAAGCCGTTGCCTGGAGCCGGCCGAAACTCGACTGAAGGCGCGTAGATGAGACACAGCCGCATGGCTGCGGACGCATTCGCTGAGCTGCTGAGGCCACATCTGCCGGCGCTCCACCGTCTCGCGTACCGATTCACCGGACGGGAAGCGGACGCCGAGGATCTGGTGCAGGAGTGCCTCACCCGGCTCTATGCGCGCGGCGAGCGGCTCATGGACATCGACATCCTGCGGCCCTGGCTTGCGCGCGCGCTCTACAACCTGCACGTCGATCGCTCCCGATCGCTGCGGCGCACGCCGTTCGGACATCTGCATCAACCGGGGGGGCAGGCTCACGAGGAGCAGATCGGCGAGATTCGGCCGGACCCCGCGGCCGACCCGGACCTCGTGCTGGAAACCGACCGCTTGCGCGGCCATCTCGCGCAGGCCGTGGAGCAGCTGCCCGAGGATCAAAGGCTCGTCGTGCTGCTGCACGATGTGGAAGGATACGAGCTGCGCGAGGCCGCTTCGATCCTCGGCATTCCGGTCGGAACGGCGAAGTCGCGGCTGCATCGGGCTCACGGCCGCTTGCGCGAGCGGCTGCGGCAGCGGAACCTTATGCCTGCGAATATCGTGTCCGAGAACGACTGTCCCGCGGAGCCGTCGGACCTGACGGGCTTTGTGCAATCATGAACTGCGTGCGCTCTGTCTCCTACCTCGACGACAGGATTGCGGGCGACCTGCCGCCTGGCGCGGCCGCGGAGCTCGATGAGCATCTCGAAGGGTGCGCGCAATGCCGCGCCGCCCTCGAGGAGTTGCGGCTTCTCAAGCGGGCGCTCGCGGATCTGCCGGCACCGAGGCCCGGGCCGGATGTACTCGAGCGAATGCTGCAAGCCGCCACGCGGAGCGCGCCGCCTGCCCGCCGCTCGCGAGCTTGGCCCGGATGGCGTGTGGGCCTGGCCACCGCGGCGGTACTGCTCCTGGCCATCGGATTCATCCTGGGTCGGCGATTCGCCACGTACCGAGCGCCCGCCCCGCAGATCGTGCTGCTGGCGAGACCCATCACGGTTGGCCCCTCGGTCACCGACATCACACTGGTGTTCCGCGCATCGGATGCGGTGCGAAAGGCAAACATCTCGCTGAAACTGCCCGATGACGTGCAGATCGCAGGACGTCCCAACGTGCGCCGGTTGAATTGGCGCGCCGATCTGAAGTCCGGCGCGAATCTGCTGCAGCTGCCCTTGCAGGCGACGGGTGCCTATGACGGCGGGACACTGGTCGTGCGCCTCTCGCAGGGGTCGCTCGTCAAAACCCTGGAGATCCCGGTCGCCGTCCGCCAGGCGCCGAATACCGGCGCTGTCCGGACCCCGCAGCGCTCCACCCAGGCAATAGGCTGACCCATGAGTGTGCATTGGCGACAGCGATACGACAGGTCCATGGCTCGGGGCGCCCTCGCTATCGGCGTTCTCGTGCTCGCCGGAATGAATGCCGGCCCGGCGCTCGCTGCTCCGCCAGCCCCGGATGTCACCATCACTGTGGTGGACAATCCGGAGCAGCTCAACGAGCACGTCAACACGCTGACTCTCCCCCCCGCTCAATCAGCGGCTGCGCCGGTCAAAGAGAGTGGGGCAGCCGGTGCGAAGGAGGATCGGCCGCAAAAGAGGGCCCCCGTCGCCCAACCGGTCGAGCCCGCGGCTCGAAAGAGCGCCAATCCAGAGCACCGTGGAACGGCCGCGACCGGCACGGGCGCGGGCCGCAGCGCCCATCCCGCGCAGAGCAGTGCGCCTCGCACCGGTCAGGCGCCGAAGGAATCTCATCCGCCGGAGACACCCGATGGTGACAGACAGGGCGTCCAGCGCGACACAGACGATGGCACGTTGGGAAACCCGTCCGATGCTGAGCAGCCGAACGCCGAGCAACAGCCGGATACTGACGAGACAGGGCCGCAGGACAGCTCCCAATCGGCTCAGCCGGATACGGACGATCAACCACCGCCCAAGCCACCGCTGCGGGCTGGCGTTGCACAATAACGTGGAAGCTCTCCAGGTCTCGCGCGCCCGTCGGAACTCAATCGCTCCCGCTGTCGTGTCATGCGCAGAGCCGCCGCTCGATGCGGCGGGAGCAAGCATGGGTTTGAGCGCACGGGTAGCTCGGTCGACCGCCATTTGCGGCATTTTCGGCGTATGCACGATCCTCACGGCCTCGCCAAGCGAGGCGGCTGTCCCGGCTGATGCACCGCTGACGGCGGTTGTGGACGCCGCCGAACTCAATGAGGTCGTCGATAAGGTTGAAGTCGAGCTGGCTCTCGAGGAGGAGCACGAGCATTTGGCGCAGATCCCCAAGAGTTCCGAAAGCGGCAAGCAGAGGCCGGCCGAGGAGCGCTTGCGTAGCAGAGCTGAAAGCGAGCTCGAGAACGATGCAGACAGTAGTGCCGCGGAAGCGGCGGAAGACCGCCAGGACGCCACTGAGGCCGTGCAGGAGCAGCAGCAGGGTGGCAACGGTCCACAAGGCTGAGCGGCGGCAACGGGAATGCGCTTGGAATGCGCCTGAGCATTGCGGTTCCGCTCCTCGGTCTGCTGGGCCTGCCGGGGACTGCGCTCGCGCGCGAGGCGGGGCCGGCGCCGCCTGCGCGGGAAGCTGACTTTCGGGCGGGCATCGAGCTCTTTCGCCAGTCGGACTTCCGCGAGGCGCTTCAGCACTTCCTCCGTGCCCAGCAAGCGGGCCTGGATACGCCGGTCCTCCAGTATGATCTCGGCGTCACCTACTACAGGATGGGCCGCTATGCGCGGGCGTCCGCGCAGTTCCGGCGCTTGCTGCGCGATCCGCACTTCGGCGATTTTGCGCGATACAACCTGGGACTGATCGCGCGCCGCAGAGGCGATCAGGCGCTCGCGCAGCACCGGTTCTCGACGGTCGCGGCCGCGGCGCGCAGCTCCGCCTTGCGAGCCCTGGCGCAAGCGCAACTCCGGCCGATAAAACCGAGAGCCGCCGCTTCCGAGCCGCGCGGGCGTTCCTGGCACGGCGTTCTCGAGACGGGTGGCGGGTTCGACGACAACGTGGCGCTGCTTCCGCGATATTCGCCCCTCATCGTCGCGGGCGGCGGCTCGCCTCTCCTGAGGGCTTACGCGGCCGCGAGCGGCTCGCTGTCGGGTAATGCCCGGCATGGCCTGTCGGCAGCGGGAAGCCTCTACGAGACGCACTACACGCGACAGTCGTCGCTCGATCTGCTCATCGGGAAGCTCGGCCCCAATTTTCATTTTCCGGCTGGCTCATGGCGGCTCGAGGCGGGGCTCAGTGGCACCTACGTGCGGCTCGGGAGCAGCGAGCTCGAGAGCTTCGGCTCACTCGCTTTGAGCGCCACGCATCGGCTGGGTGATGCCGACGTGCGCCTCGAATACACTCTGGAGGGGATCGGTGGCGGCGCGGCTTATGGCTACCTCTCCGGCCGCGAGAGCAGACTCGCGCTGCGTGCCACCTGGCGCAGGCGCAACTTCGAGCTCGAGGTCGGACCCGCACTGACCGTGAGCCGCCGCAGGGACCTCGCCGCAGCCAGTGAATTCTTCAGCGTTTCTGCGACTCGGCTGCAACTCGATGCCTACGCGCTGTGGAAGCCCGACG
>DASYGA010000056.1:0-4811 GCA_036000265.1 Steroidobacteraceae bacterium | reverse complement strand
TGTGTTGGGCAGTGTCACCCGCGTAGCAACCGTTCTCTCCGCGGTTGGGCTTGTCGTACTCGGTGCAGGCGGGGCTCGCGCCAGGGATGGCTACGGGAATGGCGATGCCTGGTGGACGGCCGATTCCGGCCGGCGGATGCCTGCCTCGGTGGAGTATCCGGACAGCACCGGCCAGATCCGTATCATCAATGCGCAGGGAGGATTCGATACCCAGGGGAATGCATTCTTCTCCGCGATCGGCGCGAATGGGAGAGCCTGCATCACCTGCCACCAGCCCGCGAGCGGCATGGGCCTGTCCGTGGCCGCCGTGCGGCGGCGGTGGCAGCAAACCCAGGGCAAGGACCCGCTTTTTTCGGCGTTCGATGGGTCGAACTGTCCGAGCCTGCCTCAAAGAGATGCTGCTTCCCATTCCCTCCTGCTGACGCGCGGACTGATCCGGATCGCTTTACCCTGGCCACCGCGCCGTCCCGGCGGGACGATCGTCAGGCCGGAGTTCAGTATCGAGGTCGTTTCCGACCCGACAGGGTGCAATACCGACCCCGTGTATGGCCTGAAGAGCAAGAGCCCGACAATCTCAGTGTTCCGGCGGCCCCGACCGGTCGCGAACATGAAGTATCTGCTCACGCTACCGCACGGTGTACCGCCGCACGAATTTCTCTTCTACAACGACAAGAGCCTGCTGCCGAAGGACCCGAAAAGCGGACACTTCGTGTCGATGCAGCTCATGTCCGACGGGCGGGACCTGACGCTCGAGAGCCAGGCGCGTGATGCCGCGGCGGTGCATCTACAGCGCCGCGAGCCTTTGACCCAGGCTCAGCTCTCCCAGATCGTCTCGTTCGAGAAGCAGGTATACGTGGCGCAGAGCTTCAGTGATCAAGGAGGACCGCTCCCCGGGGTCAACGGCCCGCCGGGCCTCGGTCCGGAGGCGTTGGAGCGTGGCGCTCCCGCTTATCTCGGCAACAATCCCATCAATCGCATCTTCGGCACGTTTTCGATGTGGCTGAGCGGCAAAGCCGGTGCCGGCGCGGCGTCGCGGGATCGGGCACGGGAGGAGTTTCGCGAGTCAGTGGCGCGGGGCGCGAGCATCTTTTATCAACGGCGCTTCTTCATCCGTGATGTGGGCGGCTACAACGACAAGGGCCTCGGGAATCCTTTCAAACGCTCCTGTGGATCCGGCTGTCACAATACACTGCTCATGGGCATGGACCTGGCGCCAGGGTATATGGATCTTGGATTGAACAATTTCCCCTGGTCCGACAGCGAGACGGATCTGCCCCTCTTCAAAGTCACTTGTGACGCAGGTGCCAAGCCGCAGTCCTTCCTGGGGCGCGTCATCTATACGCACGATCCTGGGCGCGCCCTGATCACGGGCAAGTGCGCCGATGTCGGTGAGAGCCTGATGCAGCAGAGCCGCGGCCTGGCGGCCCGCGCCCCCTATTTTCAGGACGGGTCCGCGGCGAATCTGCGGGAACTGGTGGATTTCTACGATCGGCGCTTCAACATCGGGTACACCGAGGGGGAGAAGCGCGATCTGGTCAACTTCCTGAGCGCGCTGTGATGAGAGGCCGTTACGCGATATTCGCGGCCCTAATCTGCCTTGGGGGGGTGCCGTTTGTCCCGGCGGGGGGCGCAGATCTGGGAAGCTCGGGGGGCGGAAAGCAGTCGAGCGGCGGCAAGCCCGTGAGCTTTCTCGCCTGTCCGGTAGCTCAGGATACGGGGCCGAATACGGATGTCTGCTTTTTTGTCGAATACCACGGACAGCGCTTTGGCTTGCCGGAGCTGCCGGACTGGGGATCGCCGCAGCTGATGCACGAGGTTCTCGTAGAGGGTCACACCGAGTCAGGCGTCCGGGTGTGCGGCGGTACTGCCATAAAGGGCAGGGCGTCGGTCATGCAGGAGATCGATGCGGGCTGCAACACCCTCGTTCCCTATCAGGGATCGCCGAGCGAGGCTCCGGCGGAGCCGCTGACTGCGCGCGAGAAGGCACTCGCCCGCCAGGTCGCGAAGGATCCGGCGGTATCGGTCCTTCCAGCCTATTCCGGCTTCGACTATCCGCGCCCGCCGCAGCCGCCTTACAAGGCCACGCGATTCGCGGTCAGCTACCCGTTCGACAGCGATCGTGGGCCCGCGCTCGACATGATGAGGGTGAGGGAGCTTGCGGTCTTGGCCATGCGCTCGCGGGCGAGAGTCGATGTGCGCGGGTTCAGGGCGGATTCACGTCTGATGGATGGTCACGTGCTGGAGGAGAATGCAGGGATGGCAGAGGACAGGGCGCGGAAAATTGCCGGCATCCTCGTCGGCTTGGGCGTGTCGCCGCAGAAGATCCATGTTTCCTGGCAGCGTAGCGCCATTCCGGGCTCGGGCGATGACGACTGGAGGAGCCGCAAGGTCGAGATCGCCGTAACCCCATCGCCGACAAAATCTCCTTGAGCACGGATCGTGAGCGCCCCACATGGCGCTTGGTGCATACCGGAGTTGGCGCGTACCGCCGAGATTTCGCGCCGCGCGCTGCCTAGTCTCGCTATCCGATCAACCCGTGGCAAATCGGCAGGCGGCCTCATGCGACTCATTGGCATCAGCTCTCTCGGCAGCCGCGCGGCGCCGTTACTCCTTGCGCTGGGATGTTGTGCGGCCATGGCTGCGCCGGCCGACCCTGCCTCGTCTGCGGACCAGAATGCCGGCAGTGAAGCCTCGGCGCCGGTGACGGAGCAAGCCGGGCCTGCAACTCTTGGCGAGATCACTGTCACCGCGACTCGGGTGGCAGAGCCCCTGAGCCGCGTGCCCATCAGCATCGCGGCGTATTCGCAGGAGACCCTGGATCGGGAGGGGGTCCGATCCGCCGACGACCTGTTCGCTCTTACGCCGGGAGTGAGCTTCGATCGCAATGGGTTCGGGCTGCAATCGACCATTTCCATCCGCGGCATCGAATCGGACGTCGGCTCCGCAACCACTGGTATCTACATTGATGACACGCCGATCGAGGCGCGCAATCTCGGTAACAGCTCGGGGAACACCTATCCCATCATCTTCGATCTGGATCGGGTCGAGGTGCTGCGCGGCCCGCAGGGTACGTTGTTCGGAGCCGCCTCGGAAGGCGGTACGGTTCGGTTTATCACCCGGCAACCGAGCCTGACCGAGTACTCAGGATATGGCCGGGCCGAGGTGGCCGAGACGCAGGGCGGTACGCCGAGTTACGAATACGGCGCCGCGGCCGGCGGGCCGATCATCGATGGGACTCTGGGCTTCCGATTGAGCGTCTACCATCGCCGAGACGGCGGCTACATCGATCGCGACCATTTCCTCGATCCGGCGGATACGGAGCTGCACTCCAATTATGTCGATTCCACGGCGCTCCGCCTGGCCTTTGGGTGGTCGCCGGTGGAGGGGCTCCTCATCACGCCCTCGGTGCTTTTCCAGCAGGTCTACCAGCACGACACGCCGACCGTATGGTCGATTTTCTCCGACCCGTCCAGCGAGCGATACATCAGCGGCAACGGATCGGATTCCCCATCGCACGATCGGTTCGCATTGCCCGCGCTCGCAGTGAAATGGAATCTCGGTCCGGTGGCGCTTCTTTCCAACACGTCATATTTCGATCGCCGGGAGGCCTCGGACTATGACTATACGCTGTTCGACATCTCCTACTTCGCGCCCGGGGGCGATCCGGCAGTCTTCTACTCCATTCCCGGCTACTACTCGCGCTCGCCGCAGGGCAATATCCAGCGCAACTTCACCCAGGAGCTACGGCTGCAATCGGCGACCGCCGGCGGGCGCCTCACCTGGACCGCGGGGGTTTTCTACTCGGACGCCTCGCAGCTTGCACTGGAGACGGTCGAAAGTCCTTTCATAGGTGACTACTTCGGAGCACCAGTCGAGGCCATATTCGGCTATCCGCTGATCAACGGCACGATCGCGTACATCGACGACTTCGACGACAAGGACGTGGAGACCGCGGGCTTCGCGAACGCGACCCTCAAAATCGTCGACGGCTTGAAGGTTACGGCGGGCGTGCGCGTATCACGGACACGCTTCTCGTTCACGGAGCACAAGGACGGTCCGGCGGCCGGCGGCCCCAGCTCGAGCGCGGGTGGAGAGGCCGAAAGTCCGGTCACTCCGAAGCTCGGGATCGAATGGCAAGCCGACTCCAGCGATCTCTACTACGCCTCCGCCGCGAAAGGCTATCGGGTAGGCGGCGCCAATCCTCCGATTCCGAGCTACCCGGGGTGTGATGCGGCGCTCGCTTCGCTCGGCTTGCAGTCCGCGCCGCTGACCTACAAGTCCGATTCGACGTGGAGCTACGAGGTCGGCGCCAAGAACCGCCTCGCCGGGGGTGCCATCGCGCTCGACAGCAGCATCTACTACATCGACTGGCGCAACATCATCCAGGCTATCCCGGCGCTTGCCCAATGCCCGTTCAGCTTCACCACCAATCTCGGCGGCGCGTTCAGCAAGGGATTCGATCTTCAGGCGCAGTTCCTGCCGCTGAGCTCGGTCACGCTTGGAGTTGCCGTCGGCTACAACGACGCGAAGTATTCGAAGACGGTGCGGGCCGCGGGAGCCACTCAGGATCTCGTCACGGCCGGCCACACCCTGGGTGGCGCGCCCTGGACATTGACGGGAACGGGCGAGTACCGGTTCCAGGGGTTCATCGGCAGAGAGATGTACGCGCATGCGCTGATGATCTACCACAGCCAGAACAATGGCCGCACGGCCTTCAACGATCCCAGCTACAACACGTACGATCCGCTCGTTCCGAACCCGTACCCGACCACGGAGCTCGACCTGCGGTTGGGTACCCGGCTGGACGACGG
>DASYGA010000047.1:0-4404 GCA_036000265.1 Steroidobacteraceae bacterium | reverse complement strand
CCCTATCAGGGGCTCCACGTACATGAGGTCCGGATATCGGGGGTTCTTGGTGCTGGTGCTCGCCCAGAGTACGCGCTGCACGCGCGCTCCCTTCTGCGCCAGCGCCTTCCATCGCGGGCTCGCAAGGTTCTGATGGAATTTGCGGTATGCCAGCTTGGCGTTGGCGATCCCTGCCTTGCCGACGAGCGCCTGGGGATCGGGCTCGGGCGGCCTTCCCGGCACGATCCGTTGCTCGAGCAGCCCGTCGACGAGCACATCGATCCGGCTCAAGAAAAAGCTCGCCACCGAAGCCACGCCCTCGATCGGCCTCTTGGCGGCAAGCCGGCGCTCGAGCGCACGCATGTAGGCTTCGGCGACCGCCTCGAAGCGTGCCACCGAGAAAAGGAGCGTGACGTTGATGTTGATGCCATCGAAGAGAAGCTGCTCGATGGCCGGCACTCCCGCCGCAGTGCCCGGAATCTTGATGAAGAGGTTCGGCCGGTCCACCCGCCTCCAGAGGCGGCGGGCTTCCTCGATCGAGCCTTGGGTGTCGTGCGCCAAGTGCGGGGAGACCTCGAGACTCGCAAAGCCGTCCGCTCCCTGCGTTCCCTCGTAGACCGGTCGCAGCACGTCGCAGGCGTTTTGGATGTCCGAGACGGTCAGGTCCTCGTAAATCTGCTGCGGCGTTTCGTGGCGCACGGCAGCGTCCGCAATATCCCGAGCATAATCGTCACCCCGCTCGATGGCCTCGGCGAAGATCGAGGGGTTCGAGGTGATCCCGCGCAGGCCCTCCTCGCCGACGCGCCGCGCGAGGCTGCCGCTCTCGATCATGCGTCTCGTCAGATCGTCCATCCAGCAGCTCTGGCCGTGCTGAAGCAATTGTGCAAGAGAGCTCATGTCTCCCCTCCTCGGCAAAATGGTCATGCAGGGACCACCCCGGCGGAGCGCGGCAGCGACCGCGGACGGCGCTCGGGTGGCATCACATGGAATGCGGCGTGCTTGGTCGGCGCGCAATGTTGGACATCGACGATCGCGATCTCATCGAGTGCCTTGAGGATCTCGCTCATGTCCGTCGCTTCGCCGCCGTCCATGCCCTCTTCCTCGGCAACCGAAAGCTCCGCGGAATCGTATGCCCAGCGAGAGAGAATCTCGATCTTCTCGTGCTTCCTCAAGCGCGAATCACGGACGACATCCCGCGGCGAGCCGAACGCGGCCGCGGGATCGACCATTGCGCGCTCGATCTTGACGATGAGCCCGCTCGCCTGACTTCTTGAGGAAATCACGGATTTCCTCCATGGCTGTGCTCGACTTCCGCGAGCGCCGTCAGCGCGAGGGTCGAATGCGCGAACGCGCCGCCCGCGCGCATCTCGGCTGCCACCCAGATCGCCTCCATCAGCTCCTGCGGCGTCGCGCCGTGACGGAGCGCGCCCTTGGTATGCCCGCGGATGCAGTAGGGACACTGCGTGACGTGGGCTACCGCGACCGCGATCAGTTGCTTGACCTTGACCGGCAGCGCCCCTTCGGCGAAGACCTGGCGGCTGAAGGCCTGAAATGCCTGCTCGGTCTCCGGCGCGAGGGCGCGGCGCCGCTCGGCAATTTCCGGGGAGGAGGCAGGATAGACGGATTCGCTCATGATGACGATCCTCTCGATGCGCTCTGAATGTTTTGATGCGGAAGTCTAACCCTCCTGGTGCCCGCATTCACGGCGCCCGGACTGCGTGAACTACGTATTTCCCTCGGTTAGGCCACGAACCAGAGTTCGGATTGTATCGAATCGAGCTCGAGCGATAGCTCCAGGGCGGGGACATGAACGTACTCTTTATCCTGAACGATGCACCGAATGCCGCCGGACGCAGCCTCAACGCGCTACGCCTCGCTTGCGCGCTGTCCATCCGCTCGACCGTGTACGTGCGGATGTTTCTCCTCGGAGCAGCAGTCGCCTGCGCGCGCAGGCAGCCCATTTCGCGGGCGGATCCGGATGATGCTGCAGAGCTCGTCGAGGCCGTGGTCCGTCGCGGCGGGGATGTGAGGGTGTGTTCGACCTGCTCGGAGGAAGGGGAAGCACGCCTGGGCCCCTTCGTCCAAGGCTGCACATTGAGCCCGCTGGATGAGCTCTCGCGTTGTGTCTGCGAGTCGGATCGCGTGTTGGTGTTCTGAGCGCACAGCACTTACGCTTGCTCTTCCATTGTCGATGGCCTTCAGAAGAAGCCAAGAGGCGATCTGAGCTCACATGGATCGCGAAGTCTTGACCTTCGATGTACTCATCGTCGGGGCGGGCCCCGCGGGGCTCAGTGCCGCGATCCGCCTGCGCCAGCTCTGCGAGACGCAGGGTCGGGACTACTCGGTTTGCGTGATCGAGAAGGGCTCCGAAGTCGGTGCCCACATCCTCTCGGGTGCGGTGCTCGATCCCAGTGCGCTCGAGGAGCTGATTCCCGACTGGAGGTCGAGGGGCGCGCCACTCCATACGGCAGTAACCGAGGATCGCTTTCTTCTCCTCACCGAGAGCCGGCAATTTCGCATTCCTCATGCGCTCCTGCCACCCCTGATGCACAACAGAGGCAACTTCATTGTGAGCCTCGGCAGCCTCTGCCGCTGGCTCGCTCGCCAGGCTGAAGCTCTGGGGGTGGAGATCTACGCGGGCTTTGCCGCAACGCAAGTGCTCTACAACGATGATGGGAGCGTCAAGGGAGTTGCCACGGGAGAGATGGGCGTCGCACGGGACGGCCGTCACAAGGAGACCTATACTCCCGGAGTCGAGTTGCGCGCCAAGTACACGCTCTTCGCGGAGGGCGCCCGAGGGTCCCTGACCAAAACCCTGCTCACGCGGTTTGACTTGCGCGCGAACGCCGACCCGCCGCAATTCGGCCTGGGGCTCAAGGAGCTCTGGCAGATCGACCCGACGAAGCACCAGTCGGGGCTCGTCGTGCATACCCTGGGCTGGCCGCTCGATGCCCGCACCGGGGGCGGCTCATTCCTGTATCACATGGCCCCGGATCTGGTCGCAATCGGCTTCGTCGTGCACCTCAACTACAGAAATCCCTACCTCTCTCCTTTCCAGGAATTGCAGCGCTTGAAGTCGCACCCGTTCTTCCGAAAGGTTCTCGACGGAGGCAAGCGCATCGCTTATGGCGCGCGGGCCATCACCGAGGGCGGCTTGCAGTCGCTTCCCAAGCTGTCATTTCCCGGCGGTGCGTTGATCGGGTGCGCGGCGGGCTTGGTGAATCTGCCGCGCATCAAAGGCATCCACAATGCGATGAAGACGGGAATGCTCGCGTCCGAAGCAGCTTTCGCGCGTCTTGCCACAGGCTCCTCGGGCGCCGATGAGCTCACCGCATATCCGCGCACCTTCCGGGAATCCCGCGTGTATCGCGAGCTCCATCGGGTGCGCAACGTGAAGCCGGGGCTCAGATACGGCCTGTGGCTCGGCATGCTGCACGCCGGCCTCCATATGTGGCTGAATGACCTCGGGCTCGGGTTTCTGGTACCGTGGACCCTGCGGCACCACGAGGCCGACTACGAGACTCTGCGTCCGGCGAGCCTCAGCCGCAAGATCGAATATCCGCGGCCTGACGGCCGCTTCACATTCGACAGGCTCTCGTCGGTGTTTCTGTCCAATACCAACCACGAAGAGGATCAGCCATGTCATCTGATACTCCGCGATCCTCGTGCATGGACATCCGTCAACCTCGCGCGTTACGCGGCGCCCGAGGAGAGGTATTGCCCGGCTGGCGTATACGAAGCGTTGCGCGATCCGAACGGCAATCCGCGCCTCCAGATCAACGCCCAGAACTGCGTCCACTGCAAAGCCTGCGACATCAAGGACCCCGCGCAGAACATCGATTGGATTGCTCCGGAGGGCGGCGGCGGTCCAAACTACGCCAACATGTGAGTGGAACGGCCTAGCGGACATGACGAGCCTCGGCGTGGCGATCGCGATTCATGTCCTCTCGGTGGTCTGGTGGATCGGCGGTCTGGCGTTCGTGACCGCGGTGATCCTGCCCGATTTGCGATCCGGCAAGCTGGGCGACACGCGTGCCGCGTTCGAGGCGATCGAGAGCCGATTCGAGCCTCAGGTGCGCATCGCGGTGCTGCTTGCGGGACTCTCGGGCCTGTATCTCCTCTTCCGGCTCGACCTCTGGCGCGGGTTTTCGCAGCCCCGATTTTGGTGGCTCGATGCCATGGTCCTCTTCTGGCTGCTCTTCATGGTTCTACTATTTGTCATCAGCCCCGCCGGCTTGCTCGAGCGCTCCGGCCGCGATGGCGGCGGCGATTCGCGGGTCTGGCGACGCATGCATCGCCTGCACGCGTTGCTTCTGGTGATCGCGCTCATCATCATCGGCGGTGCGGCCGCGGGCAGCCACGGCTTCTGAGGAGAGTCACATGAGTCTTGACAGCTTCAGCACGCACGATGAGCTTCGGGTCGAG
>DASYGA010000015.1:0-3124 GCA_036000265.1 Steroidobacteraceae bacterium | reverse complement strand
CTTTCCGTCCGGAGTAAAGCTGATCCAGTAGGGCTGTGGACCGGAGGCGAAGGGACTACCAGTGATCTCCTGGAGCGAGCCGTCAGCATTGATCGTGTAACCGAATACGCCTCCGGTTGCATTCTCATCCATGACATAGAGGTGCTTGCCGTCCGGACTGAAAGCAGGAATTCCGCTGGCATTCGGACCGGAGGTATAAGGACTTCCTGTGAGAGCGGCCAGCGCGCCTGTATTCGGATCGATCGAGAAGCCCGCGACCTTTCCATCACCCGCGCTCGCGAGATACAGATGTGCACTCTGCGGATCGACGGCGATATCCGGAAAAGTCGAGCCAGTAGAGAACCCTGTATTGTATGTACCGACCAGCGTAAGCGCTCCGGACGTTTGATCGATGGTGAAGGCTTGGATCTTCAGTCCATTGTCGCTCGCGGAGAACGCGAACTTGCCGTTCGGCGCGAGAGACACGGCAGCGGGCGCCGTACCATCCGCATATGGACCGCCAGGTGTCGCCGTCAGTGCGCCTGAATTCGGATCAATAGTGTAACCGTAGATTTTTCCGAGCGAATTGCTCGCCGTGTAGGCGAACTTCCCGACCCCGGCACAATTGACCATGACATTGCCAACATCAGCGCTTCCCGCAGTGCCGGACCCATTGGTTACCGTGCAATTCTGAGTCGGTGAGCTCGGCTGCGTTCCCACCGTAACCGCATAGGCGGCTCCGGTCGCCACCGCGGTAGCGAACGTAAAGGTTCCGTTCTGGGTGACGCTGAGATTGTCGCCGGCATTATCAAGCAGCACGAGTCCTGTCCCCGTAAGACCCGTGACCGTGCCGCCAATTTTCACACCCGAGGCAGAGTTCGCGCACGAGACAGCGACAGTCGTCACATTGGCGCTCACCGTGCCAGAGCCGTTTGCGACCGTGCACGTCTGGCCGGACGGTTGCGTCGCCACAGTGACCGCGTACGCAGCTCCCGAGTTGAGCTTGGTGGCGAAGGTGAACGGACCACTGGCCGAGACTGCAAGATTGTCGGCGGCATTGTCCTGGAGGACCAGCCCCGTTCCGGAGAGTCCGGTGACCGAGCCGCCAACACTGTACTGAGAGGCCGGCGGCGGCGGCGGATTGCTCGATGACGACGACCCTCCTCCGCCCCCGCACGCGGCCAGCGCGAGAGCGCAGATGCTCATCGCGCCGACACCAACTCCCGAACGGATACGCGACCACCTCCCGGCAACTCTTACACGGCATCGATCGATTCCCTCCAGAGAGCCGTCCGCGGCGCGCGCGGCCGCACCAAGTCCGCAGCCAAGGATTTTCATGACGAGAGGCCTCACAACTGTCTGATTGTCATACCCCACACTCCACCGGCTCCGCACCGGGGGACGTGGGACGTCTCGAATGCCTTTCAAGGCAGGCTTTGACGTCTGCTCAGCACGAAGCGTGCCGAGCTGGGGCTCGAGGCGGAGGAGCCGGCACCGATTCCTGGGACTTAAGCTGTACAGCAGGAAGCTGCGGGTCGGGCCGACGACGCATCGTCCCAGCACTCGTTCTGCACCTTGGCAGTTCGCCGGCTTCGAGCGCTCGACGACAGCATGACTCGCGAGCAGTGAATCACGGCGGTCATGGCACGGAGCACCTGACACAACACAAACCGTTGCACCGCGAATCAGGCCGCTCGGCCAGCCCGACCATTATGTAAAGTAGCGGACGCACGGGGTGAGCGCAGCGAGATTTCGCGCAACTTGACTGTGTCTTACATATTGTGGTTAGCTCAGCCGCCACATCAGGGACCTGTTCAAACACGAAGAACAATACGGACGCTGCATAAGGGAGCGGTTCGAACCAAAATCAACAATTGATGGGGAGAGACCGATGATTGCGCCAAGCATCAAGGCTCGTAACTCAACCTCTGACCGCCGCTGCCATTTCCTCAGGAATCTCTTCCGAACCTGCGTCCCTCTTCTGCTGTTCATGCTGCCGACCGGAGCGTTCGCCGCTCAACCGAGAGCGTCCAGCCTCGGCACCGCGCCACCGACCTTCGTCGGTCCGGCGGCAACGGGCTGCGCCAGCGGCTGCAGCTTGCTGACCGGTCCGGCCATCGTCCCCTCGACAGCCGCGGCGGCGCTCGGCTCGTCGGCCGCGGGACCGCTCTCGCAACGGGCGCTGGCCCGTATCCAGATCAATGCCGCGCAGGTGCAGGCCGCGATGGCGGCGTATGCCTCCGCGCTCGCGCACACTGGCATGCCAGGCAGGTCGATGAAGGACGCCGTCAGGGCCGCCCTCGCCGCTTACCGGGCCGGCGGGCTGCGCGTGCTGCCCCACTCGCAGCTCTTGGCGCCGCAAGCCGGCAGCGAGCTGCTCGCAAGGGGCCGCCCGGCGATCGGCTGTACCTCCGCGGGTACCCAATGCGATGCGATCAGCCTGTATGCGGCCGGCGCGAGAGGCGTGAAGGGGCTCGACGCGGTCGACTCGGGCACGCTGCCCACCAATCCGCTCGGTGACATCGTGCCGCCGGATCAAGGGCTGTGCGCCGGGAACGGCTACGTCGTCGAATCGAACAATATCGGCGAAGTGCTCTTCTTCGACACCAGGCTGCAGCGGGTGTCCGGTGTGGTCCCGCTCGACACTCTGGCGGGCCTGACCACGAAAGGCTGGTCGAGTGGCGGCGACATCTCCTGCAACTACGACCACGCCGACGGCGGACACTGGTTCTTCACCGAGTTTGCCTCGGCCACCTCCGAGGCCGATGGTGGAGTCTTTGCCGGCTGTTTCTCCGGCGTTGCCAACACCTGCTACGAAGTCATCGCGGTGACCCGGGGCAGCAGCCCATATGGCCCGTACTACGTCTACTATCTCAATGCCAATTACAATCCAGCCGAGCCTGGCGCGCCGTACCTGCTCAACGACTTTGCGAAGACTGCGGTGAGCCGGGACGCGTTCCTCGTCTTTTACGATGAGTTCCCCCAGGTCACGGCTGGGATCGGCGGCGGGGGTTTCAACGGAGCGCAGGAGTTCGCATTCGACAAGACCGCCCTGGAGCACGGATTGCCGGTAAGCCTGCCCGACGGCACGCCGAACCCTGGCTTCAACGTGGCCATCGAAAACATGGGCACGCTGAGCACGCCC
>DASYGA010000471.1:0-16094 GCA_036000265.1 Steroidobacteraceae bacterium | reverse complement strand
GCGATGATGGAGAAATTACGTATGAGCCGCATGAATCGGGTCTGTCGCGTTACTGCCGCGCCAGGTAATCAGCGGCCATCGCGATTATAGCAGTCAGGCCTTCCGCAGCAGGCGCTTCAGCTCCCCGGCATCGAGACGGTGTCGGCAGACCACCGAGCCATCGAGGAGAAGCACCGGGACATCGAGCCCGTGGCGACGCTTGAGGATCGGGTCCGCATCCACGTCGACCACTTCGATGGGTGGCAGCGGCATCGCCTGTCCCAGCGCCTGCAGATCGGCAAGCATCTGCTCGCAAAGGTGGCACTGGCGCCGGTGAACGACCGTGAGAACGGAGATCTCTCTCAGCGCGGCGGCGGCGAGTGCGCGAAGGGGCCGCCGGGAAGCGATCCCAGAGCGGGCGGTGCCGGCTCGGAATCGGAGGTTTTCTCCGCCTTGACCGAGTCCGCTATGAAACGGACCGTCTCCGGCGGCACCTCGCCGACCGCGGTGACCTTGTGGCCATCCACCACGGTGGAAAAGGCATACGAGGAACCGACACGAGCCGATTCCATCACCGGGGCCTGACCCGAGGGCGTCGGCTCGACGTGCGTCTCCACGAACACCGATACGGATGCCAGTCCGTCGCTGAAGACGAGATGATCGACGGAACCCGGAGCGCCCGGCATCGTCTGCGCGGCCCGTACCGTCATGCGAAATCCCGGCGGCAGGCGGTCCGCGTTCCACACCGTACCCTGGTGAGGCGCCTCCTTGGTCGAGCCGGAATCGTTGCGCAGCCACTGGAAACCCGCGGTGGAGATGCCGGGGCGGAAGGCCGCGTCAGGGATGCGCGAGCGAACGCTGAGATTGGCGAATACGATCTGCTCGATGACGTCTCCACGGGCATCACAGAGCTGTGTCTTCAAAGGCATCGCCGTCGAATCATCGATCCAGAGGCGATAGCCATAGCGGTACTGGTCCCGCGGCATCACGGTGATCAGGTGGGTGCCGCGCCGGTTGAAGCGCATGCGCGCGACTTCCTTGATGTCGTAGAAGCGCGCGGTCCGCTCGTCGATTGCGGGAAAGCCACCGAGGAGTGACACCTTGGCCGGTGTGTGCTCCACCAGCACGATGCGCTTGTCGGGCAGATAACAGGCGAGACTGGCGCCCGTGCGGATGAACTCCCTCCCGGAGCCGTCGAGGGAGACGAGCCGCTCGGAGACCGTGCCGTCCCGGACGCGGTGGATGATGCGCAGCATCTCCACCTTGCCGCCCTCCCAGTGCGCGAAAGTGCCGTCGTAGTTGAGTGTGGTGAGCGCGTGATTCATGCGCTCGAGCCACTTGGCCGGCTCGTCGGCATACGCCACGCCGGCTAGAGTCAGGGCGAGCGCCAGCCAGCCGACTCGCTCGCTACTTCGGATTCTGGATCGCATTGCCTTGCACGCCTGGAACTGGCTGATCCGACCTCACTGGCGTGCTGGAGGTTCCCGGCTCGCTCACCATCAGCGCCGAGAGAAGATTGCCGCGGCTGACGGGCCAGGAGAAGGCGCTGTGGGCCACCACGTAGTCGGCCAGTTCCGTGGCGGGGACCACCATCATGGGCCGTTGCTGCACCGGCGGCACGACGAAGCTGTCGGGCGCCGCCAGGCTGGCGTTCTGCAGAGCCGATTGAGCGGCCGGCGCCGCGAGCGTCGCGGTGCTGGCGATCATCGCCGGCGCCATCACGTTCTGGCCGCCAGGCAGCGCCTGCGAGCGCACCCAGAGGATGGAGGCCACGGCCACACCGGCGGCGAGCCCCGCGCCGGCAACCGGTTGCCACCAGCGGGACCGCAGTCCCCGGTCGGAGGCTTGCGCGCCCCCGGCGCCCGTCAGCGCGGGCTCGCTCGAAAGGGCCGCGCTCACCCGTCCGGCCATGGTGCCATCGAGGGTGACTCCCCGCTCTGCGCGAATGACGGCCCCGATCACGGCATACCGGCCCCAGCGGGCCTTGAGGTCCGGATCGCGGGAGAGCCGGCGCGCGAGCAGCTCGCACTCGGCGTCCGGCAGCTCGTTGTCGAACATGGCGGAAAGCTGGCTGTCGAGCTCTTCGTTCATCCCAACTCCTCCGCGCGGCCGAGACCACCTTCGAAAATTTCGCGCAGGCGCCCGTCGATCGCCTCGCGCGCCCGGAAGATACGGGAGCGGACGGTGCCCACCGGGCACGCCATGGCTGCGGCGATCTCCTCGTAGGAGAGGCCCTCGAGCTCGCGCAGCACGATCGCGGTGCGCAGGTCCTCGGGCAGTGCTTCGATCGCGGCATTGACGGTGGAGCGGATCTCGTCCGTCAGCACCAGCCCCTCGGGGGTCTCGGAATCCTTCATTCGGCCTTGCATGTCGTAGGACTCATCGGTGTTGCTGCGGTCGAGATCGTATTCGACGGGGTTCCTGTCGCGGGAGACCACGGCGTTCTTTGCGGTGTTGATCGCGATGCGGTAGAGCCAGGTGTAAAAGGCACTGTCGCCGCGGAACTGCGGCAGGGCGCGGTACGCCTTGATGAAGGCCTCCTGCGCAATGTCCTCGGCCTCCGCCGGATTACGGACATAACGCATGACCAGCTTGACCAGTTTGTGCTGATACTTGAGCACCAGCGCATCGAATGCCCCCTTGTCGCCGCGTTGCACGCGGCGAACCAGGCTGAGATCGCTTGCATCGGCGCTCATTTGCGCCTTCTCCTCCGGGGGGTAAGGCCGCGGCGCCGCGACCTGAATAGACCCTGGAACGATTTGGAAGTTCAGGGAGTTTCCCAGTCCGTCTTCAGTCTTCGTGCGGCCGGTCTCAGAGGCGTGAGACTGCTGCCCCGGATGAGTAGATTTGGAGTCGGACAAGGGCTTTCAAGGACTTCAGATCATGCCCGAAGTTGCGATGCGCGTCACGAGGGCGGCCATCTGCGGCTCTGCCGGCGCCTGGCCGCCGAGGAAATAGCCGGCAAGCTCCGGGTCGGGGCGCTCGAGAAGGTCCGCCAGCAGCCGGCGCTCGGCCGGGCCCGCCTGCGCCAGCGCGGCTGCCGCATAGCGTCCGAGCACGATATCGAGCTCCTTCATGCCCCGCCGGCAGCGCCAGAGGAGTGCCCGCGCCTCAAGATCCATTCCATCGGCATTGCTCGAACCCTCCTGGGCCGCGCCCCCGCCGGCCGCGGGGGCCGATACGCTCCCGCGCGTCTCCTGGCCATTCATTGCCGCTCGACCAGCATGCGCTTGATCTCGGCGATGGCCTTGGCGGGATTCAGGTCCTTCGGGCATACGTCCGTGCAGTTCATGATCGTGTGGCAGCGGTAGAGCCGGAACGGATCCTCGAGCGCATCCAGCCGCTCGCCCGTCGCCTCGTCGCGGCTGTCGATGATCCAGCGATAAGCGGCGAGCAGCGCCGCCGGACCCAGGAACCGGTCGCTGTTCCACCAATAGCTGGGGCATGCCGTCGAGCAGCAGGCGCAGAGGATGCAGGCGGCGGGCCGGTCGATCTTCTCCTGCTCGGCCTTCGACTGCAGCCGCTCGCTGTCCGGTGGCGGCGGCGTGTGGGTGGTGAGCCACGGCTTCACCGAGGCGTACTGGGCGTAGAAGTTGGTCAGGTCCGGCACCAGGTCCTTCACCACCGGCATGTGCGGCAGCGGATAGATGCGGATGTCGCCGCCACCGAGATCTTCCATCGCGGTCGTGCACGCCAGGCGGTTCAGGCCATCGATGTTCATCGCGCAGGAGCCGCAGATGCCCTCGCGGCAGGAGCGGCGGAAGGTGAGCGAGGAGTCGACGCTGCTTTTGATCTGGATCAGGGCATCGAGCACCATCGGGCCGCAGCCGGCCAGGTCGAGCTCGAAGGTGTCGACCCTCGGGTTCTCGCCCGAGCTGGGATCGAAGCGGTAGATGCGGAACGTGCGCACCTTGCGCGCGCCGGACGCGGCCCGATGCGTGTTGCCCTTGCGGATGCGGGAATTGGCGGGAAGTCGGAAGTCAGCCATCGGTTAACCTTGCCAATCAGTACGTGCGCGCCTTCGGCGGGATGGTCTCGACCTCGTCGGTCAGCGTGTTGAGGTGCACCGGGCGGTAATCGAAGCGCACCCGCCCCGGCCCCTCGACCCATACGAGCGAATGCTTGAGCCAGCGCTCATCGTCGCGCTGCGGGAAGTCCTCGCGCGCATGCGCGCCGCGGCTCTCCGTACGGTTCCCGGCGGAGTGGATGGTCGCGGTCGCCTGCAGGAGCAGGTTCTCGAGCTCCATCGTCTCGACGAGATCGGTGTTCCAGATGAGCGAGCGGTCGCTGACATGCACGTCCGCGAACGATTCGAAGGTCTGCGTGAGCTTGCGGGCGCCATCGGCGAGGGACTCGCCGGTGCGGAACACCGCCGCGTCGATCTGCATGGTCTTCTGCATCTCCAGGCGGATCGCGGCCGTCGGGCGCGAGCCGTTGGCGTTGCGCAGCCGGTCGAGGCGGGACACCGCGAGCTCCGCCGCATCCTTCGGCAGCGGCGCATGCCGCGTGCCGGGCCGGATCACCTCCGCGCAGCGGCGCGCGGCCTGGCGGCCGAAGACCACGAGGTCGAGCAACGAGTTGGAACCGAGGCGGTTGGCGCCATGGACCGAGACGCAGGCCGCCTCGCCGACCGCCATCAGGCCCGGGACCACCGAGTCGGGGTTGCCCGCTCTGGGCGCGACCACCTCACCATGGAAGTTGCAGGGCACGCCGCCCATGTTGTAGTGGACCGTGGGCTGCACGGGAATCGGCTGCTGGGTGACATCGATGCCGGCGAATATGCGCGCAGTCTCCGCGATGCCGGGCAGCCGCTCGTGAATCACCTCGGGGCCGAGATGCTCGAGGTGCAAGTGGATGTGATCGTGCTCGGCGCCGACGCCGTGACCCTCGCGGATCTCGATCGTCATGGCGCGGCTCACCACATCGCGCGAGGCCAGGTCCTTGGCATTGGGCGCATAGCGCTCCATGAAGCGCTCGCCCCTGGAGTTGGTGAGGTAGCCGCCCTCGCCGCGGGCGCCTTCGGTGATGAGACAGCCGGCGCCGTAGATACCGGTCGGATGGAACTGCACGAACTCCATATCCTGCAGCGGCAGCCCGGCGCGCAGCACCATGGCATTGCCGTCGCCGGTGCAGGAATGCGCCGATGTGCAGGAGAAGTACGCGCGACCATAGCCGCCGGTGGCGAGGATCGTCATGTGGGCGCGGAAGCGGTGCAGCTTTCCCTCGGTCATATCGAGGGCGATGACGCCGCGGCAGGCGCCATTCTCCATGATGAGATCGATCGCGAAGTACTCCACGAAGAACGTGGCGGAGCGCCGGATCGACTGCTGATAGAGAGTGTGCAGCATCGCATGGCCGGTGCGGTCGGCTGCGGCGCAGGTGCGTTGCGCGATGCCCTTGCCGAACTGCGTCGTCATGCCGCCGAAGGGACGCTGGTAGATGCGCCCCTCCTCCGTGCGGGAGAACGGCACGCCGTAGTGCTCGAGCTCGATCACCGCCGCGGGCGCTTCCTTGCACATGAGCTCGATCGCATCCTGGTCGCCCAGCCAATCGGAGCCCTTGACGGTGTCGTACATGTGCCAGCGCCAGTCGTCCTCGCCCATGTTGCCGAGCGCTGCGCTGATGCCGCCCTGGGCGGCCACGGTATGGCTGCGTGTCGGAAAGAGCTTGGTGATGCAAGCGGTGGCGAGTCCCGCCTCGGCGAGGCCCAGCGTGGCGCGCAGCCCCGAGCCGCCCGCCCCGATCACGATGACGTCGTAGGTATGATCGATGAAGTCGTAGGAGGTCATGTCAACGCCACCTTGAGGATGGCGAGCACTCCGGCCACCGCAACCACGACATGAAAGAAGGTCAGCAGTGCCAGCATGAGTGTCTTCATCCCGCTGCCGTGCACGTAATCCTCCACCACGACTCTCACCCCGAGGTGCGAATGCCAGGCGGCGGTGAGCACCAGCAGGATCAGGAACACGGCCGTCCACAGCTGGCCGAGCCAGGCGGTGACGGTGGCGTGATCGAGCGACGGCAGCGACAGGATGGAGACGACGAACCACACGGTGAGCGGCACCAGCGCCACGGATGTCAGGCGCTGCACCCACCAATGCCGCACGCCCTCTTTTGCCGAGCCCCGGCCGAGTACCGTGGCGAGCGGACTGCGCAGGTTACCCGGCCCATCGTGGGCCTCGGCCGCGCCGGCCGGACGCTTCGCGTCGTCGAAATTCGTCCCGGACGTCACGGCGCGTTTCCTCCCGCATGCAATGCCCACCAGGCGAGGCCTATGAGAAGAAGCATGCTCGCAATCCCCACGAGCCACGCACTGCGCTGCGACTGCGAGCGCTCGAGCCCATGCCCGGTATCCCACACCAGGTGCCGGATGCCGGCGATCAGGTGATACGAGAAGGCGGCGAGGAGCAGCACGTAAACGGCTTTGAGCACGCCGAGGGACAGTACCTGCCGCGCGCTGCGGTATGCGGCCGGCCCGCTGGCGACCGCGACCAGCCAGTAGACGAGCAGGATGAGACCCGCCGAGAGCACCAGACCGGTGATGCGGTTCGTGATCGAGCTGAGCAGGCTGTACCGGTACATCCTGTACACGGACAGGTGTGGGGAAAGCGGTCGTTCTGTCATGGGGTTTCCCGGGGCCAGGCGCTACATGCAAGCGGAACTCAGGGAGTCGCGGACTAGAAGTCGACGCAACGTCCCTTGCGCTCCCAATCGCCGAAGCGCGTGGGTTCCGGGCCTGCGGGCCCGCCAATCTCGCGGGGCTGCCCGGCCGGCCCCGCAGCAGCGGCGGTTGCGGGCGGAATCGCGGGAGAATGCGAGTCGGTGGACGGAACGGAAGGCGGTATCGCGGAGTTCTTCTGTGGAATCATCTGCATATTTTACCAGTGTGCCAGAATTCAGCTTCCGCGGCCACGAAGTTGCTGCGCGCAGCGGAGTCCGAGCCGTCATAATTAGTCGTATGAATGGAATCCCTCTGCAAACCGTCGAGCTCGACGACCTCGGCGCGCTACGCGTCACGGGCGCCGATGCGGCGCGCTTTCTTCAGGGCCAACTGTCCAATGATGTCGGGCGCGTGAGCGCCGATCGCTCGGCTTTCGCCGGTCTGCACAACCCTCAGGGCCGTACCATCGCGCTGCTGCGCATCGCGCATCTCGCGCCGAACGATTTCCTCGCGCTGCTGCCGCGCGAGTTGGCTGCCGCCACTGCGGCCCGCCTTTCGAAGTACGTGCTGCGCGCCAAGGTGAGAGTGGGCGACGAGTCGCACGACTGGCGCATCACGGGTCTCATCGCATGCGGGGCGAGTGCGGCAAGCGAGCTCGTCTCGCCGGACGCCGCCTCTGCCACGCTCGCCGCCTTTCCTGCCGTGGCAGGGGATCAGCGCCGTCGGGGCGAGGACATCGTGATTTGCGTCGGCGAGCAACCGGCCAGGTGGCTGCTGATCGCACCAGCGGCGGTTGCGAGCCCGCACACCGGCGGCCGATTACCGCACAGCGTCCCCGCGCGACGCGAAGTCTGGCGCCAGCTCGATATCATCTCCGGACTGCCGCAGGTGTACGGTGCGACATCCGAGGCATTCGTCGCGCAGATGTTGAATCTGGATCTGATCGGCGCGATCGCTTTCGAGAAGGGCTGCTACACCGGACAGGAGGTGATCGCGCGCGCGCATTACCGCGGCCGCGTCAAGCGCCGGTTGCAGCGTTTCCGCTCGCGCCGTCCGCTCGACCTCAAGCCGGGCGATAACGGCGAGCTCACCGATGGCCGCGGCTTCAAGGTGGTGGAGGCGGTGCGCCTCGACGATGGCCGCTGCGAGTTTCTGGCCGTGGCGCCGCTACCGAGCGCGGAGCCGGATCTGTCCGCATCCGCTCAGCCCGATGCCCTCCTGGAAAGGGTCAGCGCCCCTCTCGGGGTCCGCCCCTCGCAATCGGGAACGGCAGCGCTCAGCCGCTCCAACGTGGGCGCCCCCGCCACCGGTGCGGCGCTGCACGCAGCCGTCTCTTCCGACCTGAGCACCACCGGAGCCGTGTGGGCTCCGTTCGCGAGCTCACCTGCGGGACCCCGCCGGGCCGGGCTGCCGACGATGCCGGCGAGCCTTCCCGAGGCGCTGCCGCACGACCTCGAGCGCCTCGAGCTGCCTTACTCACTGCCGGACTAGGCACACGGGCGAGGCGCTGCCTACAGGTCGATGAGCTCGACTTCCTCCGGGCGGATCGGCCGCTCGAGAAAGCGCCCGCCGATGCGGGCGAAGCGCTCCGCGGCATCCGTCGCGAGCAGGCGCAGGCCACCCTCCCCGACCCGCGCCAGCAGATTCTCAGACTCCAGCGTCTGCCGTACGCATCGCGCCGTCGTTGCCGCGGAGTCGACGATGCCGACCTCGGCGCCGACGGCTGCACAGATCACATCGGCGAGCATCGGAAAGTGAGTGCAACCCAGAACGAGCGTGTCGGGACGGGAAATGGCCGCACGGCCGTTGAAGAGCGGCTCCAGGTAATGGCGCGCCACGCCCTGCGCGATCGGTCCGCGGCAGAGCCCTTCCTCCGCCAAGGCGACGAACAGCTGCGCCGGCACGGCGCTCACGCGAGCATCGCTCCGGCGCCGCACGATCGCATCCTGATAAGCACCGCCGCGAACGGTCCCTTCGGTCCCGATCACGGCAATGTGGCCGGAGCGGGAAGCCAGGCAGGCGGCCTCGGCGCCAGGCTCGATCACGCCGATCACGGGCACGTCCCTGATGCGCTCGCTCACCGCAGCCAGTCCCACCGCCGAAGCGGTGTTGCAGGCGATGACGAGACACTTCACACCGTACCGCGCGAGCGCCTGCCCCGCCTGCAGCGCGTAGCGCACCACGGTTTCCGGGCTCTTGGTGCCGTACGGCAGACGAGCGGTATCGCCCAGATACACGAACCGCTCCAGCGGCAGCTGCGTCACCAGAGCCTTGAGAACCGTGAGCCCGCCGACTCCGGAATCGAATACGCCAATGGGCGCGTCGCGAGTTTTCATGCGCTGCGCGCAGGTCTTTGCCGACCTATTCCGGGCGCATGTGCGGGAAGAGGATCACGTCGCGAATGGAGGGGGAGTCGGTGAGGAACATCACCAAGCGGTCGATGCCGACGCCCAGGCCCGCGGTCGGCGGCATGCCGTACTCGAGCGCGCGCACATAGTCGGCGTCGTAATACATCGCCTCCTCATCGCCCCGCTCCTTGCGTGCGACCTGCGCGCGAAAGCGCGCTGCCTGGTCCTCCGGATCGTTGAGCTCGGAGAATCCGTTGGCGAGCTCTCGCCCCGCCAGGAAGAATTCGAAACGATCGGTCAGGAAGGGATCGGCGTCGTTGGCCCGGGAGAGGGGCGAGACCTCCGCCGGATAGGCGTGCACGAACGTTGGATCGATGAGCGTGTGCTCGGCGGATTTCTCGAAGATCTCTATCTGCAGCTTCCCGGCACCGTCGTGCGGCTGCACGGGAATGCCGAGCCGCTCGCAATACGTGCGCAGGTACGTCGCATCGCGCAGCGACAGCGGATCGAGATCCGGATTGTTCTCGATGATCGCCTGCTGCACCGTGACGCGGCGGAAGGGCCTGGAAAGATCGTATTCGCGCCCTTGGTAGGTCAGATGCTGCGAGCCGTGGATCGTCTGGGCGAGCCCGCGAATCGCCTTCTCGATCCAGTCCATGAGGTCGCGGTAGTCGGCATACGCGAGGTACAGCTCCAGCATCGTGAATTCCGGATTGTGCTGGGTCGAGAGCCCCTCGTTGCGGACGTTGCGGTTGATCTCGTACACGCGCTCGAACCCGCCCGCCACCAGGCGTTTCAGGTACAGCTCCGGCGCAATACGCAGATACATATCGAGATCGAGCGCATTGTGATGCGTCACGAAAGGGCGCGCCGCCGCGCCACCCGGAATCGGCTGCATCATGGGCGTCTCGACCTCGAGGAAGTCGAGCGCGTCGAGGAAGTCACGCAAGTACCTGATGACCCGCGTCCGTATGCGGAAGACGTTCCGGCTCGCCTCGTTGACGATCAGGTCGACATAGCGCTGACGATAACGCGTCTCGACGTCCGCGAGCCCGTGCCATTTGTCAGGCAGCGGCCGCAGCGACTTGACGAGCAGGCGCAGGCTCTCGACCCGCACGGAAAGCTCGCCTGTCTTGGTCCGAAACAGCGTGCCGCCAGCGCCGATGATGTCGCCGACGTCCCACGACTTGAACTCCTCGTACGCTTCGGCCCCGAGCGCATCCTTCTGCAGGAAGAGCTGGATCTGGCCGGTACGATCCGCGATGTTGGCAAAGCTGACCTTGCCCATGCTGCGCTTGAGGAGCATGCGGCCGCCGACGCTGACACGTGTCGGGTTGGCATCAAGCCAGTCGCCGGCGCGCTCCTCGTATGCGCTCTGCAGCTCGCCGGCCAGCGCGGTGCGCCGGAAATCATTGGGGAATGCCGGCCCGCCGCGGCTGCGCACCGCCGCGAGCTTGCCGCGGCGCTCCGCGATCAGCTTGTTCTCCTCGCCGTGCTCCGGCGCAGCGGAACCGCTCTCTTGCTGTTTGTCTGTCATGTCGTTTTACAGGCCCGCCTTGAGCGAGGCCTCCATGAATTGATCGAGATCACCGTCGAGCACGGCGGTGGTGTTGCCCACCTCCACGCCGGTCCGCAGGTCCTTGATGCGGGACTGGTCGAGGACGTAGGAGCGGATCTGGTTGCCCCAGCTCACGTCGGATTTCGAGTCCTCGAGCACCCTGGCGGCGGCGTTGCGCTTGTTCACCTCGAGCTCGTAGAGCTTCGCCTTCAGCATCTTCATGGCGGTGGAGCGGTTCTTGTGCTGGCTGCGCTCGTTTTGGCAGGCAACCACGATGCCGGTGGGCATGTGCGTGATGCGCACGGCCGATTCGGTCTTGTTGACGTGCTGGCCGCCGGCGCCCGAGGAGCGATAGACGTCGGTCTTCAGGTCCGCGGGGTTGATGTCGATCGCGATGTCGTCGTCGATCTCGGGGGAGACGAACACGGACGCGAAGGAAGTGTGGCGCCGATTGCCGGAATCGAACGGGGACTTGCGCACGAGCCGGTGCACGCCCGTCTCCGTGCGCAGCCACCCGTACCCGTAGTCGCCCTTGAATTCGACAGTGGCGCTCTTCACGCCGGCCACCTCACCCGGACTGGAGTCGATCACCTCGCACCCGAAGCCATGGGCGGCGCCCCAGCGCAGGTACATGCGCAGGAGCATCTGCGCCCAGTCCTGCGCCTCGGTACCCCCGGCTCCGGCCTGGATATCGAGGTAGGCGCTATGCGAGTCCATCTCGCCGCGGAACATGCGCTTGAGCTCGAGCCGGCGCACTTCGCCCTCGAGCCGCTCGGCATCGCTGCCGATGTCGCGCGCGGTACGTTCGTCGCCCTCAGCCTCGGCCAGGTCCAGCAGCTCCGCTGCGTCGGCGATCCCGTTGGCAGCACCATCGATCTGGGCGATGTCGGCGCCGAGCCGGGCACGTTCCTTCCCCAGCTCCTGCGCGCGCTCCGGCTGCGTCCACACGGCGGGGTCCTCGAGTTCCCGCCCTACCTCCTCGAGGCGCTCTTTCTTGCGATCGTACTCAAAGAAACCCCCGTAGCGAGGCGGTGCGCTCGCCCAGGTCTTTGAGCTGTCGCTTGAGCTGATTGATTTCCATATGGCGGTGCCGTGGCGCGGTTAGCGGTGCAGTAAGGAGCCCGGCATGCTAAACGGCTCAGAAGCGCACCGCAATCCCGAGGCTCACCACCGGATACCACCGCAGGATGTCCGCCTTGTGGCGCAGCTGCTGCTGCTCCGCGACGACATCGGTCTGCGCCTGATCGCAGGCCGGACTGCCCGACGGCGCTGCCGGTCCACACTGGGCGCGCAGCGAAACGGTCGGTGTGCCGCCGTAAATTGCGCCGACGTCGAAGAGAAAGTGGATATGGCCATGGCTGCCGGCAGGGTTACCCCAGCCGAATCCCACGTACGGCGCCACGGAGTTGCCGAACTTGAGCTGTCCGGTCAGCGAGCCGACCTGCGAGCTGCTGTAGGTAGTGCCATTGATCGTGTAGCTACCCGCGCTCGGCCGCCCCGCGACGTCGAGCTTGGTGCCGTTGATCGCGGCTCCCGCGGTCAGGTGAAACACCCCTGCGAACGGATACCAATCGAGCAGCGCAGTACCCGTGCTGAGCTTGAGCTTGCCGCTGTAATCCACATCGGAGGTGTCGATCGAGTGATCGATATCGAATGCGCTGTAGCCGAGGCGCACCCCGAGGGCCGATGACAGCCCGAGATCGAGGTCGAGGCCCACCCCCGGCGTGCCGGCGCGCAGCGCCACCGCAAAGCCCGGAGTCGCCGCCCGGACCACCGCGGGCGCCGCGAGACACGCCAGCATCAAAGCCGCCGCGGCGCCACTGCCTGCTTTATAGCCCGGCACCGCGACCCTCCTCAGCGAAGAACCCGCTTTGTGAGCCAAGACAGCCTCCCGCGCCCATATGTGTGATCGGCCGGCCGAACGATAGCCGAGCCGATCGGCCCGCACTGCGACGCCGTTCACGCCGGGCCGGCAGGGACCGTGCCGCCCAGAACACCATGGCAAACACCGCGAAGCGCTCGAGCGGATCTACAAGGTCTACCCTGAGCCCGCCCGAGAGCCTGGGTCGGGCAGCACATGGTCGACGAGGAGCTGCAGCCGCCGCTCCCCCTGGTACTCGTTGACATCCAGCCGGTAGACCAGCTGCAGGGAGCCCTCGGGCAGGGTGAACGCCGCTGCCTCCTCGATGTGGTTGAAGGCGATCGCATCGAACGAGCGGCCGGTGCGCGGCAGCTCCAGCCACATCTTCAGGTGCCGGTCGCCGACCACGCGCGCGCTGCGGATGGAAAACACTCCATCGAAAGTCGGCTCGGGGAAGGCCTGGCCCCAAGGACCTCCGGCGCGCAACGCGTGTGCCGTTTCGAGCGCGATTTCCTCGACCGTCAGCTCGCCATCGGTCTCGATGGCATCGCTCGGCCCGCAGCGAGCGGCCCAGGCGGCGACCTCCTCATCGAAGGAGCGGGCGAAGAAGTCGAGTCGGGACCGCTCGAGGCTCAGGCCGGCCGCCATCGCGTGGCCGCCGAACTTGCCGATGAGCTGCGGATGGCGGGTGTCGAGATTTGCGAGCACGTCACGGATGTGAATGCCGGGCACGGAGCGCGCGGAGCCGCGCAGCTGCCCTTCGCCCGCCAGAGCAAAGGCAATCACGGGCCTGCGGATGCGGTCCTTGACGCGGCTCGCCACCAGGCCGACGACGCCCTGATGCCAACTGTCATCGAAAAGGCAGACGCCGCTGCGTTGCAGGGCCCGCGGGCCGGTATCCCGCAGCCGGCGCACGGCCGCAAGCGCCTCCGTCTGCATGCGCGCCTCGATCGACCGGCGCTCGTGGTTGAGCTCATCGAGACGCTCGGCGAGCGCTGCAGCCGTGCCGGCATCGTCGGCAAGCAGGCACTGGATGCCCACGGTCATATCGTCGATGCGCCCGGCCGCATTGAGCCTCGGCGCGACGCCGAAGGCGAGGTCGGCGGCGATGAGGCTCTCGAGCGAGCGCCCCGCGATCTCGAGCAGGGCGCGGATCCCGGCAGCGCAGCGGCCGGCGCGGATGCGCTTCAAGCCCTGCGCCACCAGCACGCGGTTGTTGGCATCGAGGGGCACGAGATCGGCGACCGTGCCCAGGGCGACCAGGTCGAGGAACTCCGCGGCGCCGGGCGCCGCCGGTGGCGTGAGGCGCTCCTCATCGAGCCGGCGCTTCAGCGCCGCCATCACATAGAAGGCAACGCCCACTCCCGCCAGCGCGCGGCTCTTGAAGAGACTGCCCGCCAGGTTCGGGTTGACGATGACGTTGGCCGGAGGATGATCGAGACCCGGCAGGTGGTGATCGGTGATCAGCACGTCGATGCCGCGCGAGCGTGCCTCCGCCACCCCGGCGGCGCTCGAAATTCCATTATCGACGGTGATGATCAGCGACGGCGAGCGTCCCGCGGCCAGCCGCACGATCTCGGGCGTCAGGCCATAGCCGAACTCGAACCTGTTGGGAACGAGGAAGTCCACCGAGGCGAAACCCCAGGCGGTCAATGCCCTGACCACCAGCGCAGTGCTGGTGGCGCCGTCGGCATCGAAATCGCCGATCACCACCACCCTTCCCCGGCTCCGGTGCTCGAGCAGCAGATCCACCGCAGCGGCGATGCTCTCCAGAGTGCTCACCGGCAACAGGCGATCGAGGGACAAGTCGAGATCATCGGCCGTGCGCACGCCGCGTCCGAGGTAGATTCGGCGCAGCACCGGGTGCAGTCCGCTGCCGGCCAGCACCGAGGCATCCTCCGCGCCCGGCGCGCGCCGCACGACGCGCAGATTCAAGCCAGGCCCTCGACACCCCGAGGGACGGTCCGCAGGTGCCGCCAGAGACGCCAACGGCTCGCCGCGCGCAGGCTCAAGCATCGATCGTTCGCCAGCAGCACCAGCCGATCGAGCCTGCCCTGACGCAGAGCCGCCAGCGCTGGTGCCATCAGGCGGCGGTCTATCGCCGCCACGGCATCGGCCAGACGCCAGGAAGAATGGGCATGCAGCAATTCGGCAACCTCCACGACGCCGAGCGCGCGCGGCGCGCGCGGCTCACCGATCAGCGCCGCCCAGTCTACAGGCAGCGGCCGGCTTTCTCCTCCGGCCAGCCGCCAGAGACCCTGAACGTAGGCATCGGATCCGAAAGCGGCAGCGGCGCTCGCTTGCGCGACCTCGCCGCCGGCCGGCACGGACGGCCCGCCGCCCCACAGCCACAGTGTGGAGACGGACGGCTCGCCTCGCCGCATCCGCTGCTCGTTGAGCGGGTGCGCGTGCAGCCACATTTCGATTTCCGCGCCCAGCCGCCGCAGTGATGTGGCGCCCTCTCCTGCGGGCAGGGATTCCGCGATCGGTCTCAGCAGCAGGCGCGCAGGCTCGGTCGTGATTGCCGCCGCCGAAGCTGCAGGGCCCGAGAGCAGCAGCTCGCCGCTTTGGAGCGGGTGCAAATCGAGCCCGGAGCCGCGGAAAGTATCCGCAAAGCTCGCCGCGAGTGTTTCCGCAGCAGAGGCCGCGAGGCGAAGGAGACTGCGCCTGTCGGAATGCACGCCCGTCATCCCGGCAACCAGGTGCACGGGTGTGGCGAGCCAAACGGTGCCATTCACCGGCAGGCCGGCGGCGGCCGCAGCAGCAACAGTGGCAGGCGCCGCAGCCGCGTATTGCGGCAACCCGAGCCAGCATGCAACCCACGCGCGCCAGCCTTGCGTCAGCATGCATTTGTCGCCGAAGCGTGTGAGGTGCTCGAGGCCCGGTGCCGCGTCCGGGGCTGCGCCAGCACGCGATCCCGCAATCGCCGCCGCGGCTTCGGCTGCGGCGCGCGCAGGCGCCATTCTCAGGCCTGGCTCCGGCCCCAGATACAGGTCGGCAACGACGATGACGAGCTCGCGCATGCGGCGTATCGTATCGTCATCATGCAGCTCACACTGGAAAGCAGCTCGCGAGTGAACCTCGTGCGCGCCTATTCGCGAACAGAACTGCGAATTGGCGACGAGCACATACGCTCGAGCTGCATCGTCTCCGCCGACCGGCTGGTCACCGACTGGCCGCCGGCACGCCTCGAGGCACTGCGGCCGGAGCATCTGGAAGCGATATTCGCGCTGCAGCCGGAAGTGGTGCTGCTCGGTACCGGCGAGCGGCAGCGCTTTCCGCCAGCGCCGATCCGGGCGGTGTTCGCGGCGCGCGGAGTCGGCCTCGAGGTGATGGATCTGGGTGCGGCCTGCCGTACCTACAACATCCTGGTGCAGGAGGAGCGGCGCGCGGTCGCAGCGTTGTTCCTGGAGTGACGGCCGCCGCTGGGTTTGACCCGTTGCGGCCTATGCGCAGCGCATGCAGGATCTTCTTCCGGCGGCAAAGCCGCCGGAAGAAGGCACAGGGGGAGGGGCATCAACCAACCGACCCATCATCCGAAGCTGACAGACCGCGGACGACGGCATGCTTTTCTTCTTGTTCGTCGCTGTTGTTGCTTTTCTTTCGGCATCCCCTCCTCCCTGTACCCTCTTCCGGCTGCTCTGCTTGCGACCGCGCCGGCTGTCGGCGCTAAGCGACAGAGCACAT
>DASYGA010000446.1:0-9384 GCA_036000265.1 Steroidobacteraceae bacterium | reverse complement strand
CGATATAGAGCGACGAGCGAATGTTACTCAACGCGGTATCGATGAAGTTCGCGGCGCGGAAGAGATCGGGATGCAAATCGATCCCCTGGGCCTTCAGGCCGGGCGCCATGTCGGCCAGCGCTGCTTCGGCGTCGCGCGTGACATCGAGCGTATTGGCGTGGTACTGCTCCAATACGTTGAGCACGATGCCCGGTTTGCCGTCGATGAGGCCTGCACCGATCGCGGGCTCGGGTGCGACAATGACGTCGGCGACATCGCCCAGAGTCACCCGCGCCGCTCCGTGTGCAATGAGGACGGTGCTCGCGAGCTGCGAGGCGGTCACCGACTGCCCCTCACTCTGGAAGACGATCCGCTGGGTGGCCGTGTCGATGAAGCCGGCCCCGCGGACCGCGGTAGCCTTCCGGGCTGCTGCGAGCACGTCGTTAATGCCGAGCCCGTAGCGGGCAAGCTGCTGCGGGCGGACCTGGATTTGCAGCGAGCGGGTATCGCGCCCGAATATGGAGACGCTCGCCACGCCTGGAACTGCGAGTAGCCGAGGACGGAGCGCCCACTCGGCCACGGTCTTGAGGTCCATCAGGGAGCGGGTCTTCGAAGTCAGGCCGAAGACGAGCACCATGCCGGTGGACGTAGTCAGTGGCGTCATGGCGGGCGCGCTGACACCCTGAGGCAGCTGCTGTGCCGCGATCGCGAGCCGCTCCGCGACCACTTGCCGATCGCGATAGATGTCGCTGGAGGGATCGAAGTAAATGTCGATCAGCGAGAGACCCTGAATGGAGGCCGAGGTCAGGCGCTGGATCCCCGGAACACCGTTGACCTGGGTCTCGATGGGCGTGGTCACCAGCATCTCCACCTGCTCTGCCGTGAGGCCTGTAGCCTCAGCCTGGATGCTGACTGTGGGCGGCGCGAATTCGGGGAAGGCGTCGTACTTTGCGCCAAGGAGGCTCGCGATGCCGTAGGCGAGCAGCAAACAGCCGAGTGCAATGACCGCTCCCCGATAACGCACGGACAAGGCGATGATCGCAGCCTGAAGGCCCGTGGCTCGGGCGCCGGGGGGCGGGGGCACGTCAGTCGCTCACGTCTATTTCGGCGCTGAACTCCTGTGACAGGAGCATTTGTGCGCCCTGGACCACCAACAGAACGTTTACCGGCAAGGATTGCGCTGCCACAACGTAGCCGCCATCCGACTGCGGTTGCGCGGTCGAGACCTGTCGGCGAGTAAACTCATTGCGCCCGGTTTGCAGATACACCCAGGCGTGGCCATCCAACCAGACCACCGCCGATGCCGGAATTGCGATTCCCTGGCCGGGATGCCCCGCGGGGAGGAGAGCGATGACGTTCATGCCGGGAAGCAGCGCGCCGGTCGCGGCGGCCGTGAAGAAGTAACTCGCGCCCTGAATGCGCGGATCGGTGCTCATGGCGGCGGATACGAGCTGCGCCGGGACCGGCTTGCCGCGGGCAGTCGCGATCGCGGCGGTCTGCGGCGGCTCGCGCAACGAGACATCGAGAGGCAGTGTGACCTGGATCAGGACTGCGCGGCGTTGCAGCAGCGACTGCGCCAGCGGGCTGTTGGAAGCCAGCGATCGTCCGAGCACGGGCCCCCAGGCCTGATAGGCCTCGGCCGTTGCATTCCCCGCCTGCACCTGAGCTGCGCGCAAGCTCGCCTCATCGGTCTGGAAGGCCGCCTCCGCCGCTTGCAGCTGTGCCCGGGAGAAGTTCTGATCATCCTTGAAGAGGAGCCGCGCGCGCTGCAAAGCGGCGCGCGACGCGGCGGCCTTGGCCTGCGCGATGGCGCGCTGGGCGTTGGCGGTTGCGAGTGTATTGGCGACACCCGTCAGCTGCCGCAGCTCGAGTACGCTGCCATACGCTTCGATGCGCTGCTGGTACGTAGCGGGCTGCGCATCGCGTACCTCGATGCCGGCCTGCTTCTGCAGCGCGGGACTCACGGTCAGAGTGGGAGGACCGAGTGGGTTGCGCGCGACCTGCACGGCAGGAGTGACTGGCTCATCGCTTTCGGCGTCCGCCGCCGCTTCGGAGCGGCCCGCGAGGAAACCCCAGATGAGAAGTCCGGCGAGGGCCAGGATCACGGCTGCCGCCGCGATGATGGAATGCTCTCTTTTCATGGATGTTGGGAAGATTGCGTAGCGGAAGCGCCGGGTGCCCATTGCATCGCGTTCTCGAGCGCTCCCAACGCGAGCTGCGCTTCCGTGAAGGCCTGAAGGTGCGCCAGCTCGTCGGTGGCGAGCTCGCTTTGTGTCTGGGCCAGCGCCAGGTGATCCGTCTCGCCGGCATCGAAGAGCGCCTGCGTGGAGCCCATGCGCCGGCGCTGCTCGGCGAGGAGCCCGTTGGCGATATCGAGCTTCGCGAGGCAGGCTCGATAGCCGCTCAGAGCCGCATCGACCTGGTTCACGGCACGTGCCTGCACGGCGTTGAAGTTGGCGGCGGCCTCGCGTCGGCGCGCTGCGGCCTGCGCGATCGCACCTTGATTGTGGTTGAAGAGCGGCAGCGTAAGAGAGACGCCGATCGTGAGGGAGTTTTCCAGCTCCCTGGCCGTGTACCCGTGCGAGAAGCCCGGCCCGATATCGAGGTCGGGGTACTGCCTGGCGACCTCCAGTCGCAGCGCCGAGTCGCTGGCCTCGTAATCGGCCAGCGCCGCAAGGACATCCGTCCGATCGAGCAGGGCCTGCTCACGGGAGGGAGCGGCCTGCTCGGGCGACGGGAGAGTGTCGAGGGTCGCGAGGCTCATCCGCGCGCCATGGAGCGCGGCCCCGGGTACCGCCAGAGCGGCGGCGACGGCGAGTCGCGCTTGTTCCGTCTGCTTGCGGGAGTCCTGCAGCTGCAATGCGGCCCGGTCCGCGGCGACGCGTACGACCTCGACTTCCATCGCGGATGCCTGGCCGACGCTCATACGGTCCGCAAGCATCCGCGCCGCCAGATTCTCGGCTGCAAGCTGCCGTGAGAGGATTGCCTGGCTGCGCTCGGCGGCCTGCAGTTGCACGAGGCCGGCGCGCAAGCTGCTGCGTATCTGCCAGGCGACCCCCGCCACCTCGAGGCTGGCCGCATTCGCGAGGTGCCGCGCCTCGGCGATGCGGTAACCACGCTTGCCGGCCGTCTCGATCGGAACATCCAGGGTGAAGCCGAGCGTCCAGGGTGAGATTCCAGGCTCGGCGGTGGTGTCGTAGCTCGGCGAGAACGCGAGAGTCGGATTTGGCCGGGCTCCCGCGGTGATCACGGCGGCGTCGGCCGCATCGAGCTTCTCGCGCGCGACCGCGAGATCGGCGTTGTAGTGGTCGGCGGCAAGGGTGAGCTGCTCGAAATTCCACGACGGCAGCGGCCACACCGGTACCGGGCGATGAAGTGCCTGCTCCATGTACTGGCGCAGGGCCGGCGCATCGAGCCGGCGCGCCTCGAACGCCGCGAGGCTCCGCCGCACGTCGATCTGCTGCGGCCGGTAGGCGGCGCATCCTGATAGGAACAGGGCGGCCGCGAGCGCTGCGAATGCGCCGAGCGCTGTGAGCCGGCAGTGGATATGCGACAGCCTCGACAGGGTCAATTGCCTCCAGCAAGCAGGGTAGCGGCTCCAAGATGAAGGCAGGATGACGCTCAGATAACGAATTCGTCATCCGCTTCCCGCCCAGGCCAAGCCGCCGCAAAGACCGTTCCTCAGCGCGGGAAGGTGAGCTTCACCTTCGTGCCGCGGCCCGGCTCACTTGCGATCTCGACGCCGCCGCCGTGGCGAGATGCGATGCTCTTGACCACCGCGAGGCCGAGGCCGACATTCGCGGCGGAGCCTTCCTGTGTGCGGTCCACGCGATAGAAACGCTCGAACACACGCGGGAGGTGCTCCGGCGCAATTCCGCAGCCGGTGTCCTCGACGCTCACTGCAAGCCCGGCGCCGCTCTCATGCGCTGCGATCGTGATGGAGCCGCCCGGCGGCGTATGAGAGATGGCGTTCGAGACGAGATTGCCGATCGCCTGCTGGAAGAGGGTACGGTTGACTCGCCCCTGCAAGCGCTCCGCGCCTGTCGCGCGCATGGCTATGCCCGCATCGCCCGCGGCGGCGCCGTAGAAGGCCTCAACGGTGGCAAGCTCCCGTGAGACATCGATCTGCTCGCGCTCGAGCGGGTGCGTGCTGGTGTCGGAGCGCGCGAGAAAGAGCAGGGTCGCGATCAGCCGGGAGATGCGCGCGCACTCCTCCAGGCACGAGCCGAGGGTTTCGCGATAGGCTTCTCCGGATCGCGCCTTGCCGAGAGCTACCTCGATCTCGCCGCGCAGATTGTTGATCGGCGTGCGTAGCTCGTGCGCGACATCGTCGGAAAACTCCGAGATGTGCCGGAACGACTGCTCCAGCCGGTCGAGCATGCTGTTGAAAGTGTCGGCGAGATTGCGCAGCTCGACCGGCAGATGGCGAGTAGCGATGCGTTCATCGAGCGTGGTCGAGCGGATGCGGGCGGCTTTGTGGCTGATCTCCTCAATGGGCCGCATGCCGCCTCGCGCGATGAGGTAACCGGCCGCCACGCACACGATCAGTGACAGGCCGAACACGAGCCACAGCCGCTCGCGATAATGGGCCAGCAGCTGCTCGTCGTGCTCGCGATCCATGGCCACCTGGAGAAATTGCGGCGGGTCCGCTGCACGCTCGCCCGGCACCCGCACGATGAGGGTCACGAAGGGCTGTCCGGAAGCCGAAACCGTATCGTGCCTGGCCCCGTCGGCGGCCGAGAGCGTCGCCAGCTCCGCCTTGCCGGGCGGCGGCAGCTCCCGCGACATGCCGGGCGTCTCGGTCAGGACTCTGCCATCCGCGCGGAGCACACGCAGATAGATCTCGGGCTGGTGTGGTGGCGCCCAGGCCGGGCGCCTGCCCTCCGGATGCAGGGTCCAATCGGCGGGCGCGGAGCGCAGGAGGAGGCGGGCGTTGTTAAGGTTGTCGGCGAGGTCACGCACATCCTCTTCGTACATGCTCTGCGCCAGTGTCCAGTAGAGGATCCCCGCGGCCAGAGCCATGACGCCGAAACTAAAGAGCGCGTACCACAGGGTCATGGTGAGTGCGATCGACCAGCCGCTACGCCAGCGCGCAGGGACGTTCGTCATAGTCAGCTTCGCTCCTCGAGCACGTAGCCGACGCCACGCACGGTATGGATGAGCTTGCGGTCGAACGGATCGTCGACCTTGGAGCGCAGCCGCCGCATGTGCACCTCGACCACGTTCGAGTCGCTATCGAAGTTGATGTCCCAAACCTCTTCCGCGATCAGCGTCCGGGAGAGGACCTCGCCCGTGCGGCGCAGGAGGAGCGCGAGCAGCTGGAACTCCTTCGGGGTGAGCTCGAGCGGCCGGCCGGCGCGCATCGCACGATGGCGCACGGCATCGAGTTCGAGATCGGCCACTCTGAGGGAGGGCGGCGGCTTTGCCCGGCCGCGGCGGAGGATCGACCTCAGCCGCGCAAGCAGCTCGGAGAATGCGAATGGCTTGACGAGGTAGTCGTCGGCGCCGAGCTCGAGACCCTTGACGCGGTCGTGAATCGCATCGCGCGCGGTCAGGAATAGCACCGGCGTCTCGATCTCGTGGCGCCGCAGCTCCTCGATGATGCTCCAGCCATCCCGGCCGGGCAGCATCACATCGAGAATGATGGCATCGTAGGTGCCCGACCGCGCAAGGTGCGCACCGTCCTCGCCGCGGTGCGCGACATCGACCACGAAGCCGTTTTCCTCCAGCCCGCGCGAGAGATAAGCGGCCGCTTTGTGCTCGTCCTCGACGATCAGGAGTCTCATGCCGGGCTGCGCCGCGTCCTGATTATCCGGGCGGCTCGCGGCCATCCTTCACTGCAGGCGGATCGGCGAGGTCCGGATTGACCACACCGAAGGCAGCAGGCGTGTAGGCGTAGAAGAGGCGCAGCTTCTCCCGATGCAGCAGCTCGAGGAGCTTCTGTGCCTCCGCCTCGGTGACGATGAACTCCACCTCGACGGTGAGCGTCCCGGCGAGCTCGAAGAACCGCGCCTCGTGAAGAACGTGATGCCGCCCGAAGCCGGCCATGGCCTTGAAGGCGGAGCCGCCGCGGATGCCGAGCTTGTTGCCTTCCTCGAGGAGCCATTCCCAGGCGAGGCGTCCATGGTGCCGGTGCCCTTCGTGCACGTAGAAACGGAAGAGTGAGCCTTGCATCGGGGGACTCCGCTGGGCCGAGATCCAGTCTAAGCGCCGGGGCGGCGGTCGGCAACGAAGACCGCGGGCGCGAACCTGCGCGTGGTCAATCCGGCGCCGACCCAGTAAGCTCGCAGGCGATGATGGAAAAGCACGATCTGCGCGCCGCGGCATCCCTTGCGGCGGTGTTCTCCGTGCGGATGCTGGGTCTGTTCATGGTGTACCCGGTGTTCGCCGCCTTCGCCCGCCACCTGGCGGGTGCCACTCCCTACAAGATCGGGGTCGCGCTCGGGATCTATGGCTTGAGTCAGGGCGCTCTGCAGATGCCCTTTGGGACTCTTTCCGACCGGATCGGCCGCAAGACGATGATCGTCATCGGCCTCGTCATCTTCGCGCTCGGCAGCGCCGTCGCGGCGGGTGCGACCAGCATCGATGGGATGATCATCGGACGATTGCTGCAGGGCGCGGGGGCGATAGGGTCGGTGGTCCTCGCTCTCATCGCCGATCTTACCGCGGAGAAGAATCGCACCAAGGCCATGGCGCTCGTCGGCATGACCATCGGCTTCTCCTTCCTGGTGGCGATCGTCACCGGGCCCGCGATTGCGGGCTGGATCGGCGTGGCCGGCATTTTCTGGCTGATGGCGGCGCTCGCGCTCGCGGGCATCGCAATCACGCTGCTGATCGTGCCCGTAGCGCCGCGCCCCCACTTGCAGCCGGAAGCCGAGACGGTGCCGGCCCTCATCGGCGCGAGCCTGCGCAATCCGGAGCTGCTGCGCCTCGATTTCGGCATCTTTGCGCTGCACGCCATGCTCACGGCGAGCTTTCTGGTGGTGCCGGCCCTGCTGCGCGGCACCCTCGCGATGAGCAGCCGCGAGCAGTGGCTGGTGTACCTGCCGGTGCTGTTGCTATCGGTGGCGGTGATGGTGCCCGCGATCATCATCGCGGAGCGCTATCAGCGCATGAAGAGCGTGGTGGTGGGCGCGGTGGTGGCGCTCGCGCTGAGTCAACTCATGCTCGCGGTGGGTGGCGGCGATCCCTATGTCCTGCTCGCCGGACTGGTGGTGTTCTTCTCCGGATTCAATATCATGGAGGCGAGCCTGCCCTCGCTCGTCACCAAGACCGCGCCGGCGGGCTCGCGCGGCACGGCGACCGGGATCTACTCGAGCTCGCAGTTCCTCGGAATTTTCGCCGGCGGCATCATCGGCGGCTGGGTGCATGAGACAGCCGGCACGGCGGCGGTGTTCCTGTTCGCGAGCGCGGTGGCCATCATCTGGCTGTTGGTTGCTGCGACCATGCGCGGACCGGCCCTGGGCCGCGAGGGCGGGCGGGTACCGGCCACGGCTCGAAGGAGCTCCGAACGATGACAGCCACGGTCCCGTACCGCGAGCAGCGCTGCGTCTCCGTCGACGGGCTGGAGCTCTATTGCCGCATCTATGAGCGGCAAGCCGCGGGCGTTTCTGCGCTTCCCGTGGACAGTCGATCGCCGCCGGCGCCTACGGTTTTGTGTCTGCCGGGCCTCACGCGCAACAGCCGTGATTTCGAGGCGCTGGCGCCGCATCTTGCCGCCCGCCGTCGGGTCGTCTGTCCGGATCTGCGAGGCCGCGGCCTCTCGGCGCGCGACCCGCAATGGCGGAACTATCATCCGGGGACCTACATCGCGGACCTGGAGCGGCTGCTGCAGGCCCTCGATATCGAGCGCGTGGCGATCATCGGCACGTCGCTCGGCGGGCTGCTCGGCATGATGCTCGCTGCCGCCTCGCCGGAGCGGGTGACCGGACTCGTGCTCAACGACATCGGGCCGGAGGTGGACCCGAGGGGCATCGAGCGCATCAAGAGCTACACCGGGCTGCTGCCGCCGGTGCGCAGCTGGGAGGAGGCGGTGGGCCAGCTGCGCGCCGTGTACGGCAATGCGTGGCCGGGCCTGGCCGATGACGAATGGTCCGTTCTCGTGCGCCGCAGCTACCGGGCAGATGCCAGCGGCGTGCCCGTACTCGATTGCGACCCGCGCGTCGGCGATGCGGTGCGCGCGGCGCCCGCGTCCGCCGGGGACCTCTGGCCGGCATTCGCACGCCTGCAGTCGATTCCGATGTTGGTGATCCACGGAGCGCTGTCGGACATCCTCAATGTGAGCACGCTGGAGCGGATGCAGCGCGAGAAACCCGATCTCGAGCGCGTGACTGTCGGCAATCGCGGACATGTGCCGCTGCTCGACGAGCCCGAGGTCCTCGCGGGCATAGACCGTTTCCTGGAGCGCCTTCGGGCTTAAAATGGCAGGATGATGCTTCGTCCGATCGCGCTCGCCGCCCTGTTGTCCTCGTTGGCCGCTTTTGGCGCCCTGGCGGCGCATGCGGGCGTGGCACCGTTCGATCTTTCAGGTCCAGACCTGCAGGTGAGCGTCGGCCGCGGGCAGGAGACGTTGCCGATCGGTGAGGTGCCGAATCTCGCGGCCGGCGATCGCCTGTGGGTTCGCGTCGACCTTCCGGCGACCCAATCGCAGCACTACCTGCTCGTCGTCGGCTTCCTGCGCGGCTCCATCAATCCGCCGCCGCGCGACTGGTTTCACGCCTGCGAGACCTGGAAGCACGGCTGCGCGCAAGGCGGCCTCAAGCTCACCGTGCCCGACGGTGCCGGGCAGGTACTGGTGTTTCTCGCGCCCCAGGCCTCCGGGGACCTCAAGACACTGATCGGTGCCGTGCAAGGGCGGCCAGGCGCCTTCGTGCGTACCTCCCAGGACCTCAACCAGGCGACGCTCGACAGCTCGCGGCTCGATGCGTATCTCAGGGCCGTTCATGCGCTCGATCAGAGCGCGCCCGGCGAGCTCAAGGAGGCCGCGCCGCTTCTGGGGCGCAGCCTGGCGATCAAGGTGAACCAGAGCTGCCTCGACCGCATTCCGCAGCTGCAGGCATCCTGTCTGATGCGGGGCCAGGAGTCGCTGATCCTCAACGACGGCCACAGCACCTCCATCGTCGAGGCGCTGACTTCGGGGCCGACGAGCGATCTGGCGATGGAGGCGAGCTACACGCCGCAGCTCAGCTACGGCTACTACAGCCCTTACATCGCCTCCGTGCTCGACATTGCGCGCATCTTCGGCTCGTTCACCACCGCGCACTATCAGTACATTCCGGCGCTCGCGACCCAGCACGGCGAGGTGCTGGCGCTCACTCTCAACACGCCGCCGTCCTTCCATGATCCGAAATCGGTGCTCGTTACTGCGCTGCCGGCCGTCGAGGCGCCGCAGCCGCCGCCGCTGCA
>DASYGA010000423.1:0-9080 GCA_036000265.1 Steroidobacteraceae bacterium | reverse complement strand
TGCCGCCGCGGGTCACGTGGTCGGAGCGCTGCTGTTGCCGATATGTCTTTACACGGTGCTCTCCTCCAACCTCGACTTCTGGGATTACTACTGGCTCGCCACAGACCGGCCGGGACTGATCTTTGTCTATACCTGCCTGCGCCTCGCCAGCCGCGTCGCCGTGGTGGTCACGGCTGCCGCACTGACGCACGATGTGCAAACGATCATCTGGGCACTGATCGCGCTCGAGGCGGTCCGCGTCCTCGGCACGGCCCTCGTCATGGCAGCCGCGGACCGCGGCGGCGCGGAGCCGCGGCTGCCGCACCCCTGGCGTGAGCAGTTGCGCTATTGCGTGCCCTCCGGCACGGCTTCGGTACTTTCGACCCTCAACAGGAGCCTGGGCGGCCTCGCAGTCACCAAGGCGCTCGGGCCGGTCGCGCTCGCGCAATACACCATCGCCAGATATGGCGAGCCCATCGTCGTGACGCTGCGCAACTCGGTCTCCTCGGTCGTGCTGCCCGAGATGGTCCGGCGCGATCGCAACGCATCGCGCACCGATTCGCTCACGCTCTGGAAGCAGGCCACCGTCACCAACGCGATCCTGCTCCTTCCGGTCGTGGTCATCGTGGCACGCTTCGCGCGCCCGCTGATCGAGGCGGTGTTCGGCAGCAGCTACGCTCCGGCAGCGCTCGTTCTGCAGATCTACATGATCGCGGTCCTGCGCGAGTGCTTCGACTTCGCGCCGGCGCTGCGCGCCATCAACTGCACCGGTCCGCTGGTCGGCGGCAACGTCGCCTCCATCATCGCCTGCGCCGCCTTGCTGGCGGCGCTGATTCCGCTGGGGGGAGTCGCGGGCGCCATGGCGGCCGTCGTGCTCGCCAGCTGGGTGGAGGCGGTCTGGCTCGCAAGGGCCACGATGCGCCACTACGGGGTGGGGCTCGGGGAGCTCATCCACTGGTCCAGCACGGGACGGGTCGCGGCGGCCGCGCTGCTGGCGGCGGCGCTGCTCGCCACCTCCGCCTGGCGGCAGATGCTCGGGCCGGCCGGCATGGCCCTCGCCGCGGCGGCATATCTCGCGGCTTTCGCGCTGCTGCTCTTCGCGCTGCGAGTTCCCGAAGCCTATGCGCTGCTTGCATGGGCCAGACGGCTCGTCCCCTCCCTCCACACCGCATCCCGCAAGGCCTGACTCATGCGCCTGCTATTCGTACTTCTCATAGGGGTTCTCGCCACCAGTGACATCTTCTCGGCGGGCATGAGCCTGGGGCCCGGCTTGAGTGTCAAGAACGCGCTCCTTTATCCCATCGCGCTCGGCCTGCTGTTTCGCATGGCTCTGACCGGACGGTTTCGCGTCCGGCTCCCCATCGTCAATGTAGCCTTCATTCTCTGGATCACTTATGCCGTGCTGACGTGGATCGCCTGTGTGACCATGATCCATTACCCCGGATACCAGGCGATTGCCAACGGCATCGATCTGAAGTCGGCGCTGATCGACTCGGCGCTCTTTTTCTTCACCTACTTCTATGGCGTGGAAGGCGAGCGGGACTTCTTCCTGATCGCAAAGACACTCGCCTTCTGCATCGGCATCGCGAACATCCTGACGCTGTGCGATCTGGCCGGCATAGTGCACCTCGGGATCACGGTCGGCGAGAACGGCGTCGAGGCCGATCGTGTGTTTGGGGTGTTCGGGCACGCCAACGACACGGCTGCGCTGATCGTGTGCGTGCTGCCGATGATGGTAGCCGTGGCGATGGCGGCCCGCAGCGCTGCGAGGCTCTTCTGGTACGCCGGCGTGTTCGCCTCGATCGCGGTGCTCCTGCTCACCGTCTCGCGCGGCGCTTACCTCGGGGTCGTGGTGGGCTACGGAGCCGCGATATGGCTGTGTCGCCGCCATCTGCCGACGTCCCGTGTCCTCTCCTGGGTGCTGATCAGCTCGACCTGCGTACTGGTCGCGGCGGGGTTGGCCGTCGCGCTGATGCCGGACTTCCGGCAGGTGATCAGCCATCGTCTGTTCGACCAGTCGATGGCCAGCTCGATCAGCGTCGCCTCATCGGGCCGCACGACCATCTGGATGACTGCGATCTCCAAGATGATGGACAACCCGATTACCCTGCTCACCGGGTACGGCTATCGGGTCTATCAGACGATGTTTGTCCTGATCACGCACAATTACTACCTGGATCAGTGGTTCGGGTTGGGCCTGATCGGCCTGTTCTCACTGCTCACCATCCAATATCAAACGGTGTCCACGGCCATGCGCGCGATCACGGCCCAGGCCGGACCGCTGCGTCCTTACATGCTTGCACTCGTATTCGGCATGCTCGGGCTGGCGGTGTGCATGTTCTTCGACAACCTCGAGAAGCCGTGGTCCTACGTCTGGATCTACGTCGGCTTTACGCTGCGCGCCGCCGCCGATATCGTGGCGAAGGTGGAAAGGGGCGCGACCGCATCCACAGTGCGCGCGCCGCTCAAGCCTGCCCGGTCCGGGGCATCGGCGACGGATGGCGCCGCCCGAGCGCGCGCCGCGGCCCGCCGGCTGTCTGCGAACTGAGACGTTGCGCTGTCTTGGATAGCAGACATGAGTGCGCCGTTTCAAGGAATTGGCAAGTGGGACTATTGACCTTCTGACAAACGCTGCAAGAATACGGCAGTCGCACGGAGCGTTGCCTGGCCGAAGGTTCAGGGCGCTCCGAGACAATTCCGGTGAGGACGTGCATGCGGTCATCGAACCGCAGTGATGTCCGGGCGCCCGCACGCGCGCGGATCACCACGAGAACAGCCACGGCGCACGCTTGCGCGCCGTCTGTCCGCCGCACCGGACAAGCGCCTCGACTGTTGTCGAGCGGTCAGTTCCAGCTCCCGGGGGGAGACAAATGATTCGTAATGCAATTCGCCAGGGTTTGACGGCTGTTGCGGCCATTGCCGCGCTCGCAATCGGCGCCAACGCCTCGGCTTTCACTCCGCCGCCTTTCCCGCGCATCGGTGGCATACAGATCAGCGCACCGTTCGATTACAACGATCCGGCCTACCAGGCCCAGCTCGCCAGGCAGGACGTCACGATTCTCAACATGTGGCCCGGCCTGGCACCGGGTGGCGAGTCGATGGAGAGCGTCGTCAAGGCCATCAAGGCGATCAATCCGAATGCGCTGGTATTTCTCTACACCAACTCGGACGAGGGCTACGTCAGCGGCGACAGCTCCGTCGCGTTCGCTCCGGTGACCAACCAGATGAACGCCCAGAAGTGGTGGCTCTATTCGGACGCGAAGCTCTCGAGTCCAGTGGCGTCCTTCTTCGGCAGCGGCGGCCTGACCATCAACAACTCGACCAATACGCCCAAGGATTCGAGTGGCGATGATGCGATCGACTGGCTTACCAAGTGGTACGTGAACACGTACTACTCGGCGACCCCGGACATCGACGGCTTCTTCATGGACAACGTCTTCACGCAACCGCGCGTTTCCGGGGACTGGTATCGCAATGGCGTGGTTCTGCAGCCGTCCGACCCGAAGGCACAGGCGGCGATCCAGTCGGGCTATGAGCGCTGGTTCAGCCTCGTGCGCCAGCTGATGCCGGGCAAGTATCAGATCGGCAACATCACCACCTGGGGCCAGAACACCTCGGTGCCCAGTGGCTACCAGAACATGGCGGACGGCGGGGTGCTGGAAGGGATGATCGGGCCGTCGTGGGCGATCGAGAACTGGAGCGGCTGGCAGAATATGATGAGCCAGTACATCCGCGACATGCAGGCGCTCAAAGCGCCGAAGCTCGCGATCTTCAACCAGTGGGGCGATCCGACCGACTACCAGTCGTTCCGCTACGGGCTCGCCTCCTGCCTCATGAATGACGCTTACTACAGCTTCTCGAGCAACTCCGGCGGTTACAGCGGCGTCGTCTGGTTCGATGAGTACAACGCCAAGCTGGGCCAGGCGGTGAGCCCGCCACAGACTGGCGCATGGCAGAATGGAGTATGGCGCCGCGACTTCACCAATGGCATTGCGCTGGTGAACCCGAAGGGCAACGGGCCGCAGACGGTGCAGCTCGGCGGCACCTTCGTGAAGATCAAGGGCAGCCAGGACTCTTCGGTGAACAATGGACAGACCGTGACCTCGGTGACCCTGAAGGATCGCGACGGCATCATTCTGCTGCGGCAGTCACCGCTCGAGCAGCCCAAGGCCCCCACGGGCGTGAGCATCGGCAACGGCTGAGGAACTAAGTCGACCGGACGCGCTGCGGGTGCGTCCGGTCGGCCGGGATGCGCTCGCGGTCCAGGAGATTGTCCATGCAGCTGGTGAAGCGGCTGGTCATCGACTGCACGCTGAAGTGCCCGCGGGCCCGGCGAGCTGCGGCCTCGCCGAACTGAAGCCGCAGCGGCTGGGCGGTGAGCGTAGCGAGGCAGGTCGTCAGGCTGTCGAGGTCGCCGGCGGGGAAGAGAAAGCCTTGCTCGCCATGGATCACCTGCTCCCGCGCGCCGCCCACGTCACTCATCACGAGCGGCTTGCCGAGCGCCATCGACTCGAGCGCCGCGATCGAGAACGTCTCGTCGTGAGAGACCAGCGTCATGACATCGCAAGCGGCGATGAATGGGCGCACGTCGGGCTCGAAGCCGGTGATCCGAACGTATGAGGTGATCCCAAGCCTTGCGGCTGCCTGCTCGATGAGCGCGCGCTCGGGCCCATCGCCGATGAGCAGCGCCTTTGCCGGTATACCGCGCGCGCGCAGCCGCGCGATGGCCGCCAGCAGATCTGCGTGCGCCTTCTCGGGACGGAGCACGGAGCAGAGCCCGATGAGGTACTCATCGTCACCGACACCCAGGGAACGGCGGAACTTGAGCCGCTCCGCGGACGAGAGCGAATCGGTGTACCGCGCGGAATCGATACCGTTGTAGACGACCGCATCGGCGGCCGCGCGCAGCCCGCGACCGCGCCAGTGGCGCCGCTGATTCTCGCAGACATACAGCAGCAGGTCGCAGCGGCGGAAGAGCCGCCGATAAAGCAGCATCTGCGCTTTTTCCTTGTAGCTGTAGAGCAGCGTCGAGTGAAACACCGTGGCGAGGCGCGTGCCCGCGCGCGCGCCGCGCGCCAAATACCCGTAGAGCATCGAGTATTGGTTGGTGCAGATCACCGCATCGATCTGCTCCGTTGCGATGAGCGAGCGCAGCTGTGCAACGGCGCGCGGGTCGATCCAGCGGCGCACCGAGCAGCACAGGACTCTCGCGAGGCGCTCCTCGCGCAGCTGCGGGCGAAGGCTCGCGCCAGGCTTGAGGTACGCCAGATACATGCGGAACCGTTCGGGGTCGAGATGATTGAGCAGCGTGACCAGCTGCTTCTCGGCGCCGCCGAAGTCCAGCGAGTTCACGATGAAGAGCAACCGGGCCGGCGCGGAGCAGGGCATGGTGGTGCTCAGTGGTCCGCGGCGCCTGCATCGCGAGGCGGCTGCGGCTCGATGCCGAAGCGCCGATAGATCTGAATGAGCCGCTCGACGGCGGCATCCAGCGAATACGACTGCTCGATGGTCCGGCGCGCGGCCCCGCCCAGCTTCGCGCGCAGCGCCGGCTCGCGCATGAGGCGCGCGATGGCCGCGGCGATGGCGTCGATGTCCCCCGGGGCGACCAAGAGTCCATTCACCTCGCTCTCGATGACCTGGGGAATGCCCCCGACGGGCGTCGTGATGACGGGCAGGCTCCAGGACATCGCTTCCAGCAGCGCCATCGGCAAAGCTTCCGCATGGGACGGCAGGACGAAGATCGTAGCGCCTGCGAGTGCGCTGCGCGCGCGCTCTGTTTCCAGCCAGCCGGGGCAACAGAGGCGCTCGCGGTCGACCCCGAGCTCGCCGCGGAGCCGGCACAACTCCTCGACTGCGCCCACGCCGCCGCATATGAGCTTGAGGTGCGGAAACTCTGCGCTGACCCGGGCGAATGCCTGGACCAGGTCGAATACGCCCTTGCTGCGGCTGATATCGCCCAGGAACAGCAACTTCGACTCGGCGGCTTGCAGCTGCCGCTGCCGGCCCAGGTCCGGCAGCGCCACTGCGTTGGCAAGCACTTCTATGCGCGCCGAGGCGCAGATCCTGAACAGCCACGAGCGCCACTGCTCGGAGAGTGCAATCACCACCGCCGCGTCGGCGAACGTCCCGCGAATCAGCCGCCGCGCCAGCGGCCCGCTCTGCTCGTAGAACTCGGGGAAGAATCCGCTGTGCAGGTGCAGCAGGTAAGGTCGTCCCGCGAGTCTCGCCATGAGACACACGATCCATTTGCGCCAGAATGAGGCATGGGCCGAAAGATGGACGTGCACCAGGGGGCGCTCGAGCGTGAGCAGCAGCTTCGCGACGCGAGCCCAGCCGGTGAGGGCCGCCCAAACCTTCACCCAGGGTGGTCCGTAGCGGTGCGTGGCCGCGTAAGTGCAGTCGACTCGCTCGAACAAGCCACCATCCATGTAGCCTTTGACGACCGCCCGGACGCCGCCCATGCCGCGAAGGTCCGTGCCCACCATCAGCACAGTGCGACAGGACGGAACGATGCTCCCGGGCAGCTCGTCGCCGCTCTCTCGTCCAAGGGGCTCGTGGGCATTCCCGGACGCAGGGGAAGGGCTGCGTCGCTGACCCGATCCAGCCACCCGCTGCGATCCGGCGATCAGCCCTACGCTCATGCGCCCAGCGCTCATGCGCCCAGCACCACCGAGGCGGCGGGCGGGGGCGCGAGCAGTGCCGACAGGGCTTGCAGGTACACGCTCACCGTCCGCGATTCGTTCAGCTGCTCATCGAAGTAGCGCGCACTGCTCGAGCTGCGCGCCTGCCAATCGGCCGGGTCTTGCGCCAGCCGCGCGATGGCTGCGCTCAGCTCGCCGGCGTCACTCACGGCGGCTCCCATGCCGTTGCTGCTCACGATATTTCCGGGGTCGAGAAACGTGACGACCGGCGTGCCGCGAGACCAAGCCTGCAGGAAAGTGTTCGGGAACCCGTCTACGTCCGAGGTGCTGACGTGGACACGAGCCCGCTCGAAGAGCGCGCCGATCCTGTGCTGCGGCACGAAGCCGTGAAAGGTGACATTGGGCAAAGACTCCGCGCGGATGCGCGCCTCCTCGTAGACTGCCTCCTCGCCTGGAGCGCGCGCGCCCGCCATGTGGAATGTGAGGCGCGGGAGCCTCGCCGCGGCATCGAGAAACAGCTGCGGGCGCTTCAAGGCGCGCAGATTCGCCACCCACAGCGCGTCGATGTCGCGCTCGGAAAAGGCCGGTCGTCGGCCCGCCGGCTCGACGATCGGGCCCGCCACGCGGCTCTGCCGGCCAAAGTTGTCGGCAAGCGTCCGCTGCTGCGGGAGCGTCTGAACCAGCACCAGATCGGCGCGCTCGAGCCCCCAGCGATACAGCTGTCTATCCCGCCAATAGCGCACCAGGAGTGACCGCGGGTCGCAATCGGAATCGCTCGCCACGCGGAAGGCCACCTTGCGGCCATGGCGGTGCGCGAACAACACGACTTGCGCGAGCTGCGCGCCGGCGCAACTTGTGTAATAGACGTCGGCATCGGCTCGCTGCAACGCGTTGTGGAGTTTCGTCCAGCGAGGGTGCAGAAAGCGCACCACGGGGAGGCCCTCATCGGGTCGGTATGCCTTGTAAGTCTTCACTTCATCCCACGTGGCACCGTCGGCCTGCCCGTGGTCCGCGACGACCATCGAGACGCGCCAGCCACGTCGGACGAGAGCACGGGCGAGGAGCGTATGTTGCAGCTCCTCGCCGCCGGCCGGCCTATTGGAATATTCGGGCGCGAGGACAGGAAGATTCCCGAGCCCGACGATGCACACGTGTGGAGGTGTCACCGGCTTCTGTGCGATCACGATCGCAGACAAACGCAGGCCCGAGCCAAACGTTCCCGGGGTGCGGGACGCGCCGCGTACAGCCGCCAGGCGCCTGGCGGCGCTGGCCAAAGCGGGAACGTAAGTTGCTCAAGGTCTCGCCCAAGTAGCGAACACGACGGGGCGGATCTCCCGCCCGCACAATAACGAGGAGACTGGCCGATGCGATCGTCTATTTCCTGCTGGGCATGCGGGATTCTGCTCGCCGTGGCCGCCGCAGCGGCTCTTGCGTCCCCACCCGAACCGCCCTACACGGTCGAGCCCGGCGACACCCTGCTGGTATCCGTATGGAAGGAGCCGGAGCTGCAGCGCCCGGTGCTCGTCGAGCCTGATGGAACGTTCTCGTTTCCGCTCTGCGGGCAGATCGAAGCGCACGACAAGACTGTCGGTCAGCTGCAAAAGGAGATCTCGCAACACCTTGCCCGCTTCATCACCGATCCGGTGGTCACCGTATCGCTGCAGAAGATCAGCGGCAACCGCGTGTACGTGATCGGACAGGTCACCAAGCCGGGATCCTTCATCGTCAATCCCCGCGTCGATGTGATGCAGGCGATCAGCATGGCCGGCGGCACCACGCCTTTCGCCTCGCTCGGGAACATCAAGATCATCCGGCGCACCGATAACGGCAGCCAGGAGGCGCTCCCGTTCAACTACAACGATGTGATTCACGGCAACGATCTGTCACAGAACATCACCCTGCAGGCCGGCGATGTCGTCGTCGTGCCGTAAGGCTTGGGTGGTCCTCGGGGCCGGGGCGCTCTTCGGGTTGGCGGCCGGGGCCCGCGCCGACAACTGGGAGCTGCTGCCGCGCATCGAGGGTGGCGGTACCTACAACGACAACTATCGACTGGCGGACACTGCGGCGGGCAAGGCGCAGGTGTACGGTCCATATGTCGACGCGCAGCTCTCCGCGGACCTGCTATCGCCGACATCGAAGCTCGAGATCGTGCCGCGCGTGCACTCCACGTTCTTTCCGACCGATCATGCGGACCAGTCGACCGACGGCTATCTGGATATCCTCGGCGATCACAAGACGCTGCGCTCCGAGTTCAGCGGCGTCGCGCAATACATGAATCAGACGGTGATCTATTCCGAGCTGCCGCCGGCGACCTTTCCAGGCGTCGCGCTCGGAGAGCCCACGACCGCCGTGAGCGGCCGGGTCAGCGTGCGCAATCGCCAGCAGCTCGAGCGGGTCGCGCCGCGGTACCGCTTCGACCTCACGCAACGCACCCATCTGGATCTGAATGCCGATGTAGAG
>DASYGA010000400.1:0-2743 GCA_036000265.1 Steroidobacteraceae bacterium | reverse complement strand
TCGCCCGAGCGGTACCGTGGCGCGATGAGCTCATGGCCGCTGCTCGGCATCGCCGTCCTCGTCATCGGCTTTGCTGCAGGTCTCAACCCGCTGATCGTCATCGTGGCGGCGGCCCTGACCACAGGAGTCGCCGCCGGCCTCGCGCCGCTCCACATCATCGCGGCGCTCGGCAAGGCCTACAACGACAGTCGCTATGTATCGATCATCTGGCTGATCCTGCCGGTGATAGGACTGCTCGAGCGCGAAGGACTGCAGGAGCGCGCCCGGATCCTGATCGCCCGTGTGCGCGCCGCGACGGTCGGGCGCCTCCTGATCGCTTATCTGGTGCTGCGGCAGGTTACCGCCGCGTTGGGCCTCACGTCCCTGTGTGGTCAGGCGCAGACCGTCCGGCCACTGATCGCCCCGATGGCAGAGGCGGCCGCAGAGGTCAAAATGGGGCCGATCTCCGACCGCGTGCGCTATCTGATCCGCGCCTACGCGGCATCTGCCGACAACGTCGGGGCTTTCTTCGGTGAGGACATCTTCATCGCGATCAGCTCCATCCTTCTCATCAAAGGATTCCTGCAGCAATGCGGCTTCGACATCGCGCCGCTTCGCCTGTCGCTCTGGGCGATCCCGACGGCGCTGACGGCATTCGCCATCCATGGCTTTCGCCTCTGGCGGCTGGATGCGCGGCTGAAGCGCCTGGCGGCGGAGGAGCGGCCCTGATCGGTCTCGAGCAGGTCTACTGGGTGGCGGGCGCCATGTTCGCCGGCATCGCGCTGCGCAGTCTCGGGGATCGGGCCAATCGCAAGCGCTTCGGCAATGCGGGGTTCTGGGGCCTGCTCGCCGCGAGCTTTCTGTTCGGCTCCGAGTTGGGAGACCTGGCCAACGGGATACTGGTGCTGGCGCTGACGGTGCTGGGCGCCTTTGCCATGGGCCTGGGATCGCCCGGGACCACCTCGGCCGCCGAGCGCGAGGCGAGCGCCAGAAGCATGGGCAATGCCGTCTTCACGCCCGCCCTCCTCATTCCGGTCATCGCCATTGCCGGCACCCTGACGCTGGGGAAGGTCAGGGTCGACGGCGCGCCCCTCGCGGATCCGAAGCAAGTGACGCTCATCGCGCTGGCGCTCGGGATCATCATCGCTCTGATCGTCGCAGTACTGCGGTTCAGGCCGCCGGCGCTCGCTGCCGTGGAGGAGGGCCGGCGCCTCTCGGACGCCATCGGTTGGGCGATCATACTGCCCCAGCTGCTCGCCTCCCTCGGCGCGGTGTTCGCAGTCTCGGGCGTCGGGGCGGCCGTCGGGCACATCGCAACCACATGGCTGCCGCTCGGCCATCCTTTCGCCGCGGTGATCGCGTACTGTATCGGCATGGCACTCTTCACGATGGTGATGGGCAACGCGTTCGCGGCGTTTCCTGTCATGACTGCGGCCATAGGCGTGCCGCTCATCGTGCACCGGTTCGGCGGCGATCCGGCCATCATGGGCGCGATCGGCATGCTGGCCGGGTACTGCGGCACGCTTGCCACTCCGATGGCCGCCAACTACAACATCGTGCCGGCAGCGCTGCTGGAGCTTCCCGATCGCAACGGAGTGATCCGGGTGCAGATCCCGACGGCCATCCCGCTGCTTCTGTGCAACATCGCTCTCATGTACCTGCTGGTCTTTCGGTTCTAAGGGAGGTCCCCGTGCGGCAGACTCTCACCACGGAAATCGCCACGCGCCTGGCCGGCATCGCCCTCGGTCACGTGACGCGCGAGTATCCCAACAAGCTCGATCACGTGCTGACCGGTCCCCCGGACGCGAAGAGTCCGCGCGCCCTGCACCCGGTCTTCTTCGGCAGCTTCGACTGGCACTCTTGCGTGCACGGCCACTGGCTGCTCGCCAGGCTCTACCGCCGGTTGCCGCAACTGCCCGAGGCGGGAGCGATTCGCGCACTGCTCGATGCGCAGCTCACGGGCGAGAAGGTGGCCGGTGAGCTGCGCTATCTCGAGCAGCCGGCGGCACGCGGCTTCGAGCGGCCGTACGGCTGGGCCTGGGCACTCGCCCTGCAGGCGGAGTTGCTGCGCCACGAGAGCGCCGAAGGGCGGCGCTGGGCGGCGGCACTGGCGCCGCTCGCGCGGGAGTTCGTGCGGCGCTTCGAGTCGTTCCTGCCGCTCGCCACGTATCCGGTGCGCGCCGGCGTGCATTCGAACACTGCTTTCGCGCTCTTCCTCGCGCGCGGCTATGCGGTCGCAGCGCGCCACTCCGACTTTGCGGGACTCTGCGCGGATACGGCGCTTCGCTGGTATCGGGCCGACCGGAACTGTCCCGCGTGGGAGCCGTCGCAGGATGACTTCCTGTCACCGGCGCTGATGGAAGCGGCCCTCATGGGCGATCTCATGCCGAAGGAGGACTTCGCCGCCTGGCTCGCGGCATTCCTGCCTCAGGCACAGCAGGGAGAGCCGGTGACGCTCTTCAAGCCGGCAACGGTCAGCGATCGCACGGACGGCAAGATCGCCCATCTCGACGGACTCAATCTCTCCCGCGCCTGGTGCTGGCGACGGATCGCGGCGGAGCTGCCGCCGCCTCATCCGCTGCAGCCTCGCGCGCAGGCGGCTATCGATGCGCATCTGGCGAGCGCGCTCGGCCACATAGCGGGGGATTACGCTGGCGAGCACTGGCTCGCCACCTTCGCGCTGCTCGCGCTCGATCCGGAATGCTGATCCATGAGGCCGAGGATACAACACCATGTTGCGCAGCTATAACTTGGTCGTGCCGGT
>DASYGA010000491.1:0-10203 GCA_036000265.1 Steroidobacteraceae bacterium | reverse complement strand
GTAGTCGTTCGAGGCGTAGTACCACTCCGCACCGAGATCGTAGTTGTCCGACAGGTAGGGCAGCAGCGTCGCATTGTGACCCGTCGCCGTCAGCGCATCCACACGTCCGTTGTAAGTCGTGTTCGGAATGAGGTTGGCGTTGTTCGGCGGGCTCTCGGTCTTGGAGAAATCGGCCCGCACCTTCAGATCCGGGCGGACCATGAGGTTCAGGTCGAGTGACGGCAGGAAGTAGTGGTAGGTGTTGGTTTCCGTCGTCCAGGTCGGAGTACCGTTGTGGAAGCTGTAGGCGGTCGGATCCCCAGGCGCCAGCCACACGAGGCCAAGGAGCGGCGTGGCGAGGCCGGAGATCGTCTCGTCCGTCTTCACATATCGCAGCCCGGCGTCCACTTTCAGGGTCATATCGCCAATCGGAACGTTCTGCTCCGCGGTGATGAACGGCGCGTAATTCCTCCGATCCACATGCTGCACCGAGCCGTTGCTGAGCGCCTCGGCAGGATAGACGCCATTCACGTACGCGGGATAGCCGTCCTTGACCGCATTTGCATTCTGGTCCGCATTGACGGGCTGATGGATCAAGTAGTTGAGCACATCGTACGGGTTGTACGCGAGCAGGCTGGGCGGCAGGTGGCTGCTGTCATATCCCGGCAGCCAGGTGCCGAGGTTGGCCTGCGAGAACATCGAGGCCGGGAGCGGAACACCGGAGGTGTTGCCCGACGCCGGCCCGTAACCCGACCAGAGCTGCCAGTAGTTGTTGCCGAAGGTGTCCATCGACTTCGAGTTCCAGGTGTCGTCGACGAATTGCGCGCCGAAGTTCACCTTGGTGCTGCCCGTATGCCAGGTCGCATTCAGCTTCACCTGGTTGATCTTGTCCGAGTTCTCCTGGGTCGTCAGCGGGAACACGTGCGAGCCGATGATGAACGGGCTGAGTCCGTTGTAATCGGCCGGCGTGGCGCCCGACGCGGTGGCCGGAGCCGCAAGGCCCGGAGCGGCGCCACCAGGACCGTAAGCGCTCCAGTACGGCAGCACTTTGGGGTTCTGGCCGACGACGAGACCATACGCGGTGTTGTTGGCGGCATCGCCATAACCGACGTCAGCGTCGACATCGCTGTAGCCGCCATTCGGGTTCAGCTTCGACACGGACTGATCCGCGTCGAGCTCCGCCGTCCAATCGTCATTGATATCCCACAGGACATTGAGGCCTGGGGTATTGGTCACTATGTAGTCTTCTGAGACGAAGGAATTGAAGTCCGTGGGGCCGACGTCGGTGAAGTTCGTGACGACGCTGTTCGAGTCCAGAACCACGTTCGTCCCGCCATTCGGGAACACCCCGAACCAGGTGCTGCGCTGGAACCGGTCCGTATGCTCGCTGTCCGACGAGTAGTTGTCATCGACCGTAACCACCACGTTGTCGACCGGACGCCACTGAAGCGACACGCGGCCGTCTTTGCGCCGCGAGTCCGTGCGCTCCAGGTACATGGCCATGTCCTGGGGATACCAGCTCTGGATGCCCGCGGCGACCTGCGCCGGCGCTGACTTGCCAGCGGCCTTGGCCGCGGCTGCGGCGGCCGCATCAGCCGCGGCGGCGTCCGCGCCTAACAGCGCGCAACCCGTGGATCCGAAGGCAGTGTTGTAGTTCTGATCGAACGAGGAGCAAGGCATGTCGGCGGCCTTCCAGCCGACGACGTCCTGGTGATGACCGAGAACGTGATGGTCCGTGTAGTCGGCGTCGATCAGGATGCCGAACTTGCCATCCGCGAAGGTATCGCTGAAGAGCGCGCCGAAGGCCGGACGAAAGCCGCCGTCCAACTCGTAATCCGTGGTCGATGCGAACCCCTGTATGTGCATGCCGGGATTGTCGAACGGATTCGGAAACTTCACGTTGACGGTCGCGCCCACTGCGCCCGAGGAGAGGCTGAAATCAGGCGTCTTGTGAACATCGACTTCGCCGATGTAGTTGGCGCTCATGGTGCTCCAGTCGAAGGACTGGCCGGCGCCAGAGGCAATCGGTCGGCCCTCCACCAGGAGCTCATTGAACTGCTCGCCGAAGCCGCGGACGGTGATGCCCGTCACGGCGCCGGTGGCGGTGGGCGCACCGGCCCCGGTCATCTGGTTGATCGACCCGCGATCGACGGTCACGCCCGGGATGCGTCCGACGGCCTCACCGATCGAGGAATCGGGGAACTGGCCGATGTCCTCCGCCGAGATCGCATCGACGACGCCCAAGGACATCTTCTTGATCTGCAGGGCTCTCTCCAGCGATCCCCGGATACCCGTCACCACGATCTCCTGCAACTGGTCGGCGCTGGAGCTGGCGACTGGCGCCGGAACATTGCTGTTCTGCGCGGACGTGCCCGCAGGAGAAGTCTGCGCAAGCAGACCCGCACCGTTGGCGGGCAGCGTGCCAGCCGAGGCCAATCGGGTGACCTTGGAGCGCAGCGACTTGACCTGCTGCGCGACCGGGGCCGATTTCGGCTTGGCGGAGTGGGTGTTTGCGTCCTTCGCGGGCGATGCATCCTGGGCATGCACCGCGCCAACGATCGCCATGGAGCCCAGCGCCAAGCTGGACAGACCAAGCGTGCCGTAGGGCAGTCGCAGCGCGGAAACGCGCTCTGCCTTCGCGGCGTTCTTCAAGGTATTTCGCCTAGACTTGCGGCTCATCAGACATCTCCCCCTCAACAAGAAATGAACGTTGCGAAAATACAACAGATGACATCGCGCAGCACGGCGGATGCCAAGATCGAAATTCGGAAGCCCCCTTACGCCATGGTGCTCGACTGCTACATTCTCTAAATGGTAGCGCTACCTTAACGCGGCCCGAGTATGTGCCTCTCATTCGGCCGATGTCAACTATCGTTGCGCGTGGCTGACGGTCCGGCTGTGCCCGGCGCTATCGCGCAGCCTGGCGGCGCGGATCGCGCAGCTTGCAAACCGCGAGCCCGGCGTCCGCAGCCAAATGTCGCTCAGGTCTTTGGTTGCGCGATCACAAGGTCTACCGCCATGCCAAACCGCACCGCCGCGGACCCGGACGGGTCCCCGATGGGGGCTCGAGGGCAGGGCCAGACGTTGTTCGCAAGCCACATTAGGTCCACGATTGAATTGACAGCGCTATCATTGCTCAGCAGATGACGCTTTGCAAGATGGCAGCTACCCTTCCCTCCCATTTCCCGAGGATCGCCATGGCCACCGCCGTCAACGGGAAGCCGAAGCCTCCCGCAAAAACGCCGGAATGGCTTACGATTTTGAGGAAGGCGGCTGCCGCGGGTCTGATCGCGGCAACGGTACTGCTCGTCGGAGCGATTCGCTCCCCCATCTTCGCCGCTGCGCCCGGGATTCGCAGCGCCGGCAGGGCTTCACAGCTCCTCCTGGACGGCAAACCCTTTCTCATTCTGGGCGGGGAGCTCGGCAACTCCTCGGCGGGTACCGCCGCGCAGGCCGACGTCATCCTGCCGCGGCTCGCGGCCCAACACTACAACACGGTGCTGATGCCCGTTGCATGGAGCACGATCGAGCCCGAGGAAGGACATTTCGACTTTTCGATCCTCGATCACTGGCTCACCGTGGCGCGACAGCAGCATCTGCACCTCGTGCTCCTCTGGTTCGGCAGCTGGAAAAACGCCTTCTCGAGCTACGCGCCGCGCTGGGTCCTGACCGACACCAGGCGTTTCCCGCGAGCGGCAGCCGTGGACGGCTCCGCGCTGCAGATCCTGTCGGTATTTGGCAGCGAGACGACGCGACGCGACGCGCAGGCATTCGCCGCACTCATGGGCCATGTGCGCGACGTCGATTCGAGCCGCCACACCGTTTTAATGGTGCAGGTGGAGAATGAGGTCGGGTACGTCGGGCTCGGAGGACGCGACCGCTCGGCCATGGCCAACCGGTTGTTCGCCGGTCCGGTGCCGCAACCGCTTCTGCGTGCGCTGCGGACTGCTCACTTGCGACTGCCCGATAGGCTTGCGGAGGACTTCAGTCCCGGCGGCGGCAACTGGCAGGCGGTCTTCGGCGGCTCCGCCGACGAAATGTTCATGGCCTGGTACTACGGGCGCTTCATCAACACCGTGGCACAGGCGGGCAAGCGGCAGTATCCGCTGCCGATGTACATGAACGCCCAGCTGCCTGCGCCGCACGAGCGGCCCGGCGAATACCCGAGCGGCGGCCCCTACCCCCTGACGCAGCCCATCTACCGCGCGGCCGCGCCCGCCATCGACTTCTACGCGCCCGACATCTACTGGCCGGATTTCGAGCACTGGGTCGCGCGCTATCGGCAGCAGGGAAATCCAGTCTTCGTGCCGGAATCCCGCCTGGCCCTCGCGCCCTACAACGCTCTCTATACCTTGGGTCAGGCGCAAAGCATCGGCTTTTCCGCTTTTGGAGTGGATGACCCGCCGGACAGCCACGCGACTGACACGCCGGGGCTCGGCGATGTCTATCGGATCCTGAGCGAGCTCGGCGACCGCTTCATCCAGGCGCAGCAGCACGGCGACACCCGCGCCCTGGTGCTGCACCTGACGAGTCCGCGCCCCACGCAAACCGTTGCCCTCGGCGGCTATCTCTTTCGCGCCACTCTCTCGAGATCCTGGCCCGCGCAACAGCCGCTCACGGCCGACGGCGCGATGCTCATCATGCAGTCCGCGCCGGAAGAGTTCTATGTTCTCGGCAGCGGTCTGACGGTGTCAGTCCTGCGCGATCCGGATATTGACGGCCATCTGGCCGGCATCGTCGGCGTCGCCCGGCTCGCCTGGAAGGAGGGCCGCTGGGCCGTTGCGGAGCAGATGAACGGGGACCAGACCGATCAAGGACGGGAGCTGCTGATGGACCCGCATACGATCCATTTGTACCGCCTCAGTCTCTACAGCTATCCGCCACATTGAAACGACGCCGATCCGGCGCCGCTCAGCGACCGGCACTCGCCGCGCTCACGACATCGGCGGTGCGCTCCACGAATACACGCTTCGAGAAACTCCGTGAGACTTCGGCCCGATGAACGGCTTGCGGTCTGGCGCAGCGATTCAATTTCCCAGACGTTTCAATTGCTTGCGAGTCACGCTCGCTTCCGCAGTTCCAGAAATGACCCCAACTCCCGCATCCACCCTACCGGAAATGGGGTCAATTTCCGCATCATTGACAGCGCTATCATCGCCATGGGATTCTCCCGCGCCACATGAAAACGCCAAGCCTCAGGGGGCCTCGGGGGCGGTCTGCACCGGTTACGGTGCTGGCCGCTGTGTTCGGGATCGCCGCCGCCCTTTTGCCGATCTGCAGCCCGGCCGGCGCGGCGCAAAGCGCAGCCGCCATCCATCCACAGCTCTGGCCGCAGACCCGGCCGCAGCTGCCCCCCGATCCCGCGCTCGAGCGCAAGGTGAACGCCCTCCTGGCGGCGATGACGCTCGAGCAGAAAGTCGGACAGCTCATCCAGGCCGACATCTCCACCCTGACACCGGCGCAGCTGCGTCGCTACCCGCTCGGCTCGGTCCTGAACGGCGGCAACTCCAAGCCTGGCGGCAACATGCTGGCGCCGCCCTCCGCGTGGCTGAGTCTGGCCAACCAGTTCTACCTCGCCTCCATGGCCCCCTCTCACGGTCCGCATCCCATTCCGGAAATCTGGGGGATCGACGCCGTCCACGGCAACAATGATGTCTACGGTGCGACCATTTTCCCGCAGAACGTCGGCCTCGGCGCAGCGCACGACCCGGCGCTGATGCGCCTCATCGGCCAGGCGACCGCGGAGGAAGTGCGCGCGATCGGCCTCGACTGGACCTTTGGGCCAACACTGGCCGTCGTCAGCGACGAGCGCTGGGGACGAAGCTACGAGAGCTATTCGCAGGACCCGGCGATCGTGCGCGAGTACGCGCGCGCCATGGTGTTGGGCCTTCAGGGCAAGCCCGGCACGCCGGATTTCCTCGACGCTTCCCACGTCATCGCCACGCCGAAGCACTACCTCGGTGATGGCGGCACCCATGGCGTCGACCAAGGTGACAACGTGGAGAGCGAGACGCAGCTGCGCGATGTCGATGGCGCAGGCTATCCGGCGGCGATAGCCGCCGGCGCGCAGTCGGTGATGGTCTCCTTCTCCAGCTGGCAGGGCATCAAGATGACCGCCAACTACGGCCTCCTCACCGGCGTGCTCAAGGACCGCTGGCACTTCGACGGCTTCACAGTCGGCGACTGGAATGCGCACGGCCAGGTGCCCGGCTGCACCGATGCGAGCTGCCCGCAGGCCGTGAACGCGGGGCTCGACATGTTCATGGCGCCCACGGACTGGAAGCAGCTCTATGCCAACACGCTGCAGCAGGTCCGCTCCGGACAGATACCGCGGCCGCGGCTCGATGATGCCGTGCGGCGCATCCTGCGGGTGAAGCTGCGCGAGCACCTCTTCGAGGAAGGCCCACCCGTTTCCCGGCCGCTGGCCGGGCACTTCGACTTCCTCGGCTCAGCGCAGCATCTCGCTGTTGCGCGCCGCGCCGTGCGCGAGTCGCTGGTACTCCTCAAGAACGAGAATCATCTGCTTCCCTTGAAGCCGCGCGCGAGAATCCTTGTCGCTGGCGATGGCGCCGACAACATCCCGAAGCAGTCTGGCGGCTGGACGATCACTTGGCAGGGCTCGGGGACGAGCAACAAGGACTTCCCGCACGGCCAATCGATCTGGCAGGGAATCGAGCACGCGGTGCACGCCGCCGGTGGTGACGCCGAGCTCAGCCCCGATGGAAAATTCAAACAGAAGCCCGACGTCGCCATCGTCGTTTACGGTGAGAATTCCTACGCGGAGTTCCAGGGTGACGTCCCGAATCTCGCCTTCAGCCCCGGAGACGACACTGATCTTGAGCTCCTGAAGCGCCTGCGCGCGGCGGGAATCCCGGTGGTGTCGGTGTTCATCTCCGGGCGCCCCCTGTGGGTCAACCCGGAGCTCAACGCCTCCAACGCCTTCGTCGCGGCCTGGCTGCCCGGCTCCGAGGGCGACGGTGTCGCCGATGTGCTCTTCCGCAAGCCCGACGGCAGCATCCGCTACGATTTCCGCGGCACGCTGTCGTTTGCGTGGCCGCGCACCCCGCTGCAGTTCGGCACCGACACTCCCGGCAAGCCGCTCTTTGCGTTGGGATACGGACTGCGGGACGCGAGCGACGGCAATCTGGCGAAGCTTCCAGAGGCGTCCGGCCTTCCGTCTGCTGCCATGGTCAACAAGAATGTGTTCTTTGCATCCGGCAGCACCGGATCCGGCTGGCATTGGGCGGTCGCAGACGACGCTGGCGCGACCCCTATACCTCATGGCATCGGCGCATCCGACAGCAAACGTCTGACTCTCACAGCGATCGACAAGACGAAGCAGGAAGACTCCCGACGCCTGCGCTGGTGGGGCACCGGCCAGGCCACCGCCGAGATCACCGGCGCCACCGCCATCGATCTCACGCGGCAGGCCAACGGCCAGCTCGCCCTCGGCTTCGATTATCGAGTGCAGCAGGCGCCGAGCGCCGCGGTCACCCTCGGCATGGGCTGCGGTGCCTCCTGCAGCGGTGCCGTACCGATCACATCCGCACTGAGCGCCGCGCCCCGCGGCCAGTGGCAGCACCTCGACATTCCTCTCGCCTGCTTTGCCGCCGCCGGTGAGAGCATGAGCCGGGTGTGGACCCCCTTCGCGCTCCAGACCGCCGGCAAGCTGACCCTGGACGTCGCCAACATCCGCCTCGAGAGCGGCACCGCCGGCGCCGGTTGCCTGCACTGACGCACCGGTAGCCTCCTTCTGATATTCCGCCGCGTGAGCGCGGCCGGGCGAATTTTGCCGCGAATCTGCGCAAACGCGCAGCCTATTGCCGCTGCTTCGGCTGCCGCTGGCTGCTACCGTGCCCACGACATTGACCGAGGGCATTTCTAAGTATCTTTCATTGACTTGGTGAATTTAATTCACTAGGCTCGCCATGACGACGCTGCACCGCAACCGCCAATGGAAGATTCAGGTGTTTGGGCGCGAGCATGGCATGCCACTGAATCCGAAGAAGCGTCCGTGAAACTCAAGATATTGCGTGTCGAGGCCCTTCCAGGCGCTCGATTGCGCATCGAGTGGGCCAGCGGCGGTTGGCGTGATGTCGATGTAAGCGAGTACCTGCACGTTCCAGATCATGGGCAACTGCGTAATCCGGCATTCTTTGCCCGGGCTCAGGTAGAGGAATGGGGCCACGGCGTCGAATGGCCCGCGGCGGATATCGGAATCCCCGCCGATGCGCTGTACCGCCTCTCCAGGGAACAGGCCGGCGATGCATTTCCAACGGCCGCATTCAACGCATGGATGAAGCGCAATGGGCTTTCGCTCACGGCGGCGGCCCAAGCGCTGCACCTGACGCGCCGAACCATCATCTATTACAGCACTGGCGCGAAGCCAATCCCTGTCTATATTGGGCTCGCCTGCAAAGGCTGGGAGGTGACGCATTTGCAACACGCCAACGCTGCCAAATCGACCAGGCAGCACGCCTCGCGCCGCAGCTCTGTGCAACACCGGCGCACCGCGCCAAGCTCCAAATAAGGAGAGGCATGCTCCCGCCCCCGTCACGGCGGCCTGTCTCGCCCCGTCGATTTGCCTCCATTGCCTCATGAGCAAATAATAACTGCTCACATGAGGATCTGGAGAGACGAGCATGAGCGATCCCAGCTCGCCCGGCGGCGCTGATCGTCTTCGATGGAATGTCGTCCGCGAGTCGGCAAGTGCGTTCTATCGAGCGAATCCGTTGGACCGGATCGCGATCATCCGCGGGCGGGTACCGGCAACGTCGTTACACTGACGCACAGCATGCAGATTCCCAGAGAACGGCTCTACAGCACTCTGAATCTCGCCCGTGCCACCATCGATCGAAAGATTCAAAAGCGCCAGCGCCTCAGCCAGGAGGAAAGCGAGCGGATTCTGACCGTGGTACGCCTCATAGGTCAGGTGGATACCATGGTTCAGGAGTCTGGCGATCCAGCAGGATTCGATGCGGCCCAGTGGACTGCCGAGTGGTTACAGCGTCCTCATCCCGCGCTCGGCGGCCGCACCCCCGGCGAGCTGCTGGACACCGCCGACGGCCGCGGCCTGGTGGCCGATCTTCTGGCACAGCAGCAATCCGGCGCTTACGCATGAGCGCAGCCAGAGAGATCTGGCGTATTTCACCGGACACGCCAGACTACGAAGCCGACCCGCTGCCGCTGAACCGGTACCCCGGCGGGCGAGTCGCGCTAAACTCCCACCGTGCCAGACAAGCGTCCCTTCATGCGCCGCTCCACTCCGCTCGGAGGCCGGCAAGTGATCACCTACGGCCTGCCGGTGCGCCCCTGGCAGGACCTCTATCATCTTTTCATGACCCTGAGCTGGCCGAAGCTCTTCGCCAGCTACGCCGGCTTCTTCGCGCTCTTCAATCTCGCTTTTGCGGCGGCCTACCAGCTGCAGGCGGGAGACGTCGCCAACCTCAATCCCGGCGGCTACTGGGGCCGATTCTTCTTCAGCGTGGAGACGCTGGCGACGGTCGGCTACGGCGACATGCACCCGCAGACGGTGTACGCGCACATCATCGCCTCCATCGAGATATTCACCGGCATGATGAGCCTTGCCCTCATCACCGGCATGATGTTCGCGCGCTTCTCGCGCCCGACCGCGCGCATCCTCTTCGCCCGCCACGCCGTGGTCCGCCAGTTCGACGGCACGCGCACCCTCATGCTGCGTGCGGCGAACGAGCGCCAGAACGTCATCATGGAGGCGACCGCGCAGCTGCGCCTCATCCGCGACGAGCAGACCGCCGAGGGCTATCGGATCCGCCGCATCTACGACCTGCCGCTGCGCCGCAGCGAGCAGCCCGTGTTCCTTTACGGCTGGAGCCTGATGCACGTCATCGACGAGGCGAGCCCGCTCGCCGGCGCCAACTTCGAGTCACTGAAAGCGGCGAGGGCCTTCCTGCTCCTGACCATCGGCGGCATCGACGAGACGACCGGCCAGACGCTGATGTCGCGTCAGGAATACCATCCCTCCAACCTTCGCTGGGACCACACCTTCGCCGACATCTTCACAACCGGCGAGGACGGCATCGACCGCTTCGACTACCGCAAATTCCACGACGTCGAGCCGCTCGAGGCGCGTTCTATTCCGCCTTTCCGCCCAGATTCGCCGCCGTCTCCTTGACCAGGAACTCCACCACCGCCTGCAGCGCCTCGCGCGCGCTTGCGCCGGCGGCGCGCGCCTCCTCGTGGATC
>DASYGA010000362.1:0-58388 GCA_036000265.1 Steroidobacteraceae bacterium | reverse complement strand
TCATCGCGGTTGCGGCCGCCGCCGCGCGGCGTATGGTCCCCGGTCCCCTCCGGTCGGCATGGTGGTGCCTGACAGCCGCGCTCTCGCTCTATTTCGTCGGCGACTTGATTGGTTTCATCTCCTGGGTGCTCAGGGTCGATCCATTTCCGGGTCCGTCGGATTTTCTCTACTGCGCGTTCTATCTGCCGCTCGCGGCCGCGGCGCTCTGGCTGATCCGGGCCGCCGCGATGCGCGTGCCCTGGGCTCAGGTGTCCCTGGACACGACCATTTTCGTCGTCGGTTTTGGCGCGTTCTTCTGGTACCTGGTCGTCGAGCCGGCGGCGATGCATGCGCAGCTCGGAATCCTCAAGGAGGCTCTGAGCGAAGGCTACCTGGCACTCGACAGCTTCTGTCTGCTGCTCTTCGGTGTGCTGCTGCTGACCGGCTCCGCCAATGCGGGCGGGTGGCGTGTCCCACTGTTGCTGCTCACCGGATTCGGCACCATGTTTCTTGCCGACATCATCTGGTCGCTCGGAAAGGTACGCGGTTACTACGTGCCCGGCGGCGTTCAGGACGTCCTCTACCTCGCCTGTTATCTGCCGCTGGCGGCTGCCGGACGGGCGCAGATGCGCGCGGTTACGCTGGCCGCGCGCGGGACCTCACGCACCTCGGGAGCACTGGCAAGGTCGCTGCCTTACGCCGCCATGGCGGCGGCGTTTCTGGTGCTCATCTATCTTTGTCGCGGCGGGCTCGGCGGCCAGGCAACATTGATGATCGGCGTTGTGTTCCTGCTCACGCTGCTGCTGATGTTCCGCCAGGCCGTGGTGCTCCGCATCGCGGAGGAACACTACGCATCGCTGGTGGCGAACGCGTCGGATGTCATCATGATCATCGGCACCGATGGCATGGTGCGCTTCGCCTCACCCGCCACGACGCGCACGCTGGGCCTGAAGCCCGAGGAGATCACCGGCAAGAGCCTCCCCGAGCTGTGGGGCGGTGAAGATGGCGAGCGTTTGCGGGCCTTTCTCGAGGAGATCTCCCGCACCTCCGCCGGGGTCGTCGGCCCCGTCGAGCTGCGGATCGAGCGCTCCGCCCGGGTGATCGAGGGGGTGGGCAGCAACCTCAGCCGCGATCCCGCCGTGCGCGGGCTGGCGCTCAACTTCCGCGACATCAGCGAACGCAAGGTACTCGAGGAAAAGCTGCGCCAGCTCGCCTTTCACGATCCATTGACACTGCTCGCGAACCGCAACCTGTTCCGCGACCGCGTCCAGCACGCGCTCACCCGTGCGCAGCGCGGCGGCAACCGCGCAGCGGTGATGTTTCTCGACCTCGACAACTTCAAGAACATCAACGATTCTCTCGGGCACGACGCGGGCGACCGGCTGCTGCAGGCCGTCGCCCAGCGCATCATCCAGACGAGCCGATCCTCCGACACGGTGGCACGGCTCGGCGGCGACGAGTTCGGAGTGCTGCTCGAGAGCGTCGGTACGTCTGTGGCGGCGGAGCGAGTCGCCGATGCGCTGATCGAGTCTCTCGGCGCGCCCTTTTCGCTGGATGGCCGCGACGTCAGCGTGACTGCCAGCATCGGCGTGGCGTTCTCCGCGGCCGATGCCACGGCGCAGGAGCTGCTGAGCAACGCCGACCTGGCGATGTACCACGCCAAGGCGGCCGGGAAGAACCGCCATGTGACCTTCCAGCCGCAGATGCAAAAGATGCTGCACGAGCGCTTGCGGCTGGAGGCGGACATCGGCCGCGCGCTTGCCCGGGAGGAGTTCTTCCTCGAGTACCAGCCGATCGTGGATCTCGGCACCCGCGTCCTTCTCGGCGTCGAGGCGCTGGTTCGCTGGCGTCATCCCGAGGCCGGCGTGCTGATGCCCGCCAGCTTCATCCACGTGCTCGAGGAGTGCGGCCAGATCGCGGCGCTGGGACGCTGGGTGTTGAAACAGGCGTGCCGCGACGTCTGCGCCTGGCGCGGCTCGATCGCCGGCGGCTCGGGATTACGGCTCTCGGTCAACATCTCCGCCCGTCACCTGCAGCATGGCGAGCTGGTGCCGGATGTGCTCGCGGCGCTCCAGGAGTCGGGATTCGAATCCTCCAATCTCGTCATCGAGCTGACCGAGAGCACCATGATGTACAACACCGAGGTCAACCTCGAGCGCTTTCACCGCCTCAAGGCGCTCGGGGTGAAGGTGGCGATCGATGACTTCGGCACCGGCTACTCATCCTTGTCCTATCTGCACCGCTTCCCCATCGACATACTGAAAATCGATCGATCGTTCGTCAATGGCCTGACCAGCGCCGGCGACGGCCCGGACCTGGCGCGTGCGGTGATCACGCTCGGAGAAACGCTGGGGCTCGATACGGTTGCCGAAGGCATCGAGCTCGAGCCGCAGGTCGCGGCCCTGCTGTCATTGGGCTGCGTCGCCGGGCAGGGATTCCTCTTCGCCCCGGCGCGCTCTTTGGCAGAGCTCGCGACGAGTCCCTTCGCGGTCCGCCGCAGGACCGTGTGGAACGCGCAGACTCGCAACGAGCAGCTTTCGGCGACCGGCCGTTTCAAAGCGCTGCAGGGTAGTTAAAATGCCATGACCATCAATCACCCGCCGCTCGAGGTCCAATGGGTCGGCGGTCTCGAGTTCGAGGCTGGTCGGCCGGACGGACCCAGGATGCGCATCGATGGCAATGCGCAAACCGCGCCAAGCCCGTTCGATGCGCTGCTGGCAGCCATTGCGACCTGCGCCTCGGTGGACGTCGTGACCATCCTGGAAAAGCAACGCACGCCCGCACGGGTCCTTCAGGTCCGCATTGAGGCGAGCCGGGTCGAGTCGATCCCACGACGGCTGGCCTCGGCCATTTTGCACTTCAGCATTGCCGCGCCAGGCACGACGATCGAGAAGGCAAACCGGGCCGTGGAGCTGTCGGTCACCAAGTACTGCAGCGTTCGCTCCTCTGTGGTCGCCGATGCGGACGTCAGCTGGACGGTCGAGCTCAAGACTTGACGGCGAGCGGAAGCGAAGCAGGCTCACGGCCGAGGCTTCGCGGGGAGCAATGCGTGCTCACGTTCTGGCCTGCGGAACCGCATCACAAAATCGGGTTACATCCGCCGAAGGCCGCCCGGAGTTGAGGCGGCGGCGGTTGCGGCCGCAGCCCGAACGCGGATGATCTGTCCACATGAGCGGTGAACAGCGCATCGCGGCCGCGAGGGCGCCCAGGCAATCGCGTACGAGTCGGCGATCCCATCAGGATCGACGGTTCACCGGCGCTTACCGCCGGGCGCGGCTCTCAGTAGTTGTCGCGCTGCTCCTGCTCGCCGGAACCGCGGTGTACCTCGTAGCGCAGGAGCGGGCGGGGATCTGGGCGTCCGGACGCGAGAGCGTCCTGAATCTGGCGCTCGGGCTCGAGACTTCCGTCACGGGTCTTCTGGAGCAGTCCGCTGCCAGCTTGAGGCGCATCGGCGCCAACCTCTCCTCGGCCTCCTCAGGCCGACCTGCGCCCGGGCGCACCCTCGCTGTGCTGCGCGATGCAGCGCTCCTGGACTCGGTCTCGAGCTACCTTGGTGTTCGCGCCGCGGACGGCACCGTCCTCGCGGTCACTCACTCGGGCGAGCCGGTGACCCGCCCAGCGGTGCTGCGCACGATCGCGCAGGCGATCGTACCGCGCGGCACGGGATTGGATTTTTCCTATCTCCTTCGGCTGCCGGCGGACGAGGAGCTGTATCTACCGGTCACGCTCGCCATCCGGGGCACCTCCGGTGAGCCGGAAGCGGTGTTCGCACTGGTTCCCGTGCGACGCCTGCTGGCGAGCACCGACAGTCTGCGGCTGCTCCGCGACAGCTTCGTCAGCCTGGTGACGCTCGACGGCCGGCCGCTCGTCATCTACGGGCCAGGCAGAGGCTCATTCGAGCCTGGCTTCCACCAGGTTTCGCGCAGCTCACTCGATGCGGTCCGCGGTCGCCGCAGCGGCGTGTTTCTCTCCATGCCCTCCAAATCCGGATATGTTGGCTTTGCGCGTTCCGCCGCCCTGCCCCTGTATGTCGGCGCGAGCGTCCCGATCGCATCGCTGCAGCACAAATGGCTCGAGGAAGCGGCGGCGCCCGCCGCCGTGCTCGTCATCGGGATGTTGGCAGTGCTCGTTTTCGCCTGGCAGCTGCGTGCCGCCTTCCGCCGACAGGCCGCTTACGTGGCCGAGCAAGAGTACCTGGCGCAACACGACACGCTCACCGGGCTGAGGAACCGCGATGGCTTCATGCGCGAGCTCGAGCAGGCGATCTCGGCCTCGCCAGGTGATGCGCTCGCCATCCTGCTCCTCGACTTGAATCGCTTCAAGGAGATCAACGACACCCTTGGGCATGCCGCCGGCGACCGCGTGCTGGAGGAGATCGGCGGGCGCCTGCGGGAGCGCTTTCCCGATGCGGAAACCTGCGTCGCGCGTCTGGGGGGCGATGAGCTCGCGGTGCTCGCTCCGGGTGTCGAGACGCCCTGGGCGCTCGAGAATCTCGGCGTCCGCCTGCAGGAGTGCCTCGGACGAACCACTCTGCCCGGCGGCATCGAGCTCGATCTGACGGCGAGCATCGGAGCCGCTGTATATCCGCGCGACGCGCGCACCCCGAGCGAGCTGCTGCGCTGTGCCGACATCGCGATGTATGCGGCGAAGGAAGACCTCAGCGCCTTCCGGCGCTACAACGAAGTGATGGATCAATTCACCCCGGAGATGCTCGCGCTGCAGAGCGATCTGGGCAAGGCGCTGCGCGACGGCTCGCTCGCCGTCGCCTATCAGCCGAAAGTGCGCCTGGCGGACGGCGAGCTGATCGGGCTGGAGGCGCTCGCGCGCTGGGTGCATCCATCGCTGGGGCCCATCGCCCCGGCGCGGTTCGTGCCGCTCGCGGACGGTACCGAGCTGGTCCATCCCTTCGCACAGTACATGTTACGCGCTGCCTGCGCGCAGGTGCTCGCCTGGCAGCGCCAGGGGCACCGGGTACCGATCTCCGTGAACATCAGCGCCAACAACCTGCTCGACAGCGGATTCGCCGACAAGGTGCGCGCCATCCTGGAGTCGCTCGGCATAGAGCCCGCGCTTCTCGAGCTCGAGGTGACGGAGAGCGCGGTGATGCGGCATCCCGATACGATGCTCAAGCGGCTCGGCGACATCCGCGCCCTGGGCGTGCGGCTCTCCATCGATGACTTCGGGACCGGCTACGCCTCGCTCTCATACCTGAAACGACTGCCGGTACACACGTTGAAGATAGACCGCACGTTCATCACCAATCTGATGCAGGATGCCGGCGACCAGAAGATCGTGCGTAGCTCGGTCCAACTCGCCCACAGCTTCGGGATGAGCGTCGTGGCCGAAGGCGTGGAGACGGCGGAAGCCGCGCGCGAGCTGCAAAATTACGGGTGCGAATTTGCGCAAGGGTACTACTTCGGCTACCCGCAGACCGCCGCCGAGATCGAAGCGCAGTGGCTCCAGGCCGCGGGCAGCACCTCCCCGCGCTGTGACACGCCCGCCGCGATGCCCTGAGCAAGCCCGCCAGCCGACTCTTGCGAGGCGGCGACCGGCGATATCGGGCAGCCGGCCATGGCGGCTGCCCTGCCCTGCTGCAACTTTCCGGGAGCATCGGTGTTCTAGGTGGGCTTTCATCAGCACAGGAGCTCGTCATGGCCTCATCCATAGCCCGAACCACAATGGTCCTGATCGCGACACTCGCCACATCGGTGGCGCTGGCGGCTCAGAGCACCTATGACAAGACGGTCGATGCGCCGCCGGGCGGCCGGCTGACAGTTGACGCCGATGTCGGCTCGGTATCAGTGGTCGGGAGCGACACGCAGCAGGTGGTCGTGCATGCCGATGTGGAGGGCTCGGAGTCCTTTCTGCACCGCCTGCACATCAGCGCCGGGCAGACTTCCTCCGGCGTCGCCGTTTCGGCCCGCGTGGAGAATGACAGCTGGCTCGATTGGCTCGGTTGGTTCGGGTTAGGGGTGACCCGCGTCCGATTCGCAATCCAGGTGCCGCGCCATTATCCGCTCGATCTACGCTCCTCCGGCGGTGATCTCGCCATGCGGGACCTGAATGCGGCGGTACACGCAAGGACCTCGGGCGGTGGCATCCTCCTCCAGAACATCGTCGGGACTGTCTACGTGCATACCTCCGGCGGCGGCATCCGCGCGGAGCGGCTCGATGGACCCGCGCAATTGAGCACCTCGGGCGGACCCATAGAGGTCGCCAATTCGAGCGGCAAGCTCGAGCTATACACCTCCGGCGGCGGCATTCGAATCCAGAACGCCGACGGTGAAGTCGATGCGGCCTCGTCCGGAGGCAGCATACGGGCGCAGTTGCGATCGAATCGCGGCATCAGGCTCGTGACCTCCGGCGGCGGCATCACGCTGCAACTGCCGCCGGGCACGCGCGCGTCGCTAGACGCTGGATCGAGCGGGGGCGGAGTAACGTCAGACTTCCCGTTCAGCACCAGCGAGGTTGACGGCGACCACCATCTCGAGGGGTCGATTGGCGGCGGTGGCGCGCCGATTTATCTGCATACCTCCGGTGGCAGCATCCATGTCGAGCGCTCTCCCTAGGCGTCCGCGTGTCATTGCCCTTTGTCAGTATCTCGAGCCCATCATGTGCACGGCCCAGCCTTCGCCGGCCAGCATTCCGGCGGATATGCCGAGGAACGCCCCGGCGATCACGTCGCTGACGAAGTGCCAATCGCCCAGGACCAGCAGGGCCGCGGCGAGCAGGAGCAGCGCGCAGAAGAGCCGGATGCTCCCTCTGTAGATTCGCATGAACACGCCGGCGAATGCCCCGGCGAGCACCATGTGACCGGACGGAAAGCTGCTGCTGGCGAAGCCCATCAGGAAATGGATGGCATGTCGCGCACCGTGCACGACATCGGCAGGCTCCTGAACGCCGAAGAAAGGCTTCAACACCTGGTCGTTGACGCCGTAAGCGCAAATGGAGGCGAGACAGGCTATGGCCAATGTCTCCGAGAATCGCGAGAGGTGTCCGCGCACCAGGCGCGAGATGATCAGGGCCAAGACCACTGCGGACTCCGCCGTCAGAATCAGGGTGGTACCGAAAGCGGCATTCAGGCTGCTCAGGTGATGGCGCAGGCTCCAGACACGAAGCGCCACCGGCACGTCTATCTTCGCAAAGCAAAGAGCTGCCAGCGCGGCGCACGCCAGCAATGTCAGCAGCCACACCCGAATGACGACCGAAAAGCTTTTCACTTGTTCCTGATTCTTCATGCTCGATGCGCCGCACCGCTGCGCTTGGCAGCTCGCCGCGGGGCGGCCGCAGGCGCTGCCCTGATGAAATCGATGAATGCCCGCAGCGGCGCCGGCACCAGGCGCCGCCCGGAATAGTAGAGAAAGGGCCCGGAGAAGCGCGGCCACCACGCCTCCAGAATAGGCTCGAGCGCGCCGCTCTCGAAATGCGGCCGCAGCCAGTCGTCGAACAGCGAGATGACGCCGATTCCCGCTATTGCCGCCTCAACGGCGAGATCAGTAGCCGTGCCGCGACTGACGAGCAGCGGTCCCGTGGGCTCGATGCGCACGATCTCGCCGTTGCGCTCGAACTCCCATGCCTCGAGCGCACGGCCGCTGAACCGTCCCAGCAAGCACGCGTGCTGGAGGAGCTCGCGCGGGTGCTCAGGCCTGCCGTGCCGATCGAGATAGGCAGGAGCCGCGCCCACGGCAAAGCGCTGTGTACGCGGGCCGATCGGCACGGCGATCATGTCCTGCTGCAGTCGCTCGTCATAGCGGATTCCGGCATCAAACCCGCCGGCGAGCAGATCGACGAAGCTTTCTTCCGCAATCACCTCCAGGTGAATCTGCGGATAAGCGGCAAGAAAGCGCGGCACGATCGCCGGCAGCACGAGCCGCGCCGCGCTGCTTGGAACATTGAGCCTGAGCGTACCGGCGGGCCTGTCGCGAAAGCCGTTCACCACATCCAGAGCCGATTCGACCTCGGTCAACGCTGAGCTCAGCCGCTCCAGCAGACGGCTGCCGGCCTCGGTAAGCGCAACACTGCGCGTCGTCCGGTAGAGGAGCCGGACGCCGAGTGCGGCCTCCAGCCGGCGCACCGCCTCGCTCAGGCCCGATGCGCTCTTCCCGGTCGCGCGGGCGGCATCGCGAAACCCGCGGGCGCGCGCGACCGCCACGAAGGCATTCAAGTCACCGAGATCAGTCTTCACTGTTCACATTTTCGCACAACCCGTGCGCATTATGACCAGTTATCGCGCGCCCGAACAAGCGGTAGATTGCAAGCCCAGAGAGGAGACTTCTCATGCCCAGCATAAACAACTCTGCGTACAGGATCGGAAATCGAGAGGTGAAGCGGCTCGGCTACGGAGCGATGCAGCTTGCAGGACCCGGCGTTTTCGGTCCGCCGCGGGATCCCGAGGGGGCGGTGGCGGTGCTGCGAGAGGCGATCGCGAGCGGTGTGAATCACATCGATACCAGCGACTTCTACGGCCCGCATGTCACCAATCGGCTCATTCGCCAGGCCCTGCACCCCTATCGCGACGATCTTGTCATCGTGACGAAGGTCGGCGCCCGACGCGGCGCGGACGCATCGTGGCTGCCGGCCATTTCCTCCCAGGAGCTGACCCAGGCCGTGCACGACAACCTGCGCAATCTCGGCCTGGATGTCCTCGAGGTCGTAAATTACCGCAACATGGGCCGCGTACACGGGCCGGCCGAAGGCTCGATCGAGGCACCGCTCAGCGCACTTGCGGAGCTGCGGCAGCAGGGGCTCGTCCGTCATATCGGATTGAGCAACGTCACCCCCACACAGATCGCGGAAGGGCGGCGGATCTGTGAGATCGTGTGCGTGCAGAATCACTACAACCTGGCGCATCGGGCGGACGATGCGCTGATCGATGATCTGACACGCGAGGGCATCGCCTATGTGCCCTTCTTTCCTCTGGGAGGCTTCACCCCGCTGCAGTCCTCCATCCTCACCGATGTCGCCCGCAGCCTCGGTGCCACCACGATGCAGGTAGCACTCGCCTGGCTATGGCGCCGGGCGCCCAATATTCTCCTCATCCCGGGCACCTCTTCGCTCGCACATTTGCGCGAAAACCTCGCCGCGGCCGACCTTGGCCTGCCGGACGATGCGCTCACGGCGCTCGACGGAATCGCCGCGAGTACAAGCTCCGCCTGACCGCGGGGCGGTGATCGCGCACCGATCCGCTGGTGCGGGAGGAAGCGGCAGCCCCCGGCCCGGCATTCGAATCGTCCCGCGGGCTGCAATCTGGAGCGCCACTGGGTGATGCCGCGCAGGATCCTCGCCTTTCGAGCTCCCGAGATGCTGAGCACGTAACGGTTGTTGAGCGGATCCCAGGGACTGTGGAATCCATCCATGTCGGCGATGGCCTTTTGCGCGCTCCAACCCTGGACCAGCATCCGATACGCCGCCGCGACGACGCCCGTGCGGTCGACACCGGCGCGGCAGCTGATGAGCACAGGCTTCGGCGCCTTCTGGATGATCGCCAGAACCTCCGCCACGTGCTCATCCAGATGCCGGTGCGTCAGAACCTGTATCGCGCTGAAGTCCCGCACGCGAAAGTAGACTATGGAACGCACCACCTTGGGATCGGTACGCACCGTTTCGAAGGAGCGCCTCACGTCGAGCTGCAGGCTCACGACCGTTCCGATGCCGTGCGCCACCAGCCACTGCGCATCCGAGCGGGTCGGCGCCTCGGCTCGCCACAGCACCCCCGGCCTGACCACACAGAAATTGCGTACCGGCGAGCCGAGATCGTCGGCGCACGCCCCCGGGAGGGTGCGCCGGGAGAAGTACACGCACCCGCAAAGAAGCAAAGCCATCGCGCACGCAACCAGACGTTTCGCCGCGCGCAGACGGCCATGGACGATCAACACCTGGCAACCATCGACTTCTCCGGCTTCTCGCATCGGATATAGCAGAGACCGCGCCCGGGCGGCACCGCGCCACCTTCGGCATGGGCTTTGCCATGCAGCCAATCGGCCACCATCTTGGCGCCCGCGAGTGCTTCGGCTATACAATCGGTCCGACGCAGAGCGCGAGCAAGATCCACGCGGGTAATTCCGGGCGCGGGCACATCCCGCCATTATCAGCTCGAGGAGTGATCGCATGGCCGTAGCCATCGAACTGACTGTCAACGGCAAAGCCGTTGCGGCGGAAGTCGAAGCCGACACCCTGCTGTCGAGCTTTCTTCGCGAGCACCTGCGCCTGACGGGAACGCACGTGGGCTGCGATACCGCAAGCTGCGGCGCATGCACCGTCCACGTAGCCGGACGCGCGGTGAAGAGTTGCAATGTTCTCGTGGCGCAACTGCACGGCGGCGATGTCACCACCATCGAGGGCATCACCCCGCGCGATGGCTCGCTCCATCCGATGCAGGCCGCCTTCAAGGCGTGTCACGGCTTGCAATGCGGTTTCTGCACCGCCGGCATGATCATGAGCGCGCTGGACCTCCTCGAGCACCGCCCTCACGGAACCGAGGAGCAGATCCGTGCCGGCCTGGAGGGAAACCTTTGCCGCTGTACGGGATACCAGAACATCGTCAAAGCCGTTGGCATGGCCGCGAAGGCCATGGGCAGCTGAGGCAGGCAACATGAATGCGGTTCGCGCACCACTCATCGGCCGATCCGTCGAGCGCAAAGAGGACTATCGGTTCCTGACCGGCGTCGGACGGTACACGGACGACATCGTCCTCCCCGGACAGAGTTATGGTTATTTCCTGCGCAGCCCGCACGCGCACGCGCGGATCCGCTCGATCGATGCCGGGCCGGCGCGCGCCGCACCGGGCGTTCTCGCGGTATTCACCGGCGAGGATCTCGCCGGCATCGGCGGCCTCCCCTGCGGCTGGCTGATCAAGTCGGTCGACGGCTCTCCGATGAAGGAGCCGAGGCACCCCGTGCTGGCGGAAGGTGTGGTGCGCCACGTCGGGGAGCAGGTGGCCCTGGTGGTCGCGGACTCGAGCGCCCTGGCCAAGGCGGCGGCGGCGCTGATCGAGGTCGACTACGAGATCCTGCCGGCCGTCGTCGATACGGCCTCCGCCGCCGGCCACAGCACCTCCGTTCACGAGCTTGCACCCGACAACGTCTGCTACACCTGGTCGATAGGCGATGAGGCGGCGGTAGCGGCAGCGTTCGCGCAGGCCGCGCACGTCACCACGCTCGAGCTGGTCAACAACAGGTTGATTCCGAACGCGCTCGAGCCGAGGGCGGCGAATGCCGTGCACTCTCGGGCCGACGACTCGTATACCCTGTACGTCACGAGCCAGAACCCGCACGTCGAGCGTCTCCTGATGACGGCGTTCGTGCTCGGCCTACCGGAACACAAGCTGCGGGTAGTTGCGCCCGATGTCGGCGGCGGCTTCGGCTCGAAGATCTATCTGTATGCCGAGGAGACCGCCCTCGTCTGGGCAAGCAAGCGCGTCGGCCGCCCCATCAAATGGACGGCCGAGCGCAGCGAGTCCTTCCTCACCGACGCCCACGGACGCGACCACGTCTCGACCGCGGAGCTCGCCCTCGATGCGCAGGGGCACTTTCTCGCCCTGCGGGTACGGACCACCGCCAACATGGGGGCGTATCTTTCGACCTTCGCATCGTGCATTCCGACGATCCTCTACGCAACCCTGCTCGCCGGCCAGTACGCGACACCGCAGATTCACTGCACGGTGCAGGCCGTCTTCACCAACACCACGCCGGTGGACGCCTACCGCGGCGCCGGCCGGCCCGAGGCCACCTACCTCCTGGAGCGCATCGTCGAGCGCGCGGCACGCGAGCTCGGCGTCGATCCGATCGAGCTGCGCCGACGCAACTTCATCCGCAAGTTTCCGCATGCGACACCCGTCGGGCTCACCTATGACACCGGCGACTACGAAGCGACGCTGAGCCGCGTGCTCGAGCTGGCGGATGTCGCCGGCTACCCGGCCCGCAAGCGGGCGAGCGCCGCAAAGGGCCTGCTGCGGGGCATCGGCTACTCCTGCTACATCGAGGCATGCGGTCTCGCGCCGTCCAATATCGCGGGCGCACTCGGTGCCCGCGCAGGACTGTTCGAGGCCGCCGAGGTACGCGTTCACCCCACGGGCAAGGTGACGGTGTTCACCGGTTCGCACAGCCACGGCCAGGGTCACGAGACCACGTTCGCCCAGGTCGTTGCGGACAGGCTCGGGCTTTCGCTCGAGGATGTCGATATCCAGCACGGCGACACGGGCAAGGTGCTGTTCGGGATGGGAACCTACGGATCCCGCTCTCTGGCGGTTGGCGGCACGGCGATCGTCAAGGCGCTCGACAAGATCGTCTCCAAGGGGAAGAAGATCGCCGCGCACCTGCTCGAAGCGAGCGACGCCGACGTGGAGTTCGAGCACGGGGAATTTCGGATCACGGGCACGGACCGGAAAAAAAGCTTCGCCGAGATCGCCCTCGCAGCTTACGTGCCGCACAACTATCCTCTCGGCACCCTGGAGCCGGGACTCAACGAGAACGCATTCTACGATCCGACCAACTTCACGTACCCGGCAGGCTCGTACGTATGTGAAGTCGAGATCGACCCCCAGACGGGGCACGTTCGGGTGGACCGCTTCAGCGCGAGCGACGACTTCGGCAACGTCATCAATCCGATGATCGTGGAAGGGCAGGTGCACGGCGGTATCGCCCAGGGCATCGGCCAGGCGCTGCTGGAGGGCTGCCGCTACAACGAGGACGGCCAGCTCCTGACGGGCAGCTTCACCGACTATGCCCTGCCGCGCGCCGGCGACATGCCCGTAATGGCGATCGAGCTCGCCCCCGGCACCCCCTGCACGCACAACCCGCTCGGAGCCAAAGGCTGCGGTGAGGCGGGTGCGATCGGCTCGCCCCCGGCGGTGATCAACGCCGTGCTGGATGCCCTGGCGCCACTGGGGGTAACCGACATCGACATGCCCGCCACGCCTCATCGGGTCTGGGAGGCAATCCGGAGGCACGCCCGATGAGCGCCATCGCCTATCACCGCCCCTCCTCTCTCGGCGAGGCGGCAAAGCTCGCCGAAAGCGATCCCGAGGCCAGGATCCTCGCCGGGGGGCAGTCGGTCCTGCCGTCCATGAAGCTCGGGCTGCTCGCGCCCAGCGCCTTCATCGACCTCGCAGCGCTCGGCGAGCTGCGCGGCATCCGCGCGAATCGCCAGTCGGTCACCATCGGTGCGATGACGACTCATGCCGCTGTCGCCGAATCAGCGCCGATCGTCGCGGCGATCCCCTCGCTCGCGCAGCTTGCATCCGGCATCGGAGATCCCCAGGTCCGCAACCGTGGAACGATCGGCGGCTCGCTGGCCAACAGCGATCCCGCCGCCGACTACCCCGCCGCCGTGCTCGCGCTCAACGCCACCATTCGCACCAACAGGCGGGCCCTGCCCGCCGATGGCTTCTTCAAGGGCCTGTTCGAGACCGCGCTGCTCCCGGGTGAGATCATCACGGCGGTGGAGTTTCCGGTGCCCAACCGTGCCGCTTACGTGAAGTTCCACCAACCGGCGTCCCGGTTCGCTCTGGTCGGCGTGTTCGTGGCGCAGACATCCACGGGCGTGCGAGTCGCAGTCACCGGAGCCGGTGCCTGTGCCTTCAGGGCCAAGGCCCTCGAGGACGCCCTGGGGCGGCGGTTCGCCCCGCAGGCGTGCGAGGGCATCTCCATCCCTCCCGAGAATCTCAACACCGACATCCACGCGAGCGCCGAGTATCGAGCCCATCTCATCCCCGTGCTCGCGCGCCGCGCCGTCGGCTAGCCCGCGCCGCGTACGCCTGCGAGCGCTTGTGAAGTCCGCACCGAGCCTTCCGGATTCGATCGACGACACCCGCGAGCGGCTGCTGTCGCAGGACTATGTCGCCGATCGGCGCCTTGCGACCGCGCTCTTCCTGGCGCTCAGGCTGGAGCGTCCGCTGTTCCTCGAGGGCGAGCCGGGCACCGGCAAGACCGAGGTCGCCAAGGCACTCTCGCGCGGCCTGAGCGCCGAGCTGATCCGCCTCCAGTGCTACGAAGGGCTCGACATCAATCTGGCGGCCTACGAGTGGAACTACGCCCGGCAGATGCTCGAGATCCGATTGGGCGAAGCGGCGCATGAATCGCGCGAGCAGATAGCGGCCAGTCTCTTCTCGGAGCGCTTTCTCATTGCGCGGCCATTGCTGCGGGCGCTGCTGCCGCAGCTCGGGCGGCCCGTTCTCCTGATCGATGAGCTCGACCGTGCGGACGAGCCCTTCGAGGCGTACCTGCTTGAGGTGCTGGCGGAGTTCCAGATCACCATCCCGGAGCTGACGACCATCCGCGCGGAGCGTCCGCCGATCGTTATCATCACTTCGAACCGCACACGTGAGATCCATGACGCCGTCAAGCGGCGTTGCATCTATCACTGGGTCGATTATCCGGATGCGGCCCGCGAGCTCGAGATCATCCGCCGGCGGGTGCCACAGGTGAAGCAGGCTCTGGCGCTGCAGATCGTCGCGTTCGTCAGAAGCCTGCGCGACCTCGAGCTCTACAAGTTGCCGGGTCTCTCGGAAACGATCGAATGGGGACGCGCCCTGCTCGCGCTCGATCGTACGACGCTCGATCCGCAGACGATCGATGACACCCTGGGCGTGCTGTTGAAGTACCAGGACGACCTCGCCCGGGTGAAAGGATCCGAGGCTGCCCGGCTGCTCGAGAGAATCGGCAGTGGCAGCGCCACCGCTGCCATCGCCGGGTCGGATTGAAGTGCTCCCGGAGCCGGCATCGCACCTCGCGCAACCCGGCAAGCTCGCCGACAACGTGGTGCACTTCGCCCGGCTCTTGCGCAAGGCGGGCCTGCCGGTAGGCACCGATCGGGCTCTGCTTGCGCTGCAGTCGCTCGAGCTCGCGGGCGTGCACGGGCGGAATGAGCTGCACGACGTGCTGGAAGCGTGCCTCACCAGCAGAGCCGAGCACCGCCCCCTGTTCGATCAAGCCTTCCACGTTTTCTGGCGGGATCCGCACCTGCTCGGCGAGATCATGCGGATGACGCCGCCCGCGACCGGCGCCCCGCACGGCGCTCCACGCCCGTCAGCCCTGAACCGACGGCTGATCGACGCACTGCTCGACTCGGGCCGCACTTCGCGACAACGGCACGAGCCGATCGGACGATCGCAAGCCCAGATACAGCCGAGCTGGTCGGACCGGGAGCGGCTGCGCACCATGGACTTCGAATCGATGACTTCCGAGGAGTTCCTGACGGCGCAGCGTTTGACCGCCGCTCTCGAGCCGCTCCTCGGGCGACTGCGCGCGCGGCGGCAGTCGCCATCGAAGACCGGTGCGCGCCTCGAGTTTCGCCAGTTGCTGCGCGATTGTGGCAGACGCGGCGGCGAGATCGCGGAATTGCCGCGCAGCAGGCGCCGGACGAGGCTCCAGCCGCTATGCGTGATCGTCGATATCTCGGGATCGATGTCGCGCTACTCGCGCATGTTCCTGCATTTCATGCACGCTCTCATGAACGGACCGCCTTCGGCCGATCTTCGCGTGAGCGCGTTCGTGTTCGGAACCCGACTCACCCACATCACCAGGCTCCTCAGGCGTTGCGACCCGGACCAGGCCTTGAGCCGTGTTGCGCGAGCCGTCGAGGACTGGTCGGGAGGCACACGCATCGCCCGCTGCCTGCAGGAATTCAACCGCCGCTGGGCGCAACGCATCCCGTTGGCAAGCTCCACGGTGCTCCTCGTGACCGACGGCCTGGAGCTTACGGACATCGACATCCTGAGCGCGCAAGCGCAGCGGCTGTCCCGCTCGTGCAGGCGCCTGCTCTGGCTGAACCCGCTCCTGCGCTATGAGGCATTCGCGCCCAAAGCGCGCGGCGTCAGGGCCTTGCTGCCGTGTGTGGACCAGATGCTGCCCATTCACAACGTCGAATCGCTGGAGCGCCTGATCACGGTGCTCCAGCAGTCCTCCCGGGAGGGCACTTCGTGGAGATGAAAGGCGAGCGAATCCTGCCGGCCGATCGCCCAACGGTCTGGTCGCTGCTCAACGATCCGGAAATCCTGCGCCAGTGCATCCCAGGCTGTGAGAGCCTCGTGGCCACGGCCGAGCATTCATACGACGTGGCGATGACCGCCGCCGTCGGTCCGGTCAGGGCCCGCTTCAGGGGCAAGCTCTCCCTCGCGGACATCGAGGCGCCGGCGCGCTATCGACTGATCTTCGAAGGCCAGAGCAGCCAGGCCGGGTTCGCGCGGGGAGAGGCCCGGATCGAGCTGCAGGCGCTCGCGCCGGAGCAGACCCGACTCAACTATTCGGCCGCATCGCAAATTGGCGGCAAGCTGGCGCAGATCGGCGGCCGGCTGCTCGATGCGGCGGCCGCCGCGACCGCCGACAAGTTCTTCGAGGCATTCGCCGGCCACCTGCCTGCCCGAGCCAGCGCCACTCCCGAGGACGCAGCAGTGCCAGCGGCAGCGGGGCCTGCCGATGCGAAGCCTCACCGTGGCGGTCGATGGGGCTGGTTACTCTCCTTCTTTCGGTACCTCATCGGAGGCAAGAGCTGACGAGCGAGCGCAGCCGAGCGCAATGGATCGCCAGGAGCTCGGGAGAGACTGGCTATATAGTTTCGTTTATGATTAAATATTGTCGTTCTGGACAAATTACTACCGGAGTTCGCCATGACCAGTCCCGCATCTGCCCGGCCCTCCTTCATCCCGTCGCTCGCCTATAAGGACAATCGTGCGGCGCTGGAGTGGCTGCAAAAGGCCTTCGGCTTCGAGGCGAGCGAAGTGCTGACCGACGCTGAAGGCAACATCGTGCACGCCGAGATGACCCACGGCGACGGTGTGGTCATGATCGGCCCCGAATGGGCGGACTGGACCCGCAGTCCCGCCTCGCTGGGCGGAAAGAACACGCAGCGGGTCCACGTGCGCATCGATGGCGGCATCGACGAGCACTGCGGCCGCGCACGCGAGGCCGGCGCGAAAATCGTGAAGGAGCCAGCGGACCAGTTCTATGGTGATCGCACCTACGTCGCGACAGATCTGGAGGGTCATTACTGGACCTTCTCGCAGCACGTCCGCGACGTGTCGAATCAGGAGATGGAGCAGGCCACAGGCTTCAGGTTCGCGCGGCTGCGTTGAGCGCGCCGACCCTCGACCGCACGCTTGCGGCGCTCGCCGATCCGCATCGCCGGCGGGTCGTCGAGCTCCTGCGCCACCGGCCTCATCGGGCGGGAGAGCTCGCCGACGCTGCGGGCATTTCCTTTCCCGCGATGAGCCGGCACCTGAAGACGCTCCGCAGGAGCGGGCTCGTCGAGGAAAGCCGTGATGATTTCGATTCGCGCGTGCGCATCTACCGGCTGAGGACGGAGGCAATGGCGGAGCTCAAAACATGGCTGGCGGAAACGGATGCCCTATGGGCCAGACAGCTCTCGGCGTTCAAGGCGCATCTGCGGAAGATCGACGAATGACATCGAAGGTGTTTCTCGCCTTGCGCGTGCCCGCTGGTCCGCAGCGCGCGTTCGAGGCATTCACCGGCGAGATTGCTTGCTGGTGGCGACCGAACCGGCTCTTTCAGATCACCCCGCACGGCGACGGTGAGCTGGCATTCGAGCCCGGCGTTGGTGGTCGCCTCATCACGCGACTCACAAACGGCGACACATTCGAGATTGGCCGCGTCTCGGCGTGGGAACCGGGCAAGCGCCTCGTCTTCACTTGGCGTCAGGCGAGCTTCTCCCCGGAGCAGTCAACGGAAGTCGAGGTCCTCTTCGAGCCGGTCGGCGAGGAGACGCGGGTCTCGATCGAGCACCGGGCCTGGGACACGATTCCACAGCGGCATGCCGCCCGGCACGGCTTCCCTGAGCACGTCACCCTGCAACGGGCCGCGGAGTGGTGGCGCAGCTCGCTCGGGGGGCTTAAGGCGCGGCTCGCCGCCGCTTAGCATTTGCCTGCATTCCAGCAAGGTCAGGTTCTCAGCGCACCCTTATAAGTCCATACTGGGTTCGCCAGGACTCACTCAGGTGCCATATGAATAATCGACAAGAAACGCTACAGCGATGGTCCCCGGGGATTCGCAGCGTGCTGCGCATCGTAGCCGCGCTGCTGTTCGTGCAGCACGGCTGCGCGAAGCTCCTGCACGTTCCGTATCAACCGATGTTCGCCCACCTGCAACTGATGTCCTTGCTGGGCATCCAGGGAGTGATCGAACTGGTGGGTGGCGGCCTGCTGGCGGTCGGACTGTTCAGCCGCCCGGTCGCCTTCATCCTGTGCGGTGATATGGCAGTGGCGTTCTTCATTGCGCATTTCCCGAAGACCTGGCTGCCGATTCTCAACGGCGGCGATCTCGCGGTGCTGTTCTGCTTCACCTTTCTGTATCTGTGGGTCGCAGGTCCCGGACCCTGGAGCCTGGACGCGCTACTGCACCTGGGAAAGCGCAAGGCCACCGAGGCTCGTTAGGCTGCAAGCGCTCAGCTCACCCGTTGATGCGGCCCAGACTGTCGATCAATTGGTCCGATGAGACCGTCCAGCCGAAGAACGACTCGACATTTGCGATCGTCGCCTGCTGCAGCGCCGGCGGTCCGGCCTGCAGCGTGCCGTCGGGCACCAACACGGGCCAGTATTCATGGAAGTATGCACCTGATCACTTCGATGCGCTCGAAACCGGTACGGGCAGCCTGAAGCCGGGTAACGGCTCGCCGCGCCGGAAATCCGCGCTGGTGTTGGCGTGCGGAAACGGCTCGCCGGGATTCGGGACGCCGAGGAATCCGCACAGCGGCTCCCAGCCCTCAACGACCTCATAGACCAGGAGCCGTTCCGGCGCGATCGTCCGCCGCACCTCGGCAATGTGCCGCTCGTATACGGCGAGCGCATGCTCCCGATCATTCTGCCGCCCATCGAATGTCCGCCAGATCGTGTTTCTCACGACGCCGGAGATCGGCTCGCTCTCGATTCGTCTGGCATGCTCGGGTCGGAAAATCGTCGCCTGCGTGGACCGGAACCACTCATCGGGGTCGCGCAGGGTCAGAATGACCTTTGCGCCGGGGTAGACTCGTGCGAGCTCGCGGTAGAAGTAGCATGCCGGCCAGTCCACGACGGCCCGGTATCCCGCGAGCAGGATCTCCCAGTCGGCAGGCTTGCCGTCGGCGGCGGCCTCCCACAGCGCTGCCGTCTCGGGATGGCGGCGGATTTCGGTCATGTGGTGGCACCGGGTGAACCCGAGCTGCTCCAGAGCAAGTTTCAATGATGTCGTGCCCGTGCGTCCGAACCCGGCACCGATCACATCGAGCGGCATGCTGATCCCCGCTTCTGCACGATGCCTGCAACTTTAGAGGCGAAGGCGAGCGAGCGTCAATCGCTCAGCTTGACGCTACAATGCCCGCAGATCTCGCCATGGCGCAACGCGACAAGAATCTGGAGCAACTGTTCCGGCCGCTCGCTCGAGTGCCTGGCGGATCTGGCGCGGGTTCGGGCGACAGTGGCGCCGTGGAGGCGATCTGGCAGGTCGTCTGCGCGATTCCCCGCGGGCGAGCCTCCACCTATGGCGCCGTGGCGCGCGCTGCCGGCCTTCCGGGCCGCGCGCGCCTGACGGGCTTCGCTTTGCGAGTCGCGCCGAGAGCAATGCACCTCCCCTGGCATCGCGTCGTCGGCGCCGGCGGCCGGATCGTCTTCCCGAGCTCCTCGCGCGAGCACAGGGAGCAGGCGAAACGCCTGCGCGCCGAAGGCATTGCGGTCACGGCGGGGCGCATCGCGCGTTCCGCTCTTATGGAATTGGACGAGATCTGAGCAGGCCGGTCACAGATCGAATGCAATCCCGAGATAGAACTGGCGCCCGAGCGCCGGCTCGATCATGCCGCCGAAGAGGAAGACACGCGAGTAATATTCCCGGTCAGTCAGGTTGGAAATGCCCCCGAGCGCCCGCCAGCGCCCGGCGAATTTGTATTCACCGGAGAAGTCCGCCACGAGATAGGCGGGAATCTGCGCCGGCATCGCGGCGATACCCGTGTCGCTCGCCTGAAAGTACTGCGAGCCGACCGCATCCACGATCAGGCTCAGCTTCAGGCCTGCCGCATTGCCCAGCGTGATTCCGCCCTTGATCACGTAATGCGGCGCATAGGGCGGCGTCTTGCCCACCTGACCGCCGGTAATGCTGCTCGTGTAGACCGCATCGAGGTAACTCGCGTTGGCGAAGAGCGTCAGGTGCTCGCCATCGCGCGCCCCCGGCCAGAGCTGCATCAGATCGTACGAGCCCTCCGCCTCGACGCCGCGGCTGCGGGAATCGCCGGTATTGACGTCGACGGAAGCGGTCCGTGAAAGCTGCTCGGTCTCGATGCTGTTCTTCACATTCACCTGGAAGACGCTGGCATCGTAGTAAAGACCGAACACCGGCCAGCCGTGCACCCCCGCCTCGTAGGTGAGGTACTTGGTGACCTCCGGATCGTTGGTCGGCGAGAATTTGCCGAAGGGGCTCGCCACGTCGAGGTACCGCACCGGCCGGAATCCTTGGGAGATGTTGAGATAGGTCTCGTTGCCGCGGCCGAAGTCATTGCCGATACCGAAGCCCAAGAGCGGAATGCTCTTGCGGTAGGTCCCGTTCACCAGATACGGATGCGGGGCCACCGTCTCATGGGTGTCGATCCGCTCATGATTGAGCCGGACCGAGGTCACCACGTGAAATCGCTTGAAGCGGTAGAGGTTCTCGGCGAAAACGGCCGCGTAACGCGAGCGGCGCTCGTCGTTGTAGATCAGCGATCCCGTGGGAGCGTAGGGCTCGGCCAGCGGATCGGTGCTGCTGAATTCGTGGTACGGGCTGGTGGAGGTGTAGGCGGTATACCCCACCGTGACCGCCGCACCGCGGCCATAGTGGTGCACGAACCTGCCGTCGAGGCCCGTGTAGTGGAAGCGCTGGGCGATCATCGTCGCGCCGGTCCCGACGGGCGGAACTCCGCTCGAGTAAGCGTCCGAGCGCGTGATCAGGTCCTGGTAGCCCGACCACAGTTTCTGCACGAACAGATCATTGATATCGAGCTGGTTGCTGTAGGTGAGAACGGCCGTGTAGCGATGCTCCCAGTCGCGATCGTCGGGCGAGGTGGTCTGGTTGCGATCGGCCTTGAGCTGCGCATAGCTCATGAAGCCCGCGATGCCGCTCTCGAGGGAATAGGCGTGCACGGCGAGATTGAGCTTCTGCTGCCCATCGATGCGGTACTCGAGCTGCAGGCCGCCGGAGTTGAGCTCATAGTCGCCGTTGGCGCGCTGCCCGTCGGACTGGCGGTGGGAGAAGTCCGCACGGTAGCCGAGCGGGCCGGCCGGCCCCGAGACCGAATCGTACGTGGAGTAGAGCCCGTCGCCGCCGCCCACCTGCTGGATGGTGGCGGTGGTGTTGGGCGATGGCCCTTTGGAGATGAAGTTGATGACCGGCTCGGGCTGTGGGCCATAGAGAAGACCCGAGCCGCCGCGGATCATCTGGACCTCGGAAATGGTCTCCGGCACAGGGATGTAGTAGAGCGTCGGATAGCCGATCCAGTCCATCTCCATCGGAATGCCGTCCTGCATGAGCAGGATGTACTCGCTCTCCTGCGGATTGCCCAGCCCGCGATAATTGATGTTGAGCTCGGTGGGGTTCTGCTGCTCGGCGAGCACGATGCCGGGCATGCGATCGAAGAGCTCGCGCTCGTGGTTGTCGATGATCGGCGGCTGGCTGGCGAGCCGTACCACGGTCGTCTTCTTCGTGACGGTGATCTCCGGCCCCACCACCTCCGGCATGGAATGCGCATAGCGCGTGGCGCGGTTGAACAGGTATGGCGCCTGAACCACGACCTTGTTGAGAAGGTGGGCGCCGACATCGGCGGGGGCGTGGCTTGCAGGCGTCCGAGGAGCCTGGGCTCGTGGCGCCGGATCACCGGCCGCGCCTGAGGCGCGAACGGCGGCGCCTTCGGCACTGGCGAGGACACAGAGCGTGAGTGCGCAAACGACCGCGCAGTGAGTCTTCAAGACCGGCCTTCGGATTCGACGTGACTTGTCCAGTGCCGCGGTGCCCGGTCACCACCGGGACCGAGCGTTTCGGGCGGGCGGGAATATAGGAGGGGGCGTGAAGCTACTACCAGCGATCGTAAATCGAGCCGCCGCGCCATCCCCTCGGCCGGACGTGTCCCGGCGGGCTTCGCGCCCCCCGCCCGTTGCAGATTCGCCCGCAACTTGAGACGCTAGCGCCTGCGGCGTGATGTGGCGCCGATCAGTGCCGGAGATCGGAGTTGGGCGACCGCCTGGAGCTCGGACCGCTCGAGCTCAAAGTGCTCGAGGTTTTGTGGCAGCGCAACCGCGCCTCGACGGTGCGCAGCGTACAGCCGTCGTTCCCCCGGCTGGCCTATACCACTTTGATGACCACCCTGGACCGCCTCTACCGCAAAGGCGTGCTGCGGCGATTCCGGCTCGGCCGTGCCTTCGGCTATGAGCCGCGCTGCTCGCGCGACCAGCTGTTCGGGCAGATGGTCTCCGGGCACGTCGCCGACCTCCTCGCCGCCTGCGGCGACAGCACGGTGCTGCTCTCGACGCTGGTGGAAGCCGTTGGCCATGCCGATGCCGAGCTTCTCGATGAGCTCGAGGCACTGGTTCGCGCCGAGCGTGCGCGCCTCAAGTGGGACGATAAATGAGCTTCGATATGACATTCCCGCTGGTGCTGCTGGCGGCCTATGGACTGCTCAATCTGCTGCTTTCGGCGGGCGTGGTGCTGGCGTGGCGTGCCGGCCTGCGCCGACATCTGACAGACGCGGACGCCGTGCTCGGCGTTCGCCTCCTGCCCGCCATGGGATCGGCATCCCTCGTCCTGACCGTGATCCTGCCGGCATTTCTGCTGTACGAGCCGCGCCACGCGCACGACCGGCCGGGACCCCTGCTGGTCCTCTCCGCATTGTTCGCGCTGCTCGTGTTGGCGGACGGCCTTCGCCGCGGCCTGAGGGCATGGCGCGCAACACGGCGGCTGATGCGCGGTGCACAGCCGCGCATCGTGGTCGATGCCGGAGTCAACAGCACCGCAGTGACCGTAATCGATCTGGAGGAGCCGCTCGTGGGTGTCGTGGGCGGCTGGAAGCAACGGATCTTCGCGGCCCATTGCGTCGCCGCCGCCTGCGATGACGAGGAATTTCAGCAAGTGCTCGCGCACGAAACGGCGCACATGGCCTCGCGCGACAATCTGAAGATGCTCATACTGCTGATCCTGCCCGATGCGCTGGCGTGGCTGCCCACGGGCAGCGCGTTGGCGGAGCACTGGCGAGCCATCACCGAGCTCGAAGCGGACGAGCGCGCGAGCGGCGCCGATCCGCGCCGGCGCATCGCCCTCGCTTCGGCGCTGATCAAGGTGGCACGCCTGTCGATGGCGGGCAGCAGGCCGCGCCGCAGCTCTCGGCCGAGCACCTCCGCGAGCGGCCTGGAGCATCGCGTGCGGCGATTGCTGGCGCCATCGTCCACTACACGCCGCAGCCTCCCGGCGCGGCGTCTGCTCACGTGCGCCCTGCTCGTTCCGCTGCTGGCCGTACCGCTCTACGCTTCGGTCCACCGGCTGATCGAAGCGCTCGTCACCTTCGGACGCTAGGACTGTCGACATGCGCGCCTTGACCACCAATCCGGGCCCCCTCTCCCCCTTCCACCTTGCATTCCCCGTGCACGACCTCGGGGCCGCCCGCGCCTTCTATGGCGAGACGCTGGGCTGTCCCGAAGGACGAAGCTCGCCGGAATGGGTCGATTTCAACTTCTACGGCCACCAGATCGTCGCGCATCTCGCTGCGGAGGAAACCCGCGAGGTGCAGCGTAACCCGGTCGACAGCCACGGCGTGCCGGTGCGTCATTTCGGCATCGTGTTGCCGATGACGGAGTGGGAAGCGCTGGCCGCCCGTCTGCGGGCGCAAGGCGTGCGCTTCCTGATAGAGCCGTACATCCGATTCCAGGGGCAGCCCGGCGAGCAGGCAACGATGTTTTTCCTCGATCCTTCGGGCAACGCGCTGGAAGTCAAAGCCTTCAGCGACATCACCAGACTCTTCGCCAGGTGAACGCCGGCTGAAGGTCAGCTGGGGCTTGGCTGGCCGTCAAGCTTTCGGCCGCGGAACCGGAGAGTGCCCGCACCCGTTATCGAGCTGAGCCTTCCCCTTGAGGAGTGTTTATGCGCAAGTATCTCTTGGCGCTCGCAGCCCTGTCGCTGACCAGCGCCGTCGCCTTCGCGGATAACGGCAGCCATCATCCGATCAAGGACTCGTATATCACCACCAAGGTGAAAGCCGAGCTTGCGGCCGATCCTGGCACCAAGGCCGTCAATATTCACGTCGCCACGGTGAACGGCGTCGTGACGCTCCGTGGCATGGTAAAGACGGAGGACGCCAAGGACAGAGCCGAGCAGGATGCGAAGAAGATCGACGGCGTCCGCGAAGTACACAACAAGATCAAAGTTCCGGAATAGCGGCGCTTCGCGCCCCTCGCCAGCCCGGGTCCTACGCCGCTCGTAGGGTCCGGGCGGCGCTTGCGTGAGCTTGTGCGGCAGCGGATCATACGCGCCGGGATTCCCCCCCTCGAAGCCAACAGAAGCCCGCCATGCGAATCTTCAGCCCCTGGCTCCTTACCGCGTCCCTGGCATTGTGCGCACTGCCCGCAATACCTTGTTCCGCTCGCGCGGCCGAAGCACCTCTGCAACACGCCATCGATGGCTCATGGCGCTCCGGCGCCCATAAAGAGCGCGACCGCTACCGGCATCCGCTCCAGACCCTGGAGTTCTTCGGCCTTCGCCCCGACTTGACGGTCCTGGAGCTGGCGCCGGGCGGGGGCTGGTACACGGAGATACTCGCGCCGGTACTGCACGATCGCGGCCATCTCATCGAGGCTGCGCCGCCGGCCGATGCCGGCAGCCCCTTCATGCGGCGGATGGCGACGGCATTCCAGAAGAAGCTCGCGTCCGACCCGGCGGTTTACGGCAACGTCAAGACGATTCCATTCGCGCCGCCCGCTCAAGTCAATCTGGGTGCTCCGGATTCGGCAGACATGGTACTGACCTTCCGCAACCTCCATGACTGGCTGAACGACAGCCCGGCAACGCTCGCGGCCGTGTTCCAGGCCGCATATAAGGTCCTCAAGCCCGGCGGCGTGTTTGGTGTCACCGAGCATCGGGCACGGCCCTATGAGAGCGCAGTGGCGGCGTCACGTACTCTGCACCGCATCCCGGAGGACTACGTGATCGAGCTCGGCCTGAAGACCGGCTTTCAGCTGGCCGGCGTGTCGGAGGCCAATGCCAACCCGAAGGATAACGAGACCGTGAATGTGCACCGCCTTCCGCCCGACCTGTCCGGCCCTGCCGGTGAGCAGGCGAAGATGCGCGCAATCGGGGAGTCGGACCGGATGACGCTCAAGTTCGTGAAACCGCAGCGTTGAGGTGCTCCGGCGGCCGAACCGCGCGCGATCCTCAGTGATCGCATAGCGATATTCCGCCGCTCAAGCTCTTGATCCGCACGTGGCCGTGGCCGCTCCCACGCGTGCCGCTCAGGCGGCTGCCGGGCCCGTAGCCGCTCTTGTCGGGCTGCTGGCCGAAGCAGTCGCCGATGTCGCCGCTGAAGGTCCGCGCCTCGTAGGAGTATCCCGCTGGCGCGGACACTTCGATCTTCTCATCGCCGCTCACCGTCTCGGTCTCGATCGTTCCACCGGCGGTGAGCCGCGCGTTCAGGCCGATGTCGCCGGAAGTGGTGTTGAGGCGCACGAGCCGCGCGGGCGCGAGCTGCGCGCGCAACCGTCCGTTGACGGTCCTCGCCTCGAGCTCGCCGGCAGCGTTGGTCACAGTCAGATCGCCGCTCACGCTGGTGACGTGAAGCGCACCATCCTGGCCACTGCCATGCAGCTCGATGCTGCCGCTCACCGAGATGACTTCGTCATTCCCCGCCCCGAGGTCGGCGTCGATGTCGCCGCTGACGGTGTGCAGGTGTTGACCGCCGAGCACGCTGCGCGAGGTGATGCCGGCACTGACCCCGGCGACGTCGAGCTCGCTGTGCCGCGGCACTTGAACCTCGAGGCGGACCGGGCTGTGCGTAGTGAACCCGCCAGGCGAGTTACAACCATCCGAGTCGCTGTACGTGACGCAAACGCTCGTACGGCCGTGCCCGCTCGTCACTCTGACCCGCTGCGTGTCGCTCGGAAGATCCGCGGTGACGGACACCTCCGGCTGGTCCCACCCACGGATCACGATCTGTCCGGCGATGTTGCTGATGTCGACCTCGCCACGCGCCTGCGCGGCGACCTGCCGTTGGAAGGTGCCTGCGTGAGCCGTTGCGGCGACAAGCGCCAGCCCTGTGGCCGCGACTGCGGTGCGAAGGAAGGATGTGCTCATATTCAAGTCTCTCCACTGCCGCCGCTCGCCTCCTGGACGGTAGACAGCAATTGCATTTCGTTTTGACAGGTATCGATCAGGAGCTCTTGCAGCAGGGCGTTCCCGGGCTCGCGGCCCAGCGCCTGCTGGATGTCGCGTATCGACTGCTCGATGGTGGCCAGACTATCGAGGACTCTTTTACGGCTGGGCGGCGGCAGCCTTGCGAGCCGCGCGTCGAGCGAGCGCAGGAGCGCCGCTCTCTCGCGCAGATATCGCGGGTCGGTTATGTAGGACACGGGTACTCCCCGGTCCGCTGCGCCGCTGCCCCGGGCGGCGACAGCTGGCGTGGGCGCAGGAGCGGGAGAAAGCACCCACCGATCGATGGAGATCCCCACCACGACGGCGGCGAGAAGCGCGGCAAGCGCCGCAACGTGCAGCGGGCGCGGCCGCCAGCGACGTGCCGGCTCCTCCGCGCTGCGCCACCCGGCGCCAGCGTCCGACTGAGGCACGCCGCTCTCGCGCAGCTTCGCCTCCAGCTGCGGCCAACCATCGTGCGGCGGTGGAATTTCGCGGGGCAAGTCGCGGAGGCGACTGACCTTGGAATGCGCCGGATCGTTCATGACCGATGACCCTCCATCTCGAGCCTGGCGCGCAGGAGCGCACGAGCGCGGTGCAATTGCGCCTTGCAGGTGCCCTCCGCGAGGCCGAGCATCCGCGCTGCCTCCGGATGCGAGTACCCATAGATTCCGCACAGCACCAGCGCATCGCGCGCACCGTCGGGCAGTGCAGCGACGGCGGCTTCGATCTCACGTTCCTCGACCGGTGTGTCGAGCGCCCATTCCCCCGCCGCCCTCGCGTGCTCCCCGTCTTCTTCCCCGCCCGCCGGCAATGGCGGCAATTCGGGCTGCGCCGCAACCTTGCGGCGGCGGCTCAGGACCACGTTTACGGCAATGCGGTGCAGCCAGGTGCCGAAGCTGCTCCGCGTCTCGAAGCGCTTCAACGCTCGCCACGCATTCAAGAAGGCCTCCTGCGCACAATCTTCGGCGCCTACCGCGTCACGCGTCAGTCGCAGGCATAGTCCGTATACGCTTCCGACGTGGTGGCGGTACAGGCGCTCGAAGGCACGAACATCGCCACCCGCGGCGCGCTGCACGAGCGCCGGCTCCCACTCGATCGACTCATTTTGCGCAGCCGAGACCATTCAGTCCTTTAGACTCGCCTGCCGCCCGGAGCGTTTACCAGGATTCTGGCTATTTATGGGCGCCGGACAGAAGCCTGGCGCGTCCCGAGGGGGATCGCGCCAGGAAAGTGGCCCTATGTCGCACGGCGCGAGGCCGGCAGCGGACGCCGATCACTTATCCGCGGTCGGGCATTTCGGTGCACGGCTCGCGGTCATCTGTTTCTGCGGCTCGAGCTTCCAGTCGGCGGGGATCTCGAACTGATCCGACGGAATGCTCGATGCATCCACGGATGTCGTCTCCGTGGTGAGCGACACGACCCGGATGAGCGCTCCCGGCGCGGGCGCGACTGCCGTGGCGCCACTCGAGGAAGGCTGCGCCATCGAGCTTGCCGCAGCGTCGGCTGCGGGCTGGGACGCCTCATTCGCCGCGCTGGCTGCCGCCGCCCCGCCCACCGAGTCGCCATGAATGGCCGCGGCACCGCGATGAAACAGGCCCGAGAGCCCGCCGGCGAGCGCACTGGAGGCGATCCCGTGCATGCTGAGGGGGCTGTGGCTGCTCGCCTGCTGCTGCTGTTCGGCCTGCTTCGCCCTGCCGCAATGGGGACCGCCGAACGCCATGTAGAAGGCGGTACGCAGTGGATAGCCTTTCAGGTCCGCCGCCTTGCCCTGCAGCTGTTTGAGCGTACCCGCGTAGGGAGCCATGAACTGCTGCAGCGTGTGCTGCAACCGTGGACTGTCCGGGTCCAGTCCCTGCGACTCGAGGTACTTCCTCAGGAACGCGTTGCGCTCCCCGGTCCCCGGAATCTCATCCTCGGTGACCCACGTGTCGAAGCCGTATTCGATCTGACAAACGTCTCCGGTCTGCGTGTCGGTGCAGGTCTGCGACAGCACCACGGTCGTCTTGTGCGTATCGTGCCCGAGAATGGTGGCATGCTCGTCGGTGGGCGTCACTTCGAGCACCGGAGAGCTGAGCTGGCAGTGCGAGGTATCGGGCGCCGATGCCTGTGAGGAGCCCTGCGCCTGTGGCATCGGGCACTTCTTCATCTCCGCCATGGCCGCATCGATCTGCTTCTGCGCCGCGGCGCGCTGCCCGGGTGTCGGGAAGGAGCGCTCGCTATAGAGCTTCTTCTGCGGCTGCAGCTCCCATTCGAGCTGCTTGTCGAGACGCACGATCCGGCCGCCCTGCGCCCCGTGGCAGAAGAGCGAGAGCAGGCCGTGGCAGGTCACCGTCGAGTCGCTGCGCTGCTTCTCGGCACTGGTGCGCTCCACCGAGTCGACGTCGATGTTGATTCCGCCGAGGCTCATTGAAGTCTTCTGCCCGACGGTCACGTCGGCGCTCGCAGGAGCGGACAGGACCGCAATGCCGGCAGCGGCTGAGAGCGTCAAAGCAAGGGTGGCGCGGGTTCGGCTACGCATGGTCATGTTGGCTGTCTCCCCTTGTAATAATGGGACCTCGCCTGTTCTAGCGGCCGCGCGCGATTCTCCGCCTTCGCCCGCGGCCTGTCGAGCCGCAAACCGCCACGCGCAACCCCACCCTGGCCCCAGGCCGTCTGGCTCGGCCGCAACGCCTCCGCCGCAGCCGGCTGCAGCCCCCTATTTCTTGGGACTCAGACCTCGCGCTCCAGCCCAACCCGCGCGAGGTATTCATAGTCCGCCCGTGCCGCATCCATCCGCGGCCCGGCGAATGGCGGCTCTTGCTCCACATAGTAGTACCTGACTCCAGCGTCATAGCCGACCGGCAGGATGGACTTCCAATCCAGGGTCCCCGATCCCACATCGGCCGGGTCCATCTTGAAAGACTGATTGGGCGCGGTGCTCGCCTTGATGTCCTTGACGTGCATCAGCCGGAAGCGCTGCCGGTGCGCCCGCAGCAACCGGATGGGGTCCACGCCCGCGGCGGCTACCCAGCCGACGTCCATCTCGAACCAGACGGCACCGGGCTCGGTGTTCTCGAGCAGCAACTCGTATGCAGTCCTGGACCCGAGCCGGGTGAACTCGACGTTATGATTGTGATAGGCGAGCTTCAACCCCTCGCGCTTGAGGGCGGCGCCCTTGTCATTGAGCTGCGCGGCGAGGTGCCGCCAGTCATCGGCCGTCATCTGCGCGCCGGCGCGGCTCAGGAACTCGACTCCGTCCTCTCCTTTGCGGGGTCCGCCGAAGCGTTGCGGCACGGCGAATATGGGCACCACGACGTACTCGACACCGATGCGGTGCATGTCGGCCGCAAGCTTGCCCACATCGCCTGCGAGCGTCGGGCCGCCGCTTGCGTCCGGCTGCAGCGGCACGTGTGCACTGGGACAGGCGAGAGCCGCCCCATCCAGCGCCGCGCGAAACGCCGGGGCCGTGCGCTTCATGAAGCCGACGCTCTCCACCGTCCGGTAGCCGATCCCGGCGACCTCCCGCAGCGTACCGTCGAGGTCACGGTACGGCGCGTCACCGAGTGTGTAGAGCTGCAGGCCAATCGGCAGCTGATGGCCGGCGAAGAAGCCGCGGGGCAGGGCCGGCGCACTGAATCCAGGCGTAGCGGCCGTGCAGCCCACCGCGGCTGCGGCGCCGAGGAAAGCCCGGCGGCTGATCGCGCGCATGCTCTGCGCCTGTGGGACGGGTGCATTCTCAGTCATCGCGCTCCTCCGGACTCAGTTGGAGCCCGATTCTAATCCGCAGGCTTGGCGGTAGTATGCCGACCGTAGTTCCACCCGGTCCGGCGGCGTAGGATGTCCACGTGAGCGTACTCCCCGACCTCGAGCCCGCCTCGGCACCCTGCCCCGGCACGCCGCAACTCGCCGCACTGATCGAAGCTCGCCCACGCGACCTCGGGGGCTTCACTGTCGGCCGCGTGCTGCCCGCGCCGGCGCGCAAGCTGATCGGCCCCTTCATCTTCTTCGATCACATGGGGCCGGCCGTGTTTCCCCCGGGGCGCGGCATCGATGTGCGGCCCCATCCACACATAGGGCTTGCCACGGTCACCTACCTCTTCGAGGGCGAGATCGTCCATCGCGACAGCCTCGGCTCGCACCAGCCGATCCGCCCCGGCGACGTCAACTGGATGACGGCGGGGCGCGGCATCGCTCATTCCGAGCGCACCGGAACCGAGCTGCGGCAGTCGGGGTCGCATCTCGATGGACTGCAATTGTGGGTTGCGCTGCCGCTCGCGCACGAGGAGACCGGCCCGGAGTTCCATCACCATCCTGCCCGTGATCTGCCCGCGATCGAGATGGCGGGCACGCGAATCCGGGTGCTCGCGGGCAGCGCCTTCGGTGAGACATCGCCCGTCAGGACGTTCTCGCCGCTCTTCTATGCGGATGCGGCAATGACGGCCGGCGGCGAGCTGCAGGTTCCCCAAGAGCATGAAGAACGCGCCGTTTACGTCGTCAGCGGACTGATCCAGTGCGGTAATGAGCGAGCGGCGCGCGGCCGGATGCTGGTGTTGAAACCCGGCGCAAAGACAACCCTGAGTGCGGTCAGCGACGCGCGCTTGGCACTCATCGGTGGCGCACCCCTCGACGGCGAGCGGCACATCTACTGGAACTTCGTCTCGAGCTCGCAGGCGCGGATCGAGCAGGCCAAGCGCGATTGGCGCGAGGGCCGCTTTCCCAAGGTGCCCGGGGATGACCGTGAGTTCATCCCGCTTCCGGATTGAGCGTGCCTCCGCCCGGCAGCACATCGCGCATCCGATTGACGGTTCTCAGCGGCGGGAAGGCCCGCATCCAGATCGCGGCCACGAGCAGAGTGCCCACACCGCCCAGCACGACCGCCGGCACCGTTCCCAGAAGCGCCGCCGTGACGCCGGACTCGTTAATTGCCAGCGCCCGCCCGCGAGTGGAGATAACTCACCGCGGCAAGGTCCTGCACGATGTGGCCGAGCGATTTGTAGAGGGTGATCTGCTCGGCCGACTGGCGGCCGGGCACGCGGCCCAGCAGCACCTCGCCGATCTCGGCGACGATGTGCGCGTCATCGATGAGCCCCGCCTCCTTGGCCAGCAGGAACTCGGAAGCCGCGCTCAGTGCCGATTGGCGGCTGTCCACGATGTAACGGCATGCCTGGAGCAATGCGTGATCGATCTCCACCGGCCCGGGGTGGCTGGAGCCGACCGCATTCACATGTGTTCCGGGCCGCACCCACTGGCCAAAGAGCACTGCGGTCCGGGACGCAGTCACCGTGCAGATGATGTCGGCGCGCGCGGCGGCCTCACGGCCCTCCGCGACCGCGGCCACGGCGATTCCGACCTCCTCCTGCATGCCCTGCGCAAACACGCGGGCTCCCTCCGCGGAGCGACCCCAGACCAGGATCCGCTCGAGCCGGCGGACTCGGGCAAGCGCGCGAATGTGCGCTGCGGCCTGTGTGCCGCAGCCGAAGATCGCGAGCGTGCGCGCATCCCGCCGAGCCAGCGCATCTGTCGCGACAGCGGATGCGGCGGCGGTGCGAATTGCGGTCACCTCACCCGCATCGGCAATGCAGGAGAGCTCGCCACTGTCACGCTCGAAGAGCACCACGACACCACGGTGCGCGGAGCGACCCGGCTGCGCCGGATCGGCGAACACCGACAGCACCTTGGCGCCGAAGCCTTGGGGCGCGGCCAGAGCGCCCGGCATGAGGCCGAAGAGCTTCGCGGGGCCGATCTCGACGATGCTGCGCAGCGGCTGCGGCCTGACGTCGGCGCTGAAGTCGGCCATCGCATGGCGAACCGCTGCGATACACCCATCGTAATCGAGCGCGGCCCGCACGTCCTGCGGGCCGTAGAAGCGGACTGCACCCGGGGCGTGGGCCGCGGTCACACCTTCTGGGTCCAGCCGTGCGTGTCCCGCGTCTCGCCGCGCTGAATGGACACCAGCCGCTCGCGGAGCTTGCGTGTATGCGGCCCGACCTCGCCGCTGCCGACCCGATGGTCCCGGCCATGGTGTACGAGAGTGCCGACCCCCGCGAGCACCGCGGCCGTGCCGGAGAGCGCGGCCTCGCCATCCCGCACCCACTCCAGCATCTCGGCGACCTCGAAGACCCGCTCCTCGACCTGGTAGCCCTCCTCACGCGCCAGCGTCAGCACCGAGTCGCGGGTCACCCCGTGGAGGAATGTCGAGTCGAGGCTACGGGTGAGCACGCGCCCATCGCGAAGCAGCAGGAAGTTGGAAGCGCCCGTCTCCTGCACGGACCCGCCCGGACAGAACAACACCTGATCGACGTTGTATTTGCGCCGCGCCTCGAGCGTGGGGCCCAGTGCTGCGGCGTAGTTTCCTCCCGTCTTCACCTTGCCGGTCTGCGAGGCGGTGCGCGCGTTGACGTCCTCGATATAAATGCGCAGCGGCTTCATGCCGCCGGCGAAGTAATCCCACACCGGGCTTGCGAGCACCATGAGAATCGCCTCGGCAGCGGCCGCGCCGGCGGCGCCGATGTTGGGTGTCGTGCCGAAGAGGATGGGCCGCATGTAGAGCGCCCCCGGCGCCTCCGGCACCGCTTCGCGATTGCGATCGATGGCGGTGCGGATCATCTCCTCGAGCTGCTCCGGATCGGGCTCCGGCAGCACGAGCGAGCGCGCGCTCTGGCGCATGCGCTCGATGTGCCGGTCCATCCGGAACACGTTGATGCTGCCATCGGCCCAGCGGTAGGCCTTGAAGCCCTCGAAGCAGGTACTGGCGTAGTGCAGTACGTGCGCGGCGGGATGCAGCTCGATGGGCGCGCAGGGCTGCGCCTCGAAGCGGCCCCATTTTCCATTCTGGAAGCGGGCCAGGGTCATCGTGGGCGCCAGCACGGTTCCAAATGCCGGGCGCGGCTCTTGCGGAGGTTTTGGCATGGTGTTCATGCCCGCCAGTTTAAGCCGCGCGCGCCCGGCGCGCACCGTTGTTGCACGAGCACAACGAGCGCCCCTCCGGCAAGGGATGCGGCTACGATAGCCGCCGTGAGTGCCGCCGCGAAAATCGTGACCAGCCGCTCGGGCCTCAAGGCCGAGATCGGCGCGACCGGCTTGCGCCGCCTGGACTGCGGCCCGACCACGCTCACACTGTTCATCGGCAACGAAGTCGAGTGCGGGCCCGCCAATCTCTTCCTGCGGCGCCGCGGCCCCATGCAGCAATGGACGCCTCTTCTTGGCCCTGCCAGCCCGACCCGCCTCGCCACGCCTGATACCGGTCGGCTCGCCGGCCGCGGCAGCTGGCAGGGCATCGATTACGACATTTCGCTCGTGCTGGCTGAGGAGGTATCGGTCTGGTTCTGGCATGTGCGCCTGCGGAATGTCACGGCGGATCCGCAGGAGCTCGACCTCACCTATGCCCAGGATGTAGCACTCGCCCCCTACGGGGCCGTGCGGATGAACGAGTACTACGTCAGTCAGTACGTCGATCACACGCCGCTTTCCGATCCGCAACGCGGGACGTTGATCGCCTCACGACAGAACCAGGCGGCGGAGGGGCGCAACCCATGGTGCCTGATCGGATCGCTGCGGCGAGCGGCCTCCTACGCCACCGACGCGCTCGACTTTTATGGGCTTGCGAGCCGGGCCGGCGAGGCGCCGGTCGGCATGCTCGAGGAACTGTCCGGGCGGCGCCTGCAGCACGAGCATTCCATGGCTGTGCTGCGCGATGCGCCGCTGCGCCTGGCCCCCGGAGAGGGCCTGGATGCCGGGTTCTTCGGCTTGTTCGTCGCCGATCACCCGGCGGCCACATCGCAATCCGACTTGTCGCGGGTGAGTGAGATCCTGACGCTGCCGGAGGCAACGCCGCGCCCTGCGCCGAGGGACCTGCCTCTCGCCGACGTCGCCGGTCGGTCGCTCTTCTCGGCGGCAACGCTTCTCCCGGCCGACGATCTCGATCCGGAAGCGCTGCGGCGCCTCTTCCCGGCTCCGTGGCGACACATGGAGGCGGATGACCGGGGCGAGTGCCTCTCGTTCTTCCATGGCACCGAGAACCACGTGGTGCTGCGCGCAAAGGAGGTGCGTGTGCTGCGTCCTCACGGACAGCTGCTGCGCACCGGGCGACATCTGACGCCGGATGAGAGCGCTCTGACCTCTACGGTTTGGATGAGCGGCGTGTTCCACTCCATGCTCGCGCAGGGACATGTCAGCATCAACCGCTTGCTGTCCGCGAATCGCAGCTATCTCGGCTTTTTTCGTTCGCAGGGGCTGCGGGTCTTCGCCAGGCTGGCCGGCGAGTGGCGGCTGCTCGGCGTTCCGTCGGCCTTCGAGATGGCCCCGGAGAGCTGCCGCTGGATCTACAGGCACGCCGAGGGTGAGATCCAGCTCCGCTCCGCTGCCCGCAGCGGCCCGCACGCGCTGACGCTCGAGATCGAGGTGACCGCCGGATCCGACACACCGTTCCTCATTTGTCAGCATGTCGCGCTCAATGGCGATGACGGCAACGCTCCTGGGCCGCTCGACTGGCGGCGCGGGGGCGATACACTCGTCGTCACACCTGCACCGGGCTCGGATGTCGGCCGCCGCTTCCCACGCGGCGAGTTCCGCATCACCTTCACCCCCCAGTCCGCCATCGCGCGCATCGGCACCGACGAGCTGCTGTTCCTGGACGGACACTCGCGGCAGGAGCCCTACCTCTGCATCGAGACCTCGCCCGCGCGCCGCGCCAGCGTCACTGTCTGCGGACATCTGGTCGCGGAGGAAAGTCAGCACCCCTGGCGACTGCCGCCCGAGGAGCCGCTGGCGCCGCTCCTGGCGATCGAGCCGGGTGTTCCCGGTGAGCCCGGCGAGCGGGCGGCGCGACTCGCCGCGATGATCCCCTGGTACGCGCAGAATGCCCTCGTTCACTATCTATCGCCGCGCGGTCTCGAGCAGTACTCGGGCGGCGGCTGGGGCACTCGCGATGTCTGCCAGGGTCCCATCGAGATGCTGCTCGCGCTGGGACGAACTGAGCCGCTGCGCGATACCGTGCTGCGCGTCATGGCCAACCAGAACCCCGACGGAGACTGGCCGCAGTGGTTCATGTTCTTCGAGCGGGAGCGCGGGATCCGCGCGGGCGACTCGCACGGTGACATCGTCTTCTGGCCACTCGTGGCACTCGCTCAATATCTGATAGCCTCGGGCGACGCCGGTATTCTGGACGCTGCAGTCCGATTCTTCGATTCCGACGGACCGGATGCGGGTGAGCGCGCGACGATCTGGCAGCACGTCGAGCGCGCCCTCGGTCTCATCGATAGACGCAGGATTCCGGGCACCGCGCTCGCCGCCTACGGTCACGGGGACTGGAACGATTCCCTGCAACCGGCGGACCCGACGCTGCGCGATCACATGTGCAGCGCGTGGACGGTGACACTGCATTTCCAGGCGCTCACGACACTGGCGCATGCCTTGCGATCTCTCGGGCGAGACGCGCAGGCGGAGCCTCTCGAGCGGCAGGCAGCGGCCGTTCGCTCCGACTTCCAACGCGTCCTGATTCCCGACGAAGTGCTGACGGGCTATGCCGTGTTCGACGGTGCCGGCATTCGTTACCTCCTCCATCCGCGCGATGCGGTCACAGGGGTTCGCTACAGCTCTCTTGCGATGATCCACGCGATCCTGGAGGACATGCTGACCCCGGATCAGACACGGGCGCACCTCGAGCTCATCGGACGAGAGCTCATGGGCCCCGACGGCGTGCGCCTCTTCGACCGGCCGCTGCCCTATCACGGCGGCCCCCAGCGCATCTTCCAGCGCGCGGAGAGCGCGACGTTCTTCGGCCGCGAGATCGGCCTGATGTACATGCACGCGCACTTGCGCTACACGCAAGCCCTGGCGCATGTCGGTCTGGCGGAAGAGTTCTTCCGCGCGCTCTGCCAGGCCAATCCCATCGGCATCCGCTCCCTGGTCCCCGCGGCGACGCTGCGCCAGGCGAACTGCTACTACTCCAGCTCCGACGCGGCTTTCGCCGATCGCTACCAGGCGCGCACGGAATACGCGCGCATCTGTGCCGGCACGATCCCCCTGGACGGCGGCTGGCGAGTGTATTCCAGCGGTGCCGGCATCGCGCTCGCCCTGACGCTGCGGCACTTCCTCGGCTTTAGCTGGGAATCCCGCGCGCTCCGCCTCGATCCGGTCATGCCCGCCGTGCTGGATGGGATGCGGGTAACCACATCGGTGCGTGGATATCCGCTCGAGGTGACATATCGGGTCGGAGCTGCGGGCAGCGGGGTCCACGGAATCGTACTGAACGGTGAGCAGCTGCCGTTCACCCGTGACGCTAATCCGCACCGCCGCGGGGCCGCGCGGCTGGCCGCGGAGGCGGTGCTCGGTCGGCTCGTACGCGATCGAAACACCCTCGCCATCGACCTCGGCTAGGCGCGGGGCTATCATCTTTCGGCGTGCCACCTCCCGCTCGGGATGGTCCCTGAGCTCTGCCTGCTGGAAACGAGGAAGCCTCCGAGTTCCGCCTTCGCAAGACGATGAGTCCTAGGAAACTCCCCGGCAAACCCCTGCTCCTCAGCCTGATGGCACTGGCGCTTTGCGCCTGCCAATCCGGTGATGACTCATCCGCCCCGGCCGCGGCCCGTGTGATCAGCGCACCCGCGGCCATCGCGACCTCCGCCACGCCGCCGCCGATGGCGGTCGCGCTGACCCCACAGATCAACGACGCCAATTTTTTGCAATTCGACAGGACCCTGTCCGCGGACGCCTTCGGCGGCCGCAAGCCCGGCACGCGCGGCGAGGTGCTCACCATCCGTTATCTGGTCGATCAGTTCCGGCGCATGCGCCTCACGCCGGGCAACCACGGTTACTGGCTGCAGAGCGTCCCGGTGGTGACGACCACCCTCCTCAACACCGGCACGAAGCTCGAGGTGCGTATCGCGGGGGCCGGCCCGCAGAGCTTTGCCTACGGAACGGACATGGTGACCTTCACGCAGGCTGCCCGGCCGGTCGTCGCCCTGCGCAACTCGCCGATCGTTTTCATGGGTTATGGAATCGATGCGCCCAAATGGCAGTGGGACGACTACCAGGGCGCCAGCGTCAGGGGCAAAACGGTGATCGTGCTGGTCAACGACCCCGGATACGCCACGGGCGACCCGCAACTCTTCAACGGCAAGGCGATGACCTGGTACGGGCGCTGGGTCTACAAATACGAGCAGGCGGCACGCATGGGCGCCGCCGCCTGTTTCATCGTTCACACCAGCGATGATGCGGCCGGCTATTCCTGGGCGGTGGTCAGGAACAGCAATGGCGGCCCGCTGCAGAGTCTGCCCACCGCAGTGGCTCCCGGCCCGCGGCTCGCGGTCGCCGGTTGGCTGACACGCGCCGCCGCGCTGCGCCTTTTCCATGCGGCCGGGCTGGATTTCGACAGCCTCGCCGCGCAGGCGGCGCAGCGCGGCTTCAAGCCCGTGCCGCTCGCGGCTACTGCTTCCATCGTGCTGCGCAGCACCGTCTCCCATGGCCGCTCCTACAACCTGTTGGCGCTGGTCAAGGGCAGCAAGCATCCGGACCAGGTCGTGATCTACAGCGCGCACTGGGATCATCTCGGCACGACGGGCGGGCCGCGCGGCCGCCGGGAGATCTTTCACGGCGCCATCGACAACGGCAGCGGGCTCTCGGCGCTGCTCGAGATCGCCGATGCATTCGCTCACCAGAAGACGCCGCCGGAGCGCAGCGTCCTCTTTCTCATGCCGACACTCGAGGAAGCGGTGATGCTCGGGTCGCAGTACTACGTGGAGCACCCGGCGTTTCCGCTCGACAAGACCGTTGCCGACCTCAACATCGACGCCTGGCCGATCATCGGCCGCGCTCGCGACATGACGGTGATCGGCGCGGGCCAATCGCAGCTCGAGGACGAGCTCAAGCAGGTGCTCTCGTTGCAAGGCCGGGTGTTGACTCCGGAAGCGACGCCGCAGTACGGGTTCTACTTCCGCTCCGATCATTTCAGCTTCGCCAAGGCCGGCGTGCCGGCGCTGATCGTCAGCCCCGGCCTCGATCTGATCGAGGGCGGGCGCGCCGCGGGGCTCGCCGCCTCCCTGGACTACACCGCCCACCGCTATCACACGCCCGAGGATGTGTTCGATCCGAACTGGGACCTCAGCGGCACACTCGAGGACATCCAGACGCTCTATCTCCTCGGCCGCAACCTGGCGGACGGCGATCAGTGGCCGGACTGGTATGCCGACAGCGAATTTCGCGGCCGCCGCGATGCGATGATGGCAGCTAGGCCGTGCTGCGCGACGGCTCGACCGTCACGAGTCTCTCACCCGCCAGCGGCACGGCCTCGCGCACCGTGATGCGCGGAGCGCTGTCGCCACGGGCAGCGCAGACCGCCGCCAGATAATCGCCGCGCAGCGTCAGCTGCCACACCCGCCACTGCTGCGGCGAATCGCCGAGATCGGGCTGCATGCATAGCCGCAGTCTGCGATCGCCGGGCATCTCGAAGCGGAACGCATCCAGCGCGATCGCCAGTCCCATCCCCCTCGCCTTGATGTAGGACTCCTTCAGCGTCCATAGCTCGAGAAAGCGCCGGCGCCGCTCGTCCGCGGGCAGCGCGAGCAGCGCCGCACTCTCCTGTGGCGCGAAATAGCGGTCGAGTCCGTCGATGTCGGCCGCGCGAATCGCGATGCTCTCGGTGTCGATACCGAGCGTCCGGCCCGACGTGACCCCCAGCATCACCAGATCGCCGGAATGCGAGATGTTGAATTCCAGCGCCGGCACGGGCAGCGGGCCCGATATCTCCGGGCGCCCGTATGGCCCGGCCGAGAACACCCAGTCCTCAGGCCGCACCCGGGCATAGCGGGACAGCACCGTGCGCACCAGGGCGCGCGTGACGAGGTAACGCCGCTGGTCCCGCGCAAACCGGAATCGCCCCTGCGTCGCGCGCTCCTGCGGACTGAGCAGTGCCTCGTAGCGGGGAAAGAGCGCAGGGTCGCCGATCTCACTGATGTAGGTGCACCAAAGATCGATTCCGCGGCTGTCGGCGAGCAGATCCATGATACGCGGCTAAGCGCCGGTCTTGCCCGAGCGCACGTCCTGCACCCTGCCCTTCCATCTTCCGCCGCGTCCCGCGGCGTATTCGACGGCGGAGCGGACCGTGGCGGCCGCGTAGAAGAGCGCAACGGCTGGCAGGGTCAGCGCGTAAGCGGCTGGGAGGCGATAGAAGCGCACCATCGGCAGATAGCAGGCGGTCATCAGCAGCCACGCGGCGGCGCCCAGTCCGATCAGTACCGGCTCGCCGCTCAGCAGCAGCAGCGGCGGCGCCAGGTAAGTGACGAGGAGCCCGAGCAATGTCGCGGCGAGGGTCAGATACGAGTGCCTCAGCTGGTTGAAGGCAGTGCGCGAGATCATGGCGCCCACCTCAGCGAAGGTGCCATACACCCGCAGGCTGCGTGTTTGCCGCGCGAGGCCCAGCCAGATGCGCCCGCCGCTGGATTTGACCGCCTGTGCGAGCGCGCAGTCGTCGATGATGCAGCTGCGGATCGCGGCCAGCCCTCCGGCGTGCGCCAGCGCCGCCGGGCGGATCAGCATGCAACCGCCAGCGGCGCCCGCCGTGGAGAACCGCGGCGATGCGATCCAACCCGGAGGATAGAGCTTGAGAAAGAAAAACACGAAAGCCGGGATGAGACAGCGCTCCGCGAGCGTGGCCGTCGAGAGCCGCACCATGAGCGAGACCAGATCGAGATGCTCCGCCTCGGCCTGACCGGCGAGCTGCGCGACATCGCCGGGCGCGTACTCGATATCGGCGTCGGTGAGCAGCAGGAAGCCTGGATTGTGCGCGGTGGCAGCGGCAACTCCCTGCGACATGGCCCAGAGCTTGCCCGTCCAGCCTGGAGCCGGCGGCTTGCCGGGCAGCACCGTCAGCCGCTCGCCGGCGGCCGCGGCTTCGGCAGCCCGCTTTGCCTCCGCGGCGGTCCCATCCGTGCTGCCGTCATCGACAACGATCACATGGACGGGTGGTGACAGTGTCTGCGCCAGCAACGAGCTCACGGCTCTGCCGATCCCGTCCGCTTCGTCGCGTGCGGGTATCACGGCTATTACAAATCGGCTGGCAGATCGACTGGCCATTGGACTCGCGCGGCCATCGGCACTGGATGGCGGCCGCGGTTGCAACGCGCGCGCGATCGACCAGAAGCCACCGCGCCCCAGCAGAAGGTAAGTCCAGATGGCCAAGGGCACCGCTGCGGCGGCGTAAGCGAGGGTCATTGCGCAACCGACAGCTGAGGCACGACCTCGCCTGACCCTGCAACCCGGTCCGCAAGACCGCCAGTCCGCGGATAGATATAATCGGCCCACCTTTTCGCCATGCTGGCTTCCTTGATCTGCAACCGAAGCCGCGGTCCCAACGCCGCGGAGAGCGTGCTGATTGCCTTGAAAGACGTGTGTTTCGTTAAGCATAGCCCAAGCCCGTCCATCCGTGCAGCGCTCGGGCTGATCGCCGCGGTGCCGCTTTGCCTCGCGGCGCGCCCCGCCGCAGCGCAAGGCGCCCCCGCCGCCGCGCCGCCCGCACCCGTCCATGCGCCGCAGATCCAGGGGCCGATCCGGCCGCTCGCGCCCCAAACTGCGAGACCGCGGCGGAACGTCAACTGGCTGAATCCCACCACCTGGCCCGTGCTGCCGGTTCCGCTCACGGCGGTGGACCCCAACAGCGGCACCACGCTCGGCATCATTCCGACGATGCTGGTGACCAATTCCCGCAGCGAGATCACCGCCATCGTCGCGCCCGACATCATGCACAACCCGTACTTCGGCTGGGGCGCGCACGGCCGCATCCTCGCGTTCCCGTCGGAGGACACCCAGTGGTCGATCGTCGGCGGCGGGGAGCAGCACATCGAGAGCACACTCGATGCGCTCTATCAGACCGGGCTCCTGCGGCACAAGCTCCTGTCGCTCACGGTCGAGGGCCTCTACGATCGCAGCGGCACGCCCCGCTTCTACGGTATCGGCAACAACTCCTTCAAGATCAATCAGACTGTCTACACGGACCAGCAGCTCGGCGTCACCACCACGGTGGGCTGGAACATCACCCATGCCTGGCAGCTGGCGTACACCTTCACCGCAAGGAAGGTCAAGGTTCTGGCTGGAGATCTCAAGGGCGTGCCGCCGATCACCGAGCGGTTCGCGGACATCATCGGCATCGGCACCACGCACGAGCTGCTGAATCGCATCTCGCTGGTCTACGACACCCGTGACGACATCGTGATTCCCACCCGAGGCATGGAGCTCGTCGCTTACGGCGGTATCGCGAGCCGTAACGTCGAGTTGGACAATTCACTCTTCACGGAGGCCGGCGGCGATGCGCGGTTCTACTGGTCGCCGTATCACTCGCTCGTGGTGGCGACTCACGTGGCTCTGCGCTACGAGCCCACCGCGCACCACGTGCCTTTCTGGGCGCTGAGCAGCCTGGGCGGCGACACGAGCACCCTGGGCGGCTCGCAGACCCTGAGGGGTTACGGCGACGGGCGCTTCTACGACCGCAACTCCTTCTCCGCCAACATCGAGCTGCGCCAGACCGTCCTCTCGATCGACGCGCTCGGGACGCATATCGACCTGCAGGTCGCCCCGTTCTTCGATACCGGACGGGTCTTCCACGGCACCAGCACGTTTCCGGTCAGACACCTGCACAATGTGATGGGAGTGGGATTCCGCGGGATCGCACCGCCCTCGGTCGTCGGCTACGTGGACATCGGCAAAGGCCACGAAGGCATCGCGGTCTTCACGGGCATAGGATACCCCTTCTAGTCTGTGCCCCTTCTAGTCTGTGCCCCTTCTAGTCTGCGAGATAACCGTGCTCGCGAAACCAGCGCAGCGCATCGGCAAACGCCTCTGCGGGCGGCCGCCATCCGTACCCAAGCTCGCGCACGGCCTTGTCGCTCGAGAAGAACATATGCTTGCGGGACATGCGCACCCCTTCCACCGTCACGCGCGTGGGACGGCCGGTCAATCTCGCGTAGAGCTCCGCCACGTATGCCACGGGGAGGACGGCGGCATGCGGCAGCCGGATGCGAGGCGGCCTTCGGCCGACGAGTTGTGCGATGAGGGTCAGGATCTGACGCAGTGTCATGTCCTCACCGCCCAAAATGTAGCGCTCGCCGATCCGCCCGCGATGAAAGGCCAGCAGGTGGCCCGCCGCGATATCGTCCACGTGCGCGATGTTGAGTCCCGTATCGACATAGGCCGGCGTGCGGCCGCGGGCCGCATCGAGCACGATCTGGCCCGTGGGTGTCGGCTTGACGTCCCCCGGCCCGATGGGCGTGGAGGGATTGACGATCACGACCGGCACGCCGGCGGCCGCCGCTGCGCGTGCGCGCTCTTCGGCGAGAAACTTCGAGCGCTTGTAGTGACCGATCATGTCGTCGAGTCCCACGGGAGTATCTTCAGCGCCCGGCCGGCCGTCCTCGGGCAGTCCCACGGCTGCAACGCTGCTCGTGTACACGATGCGCCGCACCCCCGCGCTCCGGGCCGCATCGAGGAGGTGCCCGGTGCCATCGACATTGGTGCAATAGAGCTCCTGCGGCCGCGGCGCCCACAGCCTGTAATCGGCGGCCACGTGAAAGGCAGCCTGGCATCCCGCGAGCGCCCGTTCCAGGGATGCGCTGTCCGTCAGATCACCCACGACCTGCTCGACCGCGAGCGCTGCGACGTTGCGCCGGTCCGACCCCGCGCGCACCAGCGCACGCACCTGCCACCCCTCGGCAAGGAGTGCGCGAACGACCGCGGCACCGACGAATCCGGTCGCCCCGGTCACCAGAGCTTTGCCCGGCCCATCGCGAGTCTCGCCCGTTCCGGGCCGCGGCTGCGCCGCGTCAAAGGGTGCTCCGGGCGATCTCATGATGTCCGTCCCTCAGGACCGCCGACCAGCGCGCGCCGCGATGCCGATCCCGGCCGGGCCGCGGCCGTGAGCACGCGCCGCGCGATACGGTAGCGCGCGGAGAGGCGTATCAAGCCTCCGACATCGCCCGGCGCGCGCAGCAGACCCGTGAGCAGCACCCCGATCCGCAGTTGTCCACCGGCGCTTGCGGCGATGACCGCCGCAGGCAACTCATCGGAGGCCGTATCGACGATGACCCGCAGCGCGATGAATGGCAGCCCGGCCTGTCCGGCGACCTGCGCGATGGCGGCGCTCTCCATATCGACCGCAGCGGCGCGGAAAGCTCGCCAAGCTGCCGCCTTGGCATCCGGATGGCCGAGCGGGCGCGCGCTCGTGAGGAGCTTGCCTTCGCACACGATGCACGAGACCGGCAGGGCGGCGCGCAGGCGCTGCCGCCACTCCCGCGAGGTGGCGCAGCCCGTGCTTTCCGGATCGCCGCGGCCACAGACCGCGACTTCGTCCGGCAGCAGCACGGTGCCGCAGATCAGTGCCGGATCGAGTCCCCCGGCCATCCCGAAGCTCACCAGGGCCGTGGCGCCCGCCAGCACCAGCCTGCGCGCCGCGGCGGCCGCGGCGCTCTCCCCCATCCCGCTCACGGCCAGCAGCGCCCCATCGGCGAGCTGACTCACACCCGCCCCATGGGGCGCCGCGGGCCCGAGGGTGCGCGCCTCGGCGGCGAGCGCCGAGACGATGCCGATGGGCTTCAAGACAGAGGCGGCTCGGCGCTGCGGCGATGGGCGGCGAGCGCCCAGAGCGGAAAGAAGGCGCTGTAGCCGTGATACTTCAGATAAAACACCCGCGGGAACCCGGGCGCGGTGAAGGTCGGATGCGACCACAGTCCGTCGCTCTCCTGGGTGCGCAGCAGGTAGTCGATGCCGCGTCCCACTGCCGGCGATCTGCCTTCGCCCGCGGCGATGAGCGCCAGCACCGCCCACGCTGTCTGATACGGCGTACTTTCGAAACTGCTCTCGCGGTACTTCTCCAGGTCGTAGCTGTCGTTGCTCTCGCCCCAGCCGCCGTCCTCGTTCTGTCGCGACAGGAGCCAAACCACGGCGCGGCGCACCGCGGGGTCTTCGGCCGGGACGCCGGCAAGCTCCAGCGCCATGAGCACCGACCAGGTTCCATAGATGAAATTGCTGCCCCAGCGGCCGAACCAGGAGCCGTCGGCCTCCTGCTCCCGCCGCAGATAAGCCAGGGCGCGCTCGATCGCGATACGATCCTGCGGCCGGCCGATGAGCGACAGCACGGAGAGCACGCGCGCCGTCACGTCGCTGGTCGGCGGATCGAGCAGTGCGCCGTGATCCGCGAACGGGATGTAGTTGAGGTTGTAATGGGTGTTGTCAGCATCGAAAGCGGCAAAGCCGCCGTTCTCGCTCTGCATGCCGACCAGCCAGTCGAGCGCCCGCTCGATTGCCACACCGTAGCGCTGCGGCAAGCGCGCCTGATGCATGGCCCAGGCGACCACCGCCGTGTCGTCGAGGTCGGGATAGTGCGCGTTGCCAAACTGGAACGCCCAGCCGCCGCCGCGCACGCCTGGCCGGCGCGCGCGCCAGTCCCCGACATCCTCCAGCACCTGCCGCGGCACGAGCCAGTCGAGCGCGCGCACGGCGGCGTGGACCGACTGGCTGTCGCCGGCCTCCTGCATGGCAAGCGCCGCCAGCGCCGTATCCCACACGGGTGAGACGCAGGGCTGGCAGTACGCCCTCTCGCCCTTGATCACCAGAAGCTTCTGGATCGCGCGCTTGGCGGTGACCCGTCGCGGATCATCCGCGGGGTAGCCGAGCAGCACCATCATCTCGAGCGCGTTCACCATGGCGGGAAAGATCGCGCCGAGCCCGTCCTCGCCATTGAGGCGCTCGAGCACCCAGGCCTCGGCACGCCGCATAGCGGCCTTGCGCATCGCCGCCGGGATCAGCGGGTCGATGCAGCGCGCCAGGCGATCGATGCCGAAGAATATCCGCGCGAGCAGTTTTCCCTCGCGCGGCAGCCGGAAATAGTGGCGCTCCTCTTCCGGCGGCTGGGTGAAGAGCTCGCGCACATCCACCCGCCGCGGGTTGCGTGCCAAGGGCTTCACCGTGCAGAGCACGAACAGCGGCACCATCACGGTCCGCGACCAGTAGGAGACCTTGTCGATGTGGAACGGGAACCACTTCGGCATCAACATGATCTCGACGGGGATGTAGGGCACCGCCCGCCAGGGAACCTGGCCGAAAAGCGCGAGCGCGATCCGCGTGAAGACGTTGACGTGCGCTGCGCCACCGCGCGCGAGGATCGCCTCGCGGGCGCGACGCATGTGGGGCGCCTGCGGATCATCCCCCGCCAGCTTCAGCGCGTAGTACGCCTTTACGGTGCAGCTCAAGTCGAGCTCGCCACCGAAGTAGAGCGGCCAGCCGCCATGGGCGGCCTGGTGCTCGCGCAGGTAAACCGCCAGCTTGCGCTCGAGCTCCGGCTCGATCTCATCCAGATAATGCATCATCAGGATGTATTCGGCCGGAATGGTGCAGTCGGCCTCGAGCTCGAACAGCCAGTGCCCGTCGGGCTTCTGTGTTCGGATGAGCGCGTCCCGCGCCGCGCCGATCGCCTTGTCGAGATTGCTCGGATAACGGGCGCTCTGCGCCGCGGCCGCATTCATCGGAGCGAGCCTCCGAGCTGCGTGGAGGCTCCGAGGTCGTCCACCGCGGGGGCGTACACCGCCGGCTTGCGCGGCACCTGTCCTTCCGCGAGCGGCAGGCCGCGCGCGGCACGCGCGAAAAGCTGCCGCAGAATCCGGTCGTTGCGCACCGAAAGACCTGTCAGTGTCCGGGTCATCATCACTGCCGATCGGGAGACTTTTACCTGGGCGCCGGCCGTGAATCCGGGCGTCGTTTGGATCTTGCGCAATGTCAGCGCCGCAAGGCCGATCGCCCACAGGCAGAAGAGCCGGATGCCCGCCTCCTCCCCGGGAATGAGGAGCGTGAAGGCGAGCGCGTTGCGCAGATGGCCGTGTGCGACGCCGATGAGCTCCAGCATGCCCGCGTGGAAGCGCTCATCGCTGTGCTCCGCCGAGAGCTGAGCGAGGTCGACCCCGTACCGGCTGAAGACCTCCTGCGGCAGCCAGCAGGCGCCGCGGCTGCGGTCCTCCCAGACATCCTTGAGGATGTTGGTCATCTGCAGGCCCTGCCCGAACGAAGGCGCCAGCTCGTAGAGCGTGGCGTAGTGGCGCATGATGGCAGGCGAGTAGGCGCAGAAGAGCTCGGTCAGGGTCTCGCCGACGATTCCCGCCACGTAGTAGCAGTACGAATCCATGTCGGTCGAGCGGGCGAGCCCCTTGAGGCTTGCGGTGCGCTGGAACTGATGCATGCCGCGGCTCATCACCTCGATGCAGCGGCGGATCGCGGCGCGCTGGCGCTCGTCGAACCCCCCCACCACGCGGATGACCCTGTCCATGTTGGCGACGAGATCGCGCTCGGCGGGCAGCGTGCGGTCGGAAAGCCTCGGCACGACATCCCGCGCGAGGCGCCCCGCATCCTCCGTGCCCCTCACCACCGCGGTGAAGCGCTCGAGAAAGACGAATGTGTCGGCAGCCGACAGTGCCGGCTCGTCCTCGATGGTGTCGGCGATGCGGCAGAGCAGATATGCGCTGGTCACCGCGGTGCGAAGCGCCGCCGGAAGCTGCGGGATGGTCAGCGCGAAAGTACGCGAGACGTGCGGCAGGATCTCGTCCTGGTAAGCCTCATCGGACATGGCGGAAACGGATTCCACGAGCTCGGACCTCCGGTCAATTGCGCCTGGCGAGCAGCCAGTCGGTGACGCCGCGCAGGGCATCCGCGCCGCTGCCGAACGGCGCGAGCGATTCCATGGCCGCGCTGTGCAGGCGACGTACCTGCTCCTGGGAGGCCGCCACGCCGACGACGGCCGGATAGGTGGGCTTGCCGCGCTCGCGGTCGGCGCCCGCCGCCTTGCCGAGCGTCACGGTATCGGAGAGCACGTCGAGCAGATCATCCTGGATCTGGAAGGCCAGTCCGATCGGAGCCGCGAAGCCGGCGAGCGCCTGCACCAGTTGCGGCTCGAGCGTCGGCACGCAGGCCGCCCCCATCATTACGCTGGCGCGGATCAGCGCACCGGTCTTCAGGGCGTGCATCTGCTCGACCTGGGCGATGGCGAGCTTGCGGCCTTCGGCCTCGAGGTCGATGGCCTGACCGCCCGCCATGCCGACGCTGCCGATCGCAGCGGCAAGCAGTTGCACCAGACGCACGCGGATGGCCGGATCGGCCGGCAGAGCCGGGTCGCGGGCGAGCAGCTCGAAGGCGAGGGATTGCAGGGCATCGCCCACCAACAGCGCCGTCGCCTCGTCATAGGCCTTGTGGCAGGTGGGCCGGCCGCGGCGCAGGTCATCGTCGTCCATCGACGGCAGGTCATCGTGCACCAGGGAGTAGACGTGGACCAACTCCAGCGCGCAGGCGGCCGCCTCCACCTGCTGCTCCTCGAGTCCGAGCGCACGCGCCGTCGCGAGCAGCAGGATCGGGCGCACCCGCTTGCCGCCACCGAGCACGCTGTAACGCATCGCCGCGTGCAGCCGCTCGGGTGTCTGGTCGGCCCGCGGCAGCCGGGCCGCGAGCGCCGCCTCCATCCGGGTGCGCCAAGCCTCGAGCTGACCGGCGAACGCCTCAGGCACGGCTGGCACGCCGGCTTTCCTCCTTGCGGCTCGCGCGCCCGATGTCGGCGAGCGGGATCACCGCCAGCGGCGGTGGCGGCTGATCGTCGTAGAGGAACGGCAGCTCCGGCGCCATCGGGCCGTCGAGCCGCGGCCCGCGCAGGGCTACCTTCAGCGCCTTCAGCGGATGCGCGAACGTGTCGTCCACGGCCGTGCCCTCGAAGCCGCAGTGGGCCATGCAGTTGGCACATTTGGGGTTGCGGCCGACGCCATAGCGTTCCCAGTCCGTCTCCTCCATCAGGGCACGGAAGGACGTGGCGTAACCCTCGTCCGTCAGCAGATAGCACGGCCGCTGCCAACCGAAGAGGTTGTAGGTCGGATTGCTCCACGGCGTGCACTGATAGGTCTGGTTTCCCGCCAGGAAGTCCAGGAACAGCGACGACTGGTTGAACGGCCACTTGGCGCCGCGTGCGCGGCCGCGCTTGAAGATTTCGCGGAAGAGCTGCTTGCTCGCATCACGCCCCAGGAACACGTCCTGGCGCGGCGCGTGCTGATAGCTGTAGCCGGGGGAGACGGTGATCCCCTCGACGCCGAGCGACTGGGCCAAGTCGAAGAAGTCGGCTACCTCGTCCGGTTTCTCCTTTTGGAACAGCGTGCAGTTGACGGTGCAGCGAAATCCCCGGGAGCGCGCGAGCTTGATGGCAGCGACCGCCTTGTCGAATACCCCTTCCTGGCACACCGACTCGTCGTGCCGCTCGCGGTTGCCGTCGAGGTGCACCGAAAAGGTGAGATAGGGCGAGGGCTGGTAGTCGTCGATGTGCTTGGCGAGCAGGATCGCGTTGGTGCAGAGATAGACGAAGCGCTTGCGCGCGACGATTCCCGCGACGATCTGCGGCATCTCCTTGTGGATGAGCGGCTCGCCTCCGGGAATGGAGACCATCGGCGCCCCGCATTCATCGACCGCCCGCAGGGCATCGGCGACCGATACCCGCTTCTGCAGGACTTCCTTTGGATAGTCGATCTTGCCGCAGCCGGCGCAGGCGAGATTGCACTGGAACAGAGGCTCCAGCATGAGCACTAGCGGGTAGCGCTTCTCCCGGCGAAATTTCTTGCCGAGGATGTAGCTTGCCACGCGATACTTTTGAATCAGTGGAATTCCCAAAATCAGCTCCTGTGTTACGGGGCTCAGCTCGAGGTCCCGCGCCGCGACTGTAACGCATGCAGCGCCGGCAGGTGGTCCCGCCAAATCCGTGCCCACTCGAGAGAGAACCAGGGAGTGAAGCGCTCCGCACCCGCGCCCCCCATCTCCTCGGCGAGCCGCTCGGTGCTCACCCAGCGCCAGTCCGAGATCTCGTTGTGATCGATGCTCACCCGGCCGCCGCTGCGGCCGATGAAGACCGAGCACAGCTCATGCTCCGCGCCGACACTGTCGAACTGAGCCTGATACTGGAACTTGAAAAGGAATTGTAGCGGACAGGCAAGCCCCAGCTCCTCATATAGCCGCCGGTGGATGGCCGTCTCCATGGTCTCGGCCCGCCGCGGGTGGCTGCAGCAGCTGTTCGACCAGTAGTGCGGCCACAACGGCTTCGCGGCCGAGCGACGCTGCAGCAGCAGCTCGCCGCGATCGTTGAAAATGAGCAGCGAGAACGCGCGGTGCAGGACACCCCGTCCCTCGTGACAGCGCACCTTGCTCAAATAGCCCACCTCCCGGTCCGCCTCGTCCACGAGAATGAGCGACTCGGCCTCCTTGGAGCTGTCGCTGGCAGCCCACAGTGTGGCCTGAGCGCCGCTGGTGTCGGTCACGCAGGCACCCCCGGACGGCAAGCAAACGTGTACCATGTGCGGAATTCATGTACTTGAAACCGTCCGACTTCGTCGCTCATTGCAATCCGCGGTGTAGGCATTCCTCCGCCCATGATAACCGGCTCCACGGTCGCTGTAACTGCCCAGGCAGTCATGACCTCTCTCGGCACGCTGCTGAGCGCGGCCGCGCTCGGCTATGCCGCCATCGCCTGGGGGGCAGTGCGGCTTTGGCGCAACAGTGGCGTGCAGCGCAGGCTCGGCGGGGGCTCGGCGGGGCCGCTGCATCCGGTGACCGTGCTCAAGCCGCTGTGCGGCGCCGAGCCTGGGCTTGACCATTCGCTGCGCTCCTTCTGTGAGCAGGACTATCCCGCCGGCCTGCAGATCGTCTTCGGCGTGCAGCATGCGGCCGACCCGGCCCTCGTCGTGCTCGAGGGCCTGAAGCGCGACTTCCCGCGGCTCGATGTCGCCGTGGTCGTCGATCCGACCCGGCATGGCGCCAGCGCGAAAGTCAGCAATCTCATCAACATGATGCGTGCCGCCCGACACGACTGGCTGGTACTGGCCGACAGCGACGTGCGCGTGCCGCCGGGATACCTGGCCGCGGTTGCCGCGCCGCTCGCCGACCCGGCGGTCGGCATCGTCACCTGCCCTTATCGCGGCGTCCCTCGCCCCGGCCTCTGGTCCCTGCTGGGGACACTCTTCATCAACGATTGGTTCATTCCCTCGGTGCGCGTTGCGGCTCTCTTCGGCTCGCGCGCCTTCGCCTTCGGCGCCACCATCGCCTTGCGGCGCGATGCTCTCGAGGGCATCGGCGGCTTCCCGGCCATCGCCGATCAGCTGGCGGATGATTACCGGCTCGGCGAGCTGACGCGCCGCCGCGGTCAACGGACGGAGTTATCGGACGTCGTGGTGGATACCGCCGTTGACGAACGCAGCTTCCGTCAACTCTCGCAGCACGGCCTCAGGTGGCTACGGACCATCCGGGTCGTGCGTCCAGGCGGATACGCCTTCTCCGCAGTCACTTTCAGTCTGCCGGTCGCAGTGCTCGGGTGCGTAATTGCGGATGGGACATTCCTGACGCTCTCCTTGCTTGCCGCGACGGCAGTACTGCGCCTGATGTTACATTTTGCCGCCCGGGCCGCGGGCGCAGCCGGGCCGTCCCCGGAGCGCTCCCGGTCCCAGCTCTGGGCCATCCCGCTCGCCGATGCGCTCGGGTTTGCTCTCTGGTGCGGCGCTTTCGTGACCCGCGAAGTGCAGTGGCGGCAGGGCCGCTACCGCGTGGCCCGCGATGGCTCCGTGCAGCCGATTTCCTGAGGACATTTCATCATGATGAGAACACTGTTCCTGCAAGCTCCCTCATTCGACGGCTTCGACGGCGGCGCCGGCGCGCGCTACCAGGCGAAGCGCGAGATCAAATCCTTCTGGTATCCCACCTGGCTGGCGCAACCCGCTGCGCTCGTCCCCGGCAGCCGGCTGCTCGATGCCCCCGCGGACGGAACTCCGATGTCGCAGGTGCTGCCGCTCGCGAAGGAATACGACCTCGTCATCATGCACACCAGTTCCCCCTCCTTCCCGACCGACGCCAAGGTCGCGGAGCTGCTGAAGGAGGAGAACCCGCGCCTGAAGATCGGCCTGGTCGGCGCCAAGGTCGCCGTCGACCCGGCGGGGTCGCTCGGCGCCTCGGCCGCGATCGACTTCGTGGCCCGCGAGGAATTCGACTACACCTGCAAGGAGGTGGCCGAGGGCCGCGATCTCGGCACCATTGCCGGGCTGTCCTTCCGCCGCCCGGACGGCAAGGTCGAGCACAATCCCGCGCGGCCCATGATCGAGCAGATGGACGAGCTGCCCTGGGTAACCCCGGTCTACCAGCGCGACCTCACCATCGAGAACTACTTCATCGGCTATCTGCAGCATCCGTACGTGTCCTTCTACACGGGACGCGGCTGCCGCTCCAAGTGCACCTTCTGCCTGTGGCCGCAAACCGTGGGCGGCCATCGCTACCGCGTGCGCAGCGCCGCGAGCGTCATCGAGGAGGTGCGCTGGATCAAGGAGAACATGCCGCAGGTCAAGGAGATCTTCTTCGACGATGACACCTTCACCGACTTCCGTCCGCGCGCCGAGGAGATCGCCCGCGGCCTCGGCAAGCTCGGCGTCACCTGGTCCTGCAATGCCAAGGCCAACGTCCCTTATGACACCCTCAAGGTGATGCGGGACAACGGCCTGCGCTTGCTGCTCGTCGGCTACGAGTCCGGTAACGACCAGATCCTGCACAACATCAGGAAGGGCCTCAAGACCGACATCGCGCGGCGCTTCACCAGCGATTGCCGCAAGCTCGGCATCACCATCCACGGCACCTTCATCCTCGGCCTTCCCGGGGAGACGGCCGAGACCATCCGCGAAACGATCCGGTTTGCGGTCGACATCAATCCGCATACCATCCAGGTATCGCTGGCCGCCCCTTACCCCGGCACGCAACTGTACCAACAGGCGGTGGACAACGGCTGGATCACCGCCCACGACAACCTCAACCTGGTGAACGACAGCGGCGTGCAGCTCTCGCCGATCAGCTACCCGCATCTGCCGGCGAAGGAGATCTACCACGCGGTGGAGACCTTCTACAAGACGTTCTACTTCCGGCCGCGCAAGATCGCCGAGCTCACGGGCGAGATGCTGCGCAGCTGGGAGATGACCAAGCGGCGCCTGCGCGAGGGTGTGGAGTTCTTCCGCTTCCTGCACGCGCACGAGGCCTGAGCTGCCCGCGGTCGACTCGTTGCGTTTCCTCATCATCACCGCGGACGACTTCGGGCTGCACGACGCCGTCAACCGTGCCGTCGAGCAGGCCGCCACGGATGGCGTACTCACCACTGCCAGCCTCATGGTCGGCGCGCCGGCGGCGGCGGACGCGGTCCGCCTCGCTCGCGAGCTACCCGGGCTTTCTGTCGGTCTTCACCTCGTGCTGGCGGACGGCTGGTCGGTGTTGCCACCGCGGAGCATTCCGGCGCTGGTCGATGCCCAGGGCCGGTTCGGCACCAACATGGTGCGTGACGGTGTGCGCTTTTTCGCGTTGCCGGCCGTGCGCCGCCAGCTCGAGGCGGAGATCCGCGCGCAGTTCCAGGCCTTCGCCGATAGCGGGTTGTCGCTCGACCATGTCAATGCCCACAAGCACTTCCATCTGCATCCAACGCTGCTCGAGATGCTGCTACGCATAGGCGGGGAGTTCGGTGTTCCGGCTGTCCGGCTGCCGCGCGAGCCGGCTTGGGTCGCGCGCCGCGCAGGGGGTGCGATCGCGGGCCCCGCGGTCGCGGGGCTCCTCTCTCCCTGGTTGGGACTGATGCGGCGGCGGCTCAAGGCAGCGCGCCTCGCGCACAACGACTATGTTTTCGGCATGTCGGACAGCGGCTCGATGAACGAGACGAGGCTGCTCGAGGCGCTTGCAAGCCTTCCTGAGGGAGTCACGGAGATCTATCTGCATCCTGCAATCGAGTCCGGCGCCGCCATTGCCGCCAGCATGGGTAGCTACCACCACGCGGAAGAGCTCGCCGCTCTGCTGAGCCCCCGGGTGCGCGCGGCCATCGCCGCTTGCGGCGCGCAGACCGGCGGCTTCCGGCTTTCGGCCGCCGCACGGACAGCCGAGCGGCATGCGGCATGAGAGTCGCGGTCCGCATCGCCCTCGCGGCAGGTCTTGCGCTGCTGATCGGGCTGATCCTGCGCGAAGGCAGCGCCATCCTGGTGCCGCTCGTCCGCGCCGGCCGGGTGCTGCTCTGGCTCGTGCCGCTGCACGCTCTGCCCCTCCTGCTCGATTCGCTCGGCTGGCGCGTGCTCATCGCGCGCTGGCGCGAGAGCCGCATCGCCAGTCTCTTCTGGATCGCCAGCGTCCGCGAGGGCATCAACCGTCTGCTGCCGGCGGCGAACATCGGCGGGGAGATCGTCGGGATCCGCCTGCTCTGCGAGACAGGCGTCGACGGCGTCGCAGCCGCGGCCAGCGTCACGACCGAGGTGGTGCTCACCATCGTCAGCCAGTATGTATTCGTCATGCTCGGCGTCCTGTGCCTGCTCAGGCTCACGAACACGGTACAATTTGCCGACGATGTGCTCATCGGGCTTGCCGCGAGCCTGCCGCTCCTGGTGCTGCTCGCGCTGCTGCTGCGCTACGGCTCGATCTTCCAGCGCATGGAGCGCATCGCGGTGCGCTTCCTGGGCGAGCAGACGCTGAGCTTCCTCGCGGGGCAATCCGCGAGCCTCGATGCCGCCATTCGAGAGCTGTGCACCGATGCGCCGCGCCTCTTGACCGCGATGGCCTGGCAGGTGACCGGAATGGTCGCCGGCTCGCTGGAGACCTGGCTCGCTCTGCGCTGGCTCGGGCACCCGGTGCCCTTCGGTGCGGCCATCGCCCTGGAGAGCCTGACGATGACCGTGCGTAATTTTGCGTTCCTGGTGCCGGCCGGGCTCGGCGTGCAGGAAGCGAGCCTGATCGGATTCGGTGCCCTGCTCGGCGTCAATGGCGAGCTCGCCCTGGCGCTGTCGCTGGCCAAGCGCATGCGGGAGATCCTCTTCGGAGTCCCGGCGTTGCTGTCATGGTATTGGGTGGAAGGACGGAGAGAGCTGCAACATGTCCGTGGTCCCGGCAAATATTGAGTCGGAGAGTCTCGCGGTCGGATCCGCCGAGCATCGGCGCCTTCTCGCCGAGTTTTTTCTCGACACGCACGTCGAGTACGTCCCCGAGCAGATGCCATGGCCGGCGCTCGCGGAGGAGGAGCTCGTACGGCTGCGCAGCCTGCCTTTCTGGCAGGAGGCGGTATCGACCGAGAACGTGACTTCAAACACCGTGGCCGCCGCCGCGGTGCTCGAGTCCGATCCGCTGGTGCGCAAGGCCATCGAGCTGCAGGGCTTCGAAGAGATGCGCCATGCGCGGCTGCTCGTCGCGCTCACCTCCCATTATCGGATCGCCATCGAGCCGCCGCCGCGCTTCACGCCGCACTCGCTGGAGAGCGACTTTCTCTTCGCCGGCTTCGGCGAATGCTTCGACTCCTTCTTCGCCTTCGGCCTGTTCGCCCTCGCCCGCGAGTCGGGGTTCTTTCCGCCCGCGCTGGTGCGGGTGTTCGAGCCGGTGATGCAGGAGGAGGCCCGCCACATCCTGTTCTTCGTGAACTGGGTGAAGTATCGCCGCTCGCAGCTGCCGTGGGGGCGCCGTCCCGGCTTTCGACTGCGCTGCGCCTGGATCATCCTCAAGCAGGTGGCATCCCGGGTAAAGACGGCGCGCAGCATGGGCAAGCCGCAGACTGCCGCTGCCGCTTCCGGCGAGAACTTCACCCTGACGGCGCACCAGGACCTGGGAACGCAGGTGACATTGCACCGGTTGCTCGAGCTCTGCCTCACCGAGAACGAGCGGCGCATGGCCGAATACGACGCTCGCCTGAAGCGCCCCCGCCTGGTTCCGGGAATCGCCCGCGCCCTCTTGCGGCTGATTCCTGCGAGCGTCTGACGCCCGAACTCAACTCTAAAACGGCCGCAGGCCTGTTTTAGCCAATATTCACACTGTCGAATGGATGGCGCAGGACGATCGTTTGATCGCGGTCGGGACCTGTCGAGATGACATCGATCGGCACTTCGACCAGCGACTGCAGCCGCTCGAGGTACTTGCGCGCATTCAAGGGCAGGGCCGAGTAGTCGGTGACACCTACGGTCGACTCTCGCCAGCCGGGCAGCTCCTCGTACACGGGCTCCAGTCCCGCGTAACCTTCGATGCTGAGCGGCGGCTCTGCGACCACCTGGCCATCGGCGCGATAACCGACGGCTATCCTGATCGTGTCGAGACCATCCAGCACGTCGAGCTTCGTGATGCACAGCCCGGAGACGCTCGAATGGACGATGGAGCGCCGCAGGGCCACGGAATCGAACCAGCCGCAGCGGCGCCGCCGGCCAGTCACGGAACCGAACTCGTGGCCTACGCGCGACAGGTGTTCGCCGTAGCCATCGAAGAGCTCCGTCGGAAAGGGACCCGCGCCGACCCGCGTCGTGTACGCCTTCACGATGCCGAGCACATGATCGAAGACCCGCGGCCCAAGTCCCGTACCGGTGCCCGCGAACCCGGCAGTGGTGTTGGATGAGGTCACGAACGGATACGTGCCGAGGTCGACGTCGAGCATTGCGCCCTGCGCACCCTCGAAAAGAACATTGGCTCCCGACCGGCGAAGAGCGTGCAGCGCCAGTGTCACGTCCGTGACCAGGGGCGCGATCGTCTCGCTGAGGGCGAGTAGGTCATCGAGCGTCTTCTGGAAGTCGACCGTCGGCTGGCGGAAATAGTGCTGCAGCACGAAATTGTGGAAATCGACGATCTCACCGAGCTTGGCGGCGAAGCGGTCGCGCTGGAAGAGGTCGGCGACGCGCACGGCGCGCCGCGCCACCTTGTCCTCATAAGCCGGCCCGATGCCGCGGCCCGTGGTGCCGATGGCATTGGGTCCGCGCGCCTGCTCGCGCGCTTTGTCGAGGAGAACGTGCGAGGGCAGGATGAGCGGACAGAACGGCGAGATGCGCAGCCGCTCGAACACGGGCACGCCCTGCTCCATCAAGGTACGGCTCTCCGCAAGCAGCGCCTGCAGCGAGAGCACGACGCCATTGCCGATGAAGCAGCTGACGCCCTCGCGGAGAATGCCCGAGGGAATCAACGAGAGGATGGTCTTGCGGCCGCCGATGACCAGCGTATGCCCGGCGTTGTGCCCGCCCTGGAAGCGCGCCACGGCGGAGGCGCGCTCCGTCAGAAGGTCGACGACCTTTCCTTTGCCCTCGTCACCCCACTGGGTGCCGATGACGACCACGAACTTACCCAAGAATTCTGTGCTCCGCGACGATCAAGCCGTCGGAGATTCTAGGTAGGGGTCGCCGGAGGCACAAGGAATATTGGGCTCGGAGGACTCGAGGATCTGCACCCCGGCAGTGGCCGCCAGCGCGCGGATCTCCACGTCAGGCAGCTCCACGGTGAGCTCCATGGCGCCATCCTCGGCCGTGCGCTCCTCGCGCACCGCCTTGGCCGCATAAAGCCGGGATCGGAGCGCGCCGGCACCCGCGGGCAAGCGCAGCCGCGCGCGGCGCGCGAATCGCGACAGCCGCTCGGCGATGGCGCTCGTCAGCAGGTCGAGGCCGAGACTCTTCTGCGCCGAGATCCACACGGCGGACGGTATGCCGGCCGCATCGCGCTCGGTGCCCGGCGGGCGCTCGAGGCGATCGATCTTGTTGTAGACCATGATCTGCGGAATCGCGACCGCGCCGATCTCCGCCAGCACTTCGTTCACCTGCGCGATGTGCTCGTCCCTGCGCGGATCGCTGGCATCGATGACGTGCAGCAACAGTGTTGCCTCGCGCGCCTCGGTCAGTGTCGATTGGAACGCCGCCACGAGCTCATGCGGCAACTCGCGGATGAACCCCACCGTGTCGGCGGCCACCACCGGGGTCCCCCCGGGCAGCGTGATCCGGCGCACCGTTGGATCGAGCGTCGCAAAGAGTTGATTGGCGACGTAGGCGTCCGCGCCCGTCAACCCCCGAAAGAGCGTCGACTTGCCCGCGTTGGTGTAGCCGACCAGGGCGAGCGAAGGCACCGGGATCTCGGCGCGCATCTGCCTTCCGGTCTCGCGTTGCTGTTTGATCTTCTCCAGTCGCCGCGTCAGCACCCGCACGCGCTGGCCGATCAGGCGCCGGTCGCTCTCCAGCTGTGTCTCGCCGGGTCCGCGCAGTCCGATACCGCCCTTCTGCCGCTCGAGGTGGCTCCAGCCGCGCACCAGGCGGCTGCCCAGATGCCGCAACTGCGCGAGCTCGACCTCCAGTTTGCCCTCGAAGCTGCGCGCACGCTGGGCAAAGATGTCGAGGATCAGTCCGTTGCGGTCGAGCACCCTCTTGCCCGTGAGCGTCTCGAGGTTGCGCTCCTGGCTGGGGGACAGCGCGTGATCCACCAGGATCACGTCCGCCTCGCCCGCCGCGGCCGCGTGCTTCAGCTCCTCCGCCTTGCCGCTGCCGACGAAAAACCGCGGGTCGGGCCGCTCGCGGCGGCCCGTCACCGTGGCGACCGGCCGGGCGCCGGCCGACAGCGCAAGCTGGGTGAACTCCTCGATGTCCTCCGGGTCAACCTGGCCGCCGAGACCGATGCGCACCAGGAGCGCACGCTCACCTGAGCGCGGGCGCTCGAACACTAGTTTGATGCGCTGGATCCAGGCATCGTGCCCGGCCCAGCGCCGTCTCGGTCAAAAAGCGTGGTTTTTGCCCGAGACTCGTTCGGCGGGCGAAGCAGTGCTTCGCTGAAAGGCACCGCCTCACCCTGCGGCGGCCGGGCACGTCCTCGTGCCTGGTAACTGTGCTGCATCACTCCGCCGGAGACTCCGCTGGCACAGCTCCCTCCTCAGCGGTAAGGCGCACATTGCGCGCCGGCACGACGGTGGAGATGGCGTGCTTGTAGACCATCTGGCTGACGCTATTCTTCAACAGCACCACGAACTGGTCGAATGAATCGATCTGACCCTGCAACTTGATCCCGTTGACGAGGTAGATGGATACGGGCACCCGTTCCTTGCGTAAAGCATTCAGGAAAGGATCTTGGAGCGATTGGCCTTTGGCCATCGGGTTCTCCTTGTTTTCACGGCTTCTAATTGTTCGAGAGAGATTGGAATCGCAAGCGAGCTTCCCTGGACGCGTCCAGCAAGGTATGTGCCTCGCCGACGGAAGGGACTGACCAAAAGGCAATCTTAACATGCAGGCCTGATCAAAGACCAAGCCGTAACAACTCGTGACGCACGTCGCGATT
>DASYGA010000356.1:0-4536 GCA_036000265.1 Steroidobacteraceae bacterium | reverse complement strand
TGCGCTTGATGGTCTCGCCACCCTGATCGAGCAGAAATCCCTGCCCGGCGCCGCACCTCTCGGCGTCCATCTCGAGGGACCGTTCCTCTCCTATGCCAAGCGCGGCGTGCATCCGCCCGAGTATCTGCAGGCGCCCTCCGTGGAACTCTTTGACCGCTTCTGGCAGGCGGCCCGTGGCACCGTGCGGCTCATCACCATCGCCCCGGAGCTGCCCGGCGCGCTCGAGCTCATCACCCATGCAGCGTCCCTCGGCGTCCGGGTCAGCCTCGGCCACAGTGACGCTACCGCCGTCGAGGCGCGTGCCGGCATCGCTGCCGGCGGAGTTTCCGCCACCCACACCTACAACGCCATGCGCGGCCTCGAACATCGCGAGCCCGGCATGCTGGGCGTGGTGCTTGATGACCAGAACCTTTACGCCGAGATCATCGCCGATGGTAAGCATGTCGATCCGGTTGCGGTGCGCGTCTTCTGGCGCAACAAGGGCGCAGCACGTGCCATCCTCATCACCGACGGCCTCAGCGCCACCGGCATGCCGGAAGGCCACTACACCCTGGGCGGCTTCGATGTCGAGATTAAGGGAGGGGTGGGTTGGCATGACGGCATCGTTGCCGGCAGCGTGCTCACCATGGATCGCGCCGTGAGCAACTTCGCCAGCTTCACGCACGCACCCCTCTCCACGGTGGCGCGCCTGGCTTCGGCAAATCCGGCAGCCATGATCGGATTTGCAGAGAGCCACGGCGCCATCGTCGCCGGCCGCGGTGCAGACGTGATCGCGTTCTCTCCGGAAGGCGAGCTCGTCGCCACGTGCGTCGCCGGCCGATTCGCGCGCACGCAATGACCCAGCGCACCGCCATCATCATTGGTGCGGGACCTGCCGGTCTTACCGCCGCGCTGGAATTGCTGCGCCGCTCTGGCACCACGCCGGAGCACGCTCCAGCCATTCGGCCCCTCGTGCTCGAAGCCGACGACTCGATCGGCGGCATCTCGCGCACCGTCCGCTACAAGGGCAATCGCATGGACATCGGCGGCCATCGCTTTTTCTCGAAGTCGGACCGCGTCATGCAATGGTGGCTCGACCTTATGCCCATCGCCGATGAAGGTGCCGGCCACGCCGTCATCTCCTATCAGAACCGCCATCGCTCGCTGCACGCGCTGCACCTGCACACGCAGCCGGATGCCGATCCCGAGCTCGTCATGCTCGTCCGGCAGCGGCGCAGCCGCATCTACTTTCTGCGCCGCTTCTTCGACTATCCCATCACGCTCACCGGCGATACCCTGAGCAAGCTCGGCCTCGCCCGCACCGCGCAGGTCGGTCTCAGCTACATCAAGGCGCGCGTCCATCAGCGCCGTCCGGAAAAAAGTCTCGAAGACTTTCTCATCAATCGCTTCGGTCGACAGCTCTACCTCACCTTCTTCAAGTCCTATACCGAGAAAGTCTGGGGCGTGCGCTGCGACCAGATCAGCGCCGAGTGGGGCGCGCAGCGCATCAAGGGGCTATCCCTCACCAGCGCCATCGGGCACTTCGTCAAGCGCACCTTCAGCCCGCGTCCGCGCGGCACCGATCTCGCGCAGAAGCACACCGAAACTTCGCTCATCGAACAGTTCCTTTACCCCATGCACGGCCCGGGCCAGCTGTGGGAGCATGTCGCCGATCTCATCCGCCGGCAGGGCGGGGAAGTCCTCACCGGTTGGCGTGTTGACCACATCGAGACCGATGGCGCTCACCGCATCGTCGCCGTCGAAGCGCAGAACGCGAACGGCGAGCGCCGCCACTTCGCTGCCGATTACTGCTTCTCCACCATGCCGGTCACGGAGCTCGTTCGCGCACTCGATCAACCTGCGCCGGCGAATGTGCAGGAAGTCGTCGACGGACTCATGTACCGCGACTTCATCACCGTCGGTCTGCTCGTCGATCGCCTGCTCGTCACCGAGCCCGACGGCTCCCCGCTCAAAGACACATGGATCTATGTACAGGAGCCGGATGTGCTCCTCGGGCGGTTACAGATATTCAACAACTGGAGCCCGCACATGGTCGCCGACCCATCCAAGGTCTGGATCGGCCTTGAATACTTCTGCTACCAGACCGATGACCTGTGGTGCATGACCGATGAGGCAATCATCCGCTTCGCGACTCAGGAGCTCGAGAAGATCGGCATCATTCATGCCGGTGATGTGCGCGACGGCCACGTCGTCCGCGTGCCCAAAACCTACCCCGCCTACTTCGGCACCTACGATCGTTTCGGCGAAATCCGCGAATGGCTCGACCCCTTCGAGAACCTCTTCCTCGTCGGCCGCAACGGCATGCACAAATACAACAACCAGGACCACTCGATGCTCACCGCGATGACCGCGGTCGACAACATCCTCGCCGGCATTACAGACAAGAGCGCGTTATGGGAGATCAACACCGAGCAGGACTATCACGAAGAGAAGTAGGAGCGCGGATCATTCCGCTGTCGCCCGCGCTTCGGAACTCAGATCGATTGCGATGAGCCGTACCGTTCGTCTATCCTCCCGCACGATGAGAACTTCCTCACCAGCCGCAGCCTTTTCAATTAGCTCTTCGAACTGCGCCTGGGCCTGCTCAACGCTGTATTCCATAGAATCGTCTCTTGTTGCCGTTACACTCGCATCAGCATCATAGACGGTGCATCGCGCAGTCATTACATGACCATCCTCACCTTCACCTTAGCCATCTTCGGCACCTCGATCCTCGCCGGCCTGCTTGGCGCGCTCACCGGCCTCGGCGGCGGCGTGGTGGTCGTGCCGGTGCTCGCGCTGCTCTTCCACGTCGACCTCCGCTACGCCATCGGCGCGTCGCTGGTCTCGGTTATCGCGACATCTTCAGGCGCCGCGGCGGCCTATGTGCGCGAAGGCTTCTCCAATATCCGCATCGGCATGTTCCTTGAGATCGCGACCACGCTCGGCGCACTGGCAGGCGCATATCTCACCGCCATGATCTCCACCAAAGCCATCGGCATCGTCTTCGGTATCGTGCTGCTCTATTCCGCCATCTCCAGCTTTCGCGGCAAGCATGAGGACGTTGCGCTGAAGCACACCGGTGGCCTCGCCGATCATCTGCGGCTCGAAGGCGAATACCCCACCGAGAACGGCTTGAAAGCCTACGTCGCCCAGCGCGTGCCCGCCGGCTTCGGCATCATGTTCCTTGCCGGCGGCCTCTCCGGCTTGCTCGGCATCGGCTCCGGCGCGGTCAAGGTGCTGGCCATGGACCAGGCCATGCGACTGCCCTTCAAGGTCTCCACCACCACCAGCAACTTCATGATCGGAGTCACCGCGGCAGCCAGTGCAGGAATTTACATCAGTCGCGGTTACATCATGCCGTCGCTCGCCATGCCGGTCATGCTCGGCGTGCTGGGTGGCTCGCTCGTCGGCTCGCGCATTCTCATCCGCGCGCGCGTCTCCACCCTCCGCATGATCTTCGCCGTGGTCATCGTCGCGCTCGGCGTTGAGATGATCTACTCCAGCCTCACCGGAAAGCTCTAAGCATCATGACCGAGCCCTCGCGCAAACCCACCCCCACAGCAAAACCCCGCCGGGAACCAACCCGCGAAGAAGACCAGCGCCTCGAAGTAGCCATCGCCGCTCTGCTGCGCGTCGGCGTCATCGCCGCTGCGGTACTCGTCGCCATCGGAGGGGTGCTGCTGCTGCGCCATCCCGGAGCGCCCGTGCCGGACTACCGCATCTTCCACGCTCCGGGCGAGTCCTCGTCGACTGTTTCCGCCGGCGCCTCCATCCACTCCATCGCCGCCGTCTTCCGTCACCTGCGCAGCGGCAGCGGCCCCAGCATCATCGCGCTCGGCCTGCTGCTTCTGATCGCCACGCCTATCGCCCGCGTGGTCTTCGCTGTCGTGGGATTCGCTCGCGAGCGTGACGCGCTCTACACCGTCATCAGCCTCATCGTGCTTGCCATCCTGGCCTTCAGCCTGGTGCACGGCGGCTGACCGGTCGACCGCAAAGCAATCCTGGGTGCCCCATCCTGAGCAGAGCGAAGGGTGGGATACCACCGAAGCCTGCAGTGCTGCCTCCAACACTCGCCGAGTCGCCGGAGCTTCACATCATCGCCCGCCCGCACTGCACGCAATAGCGCGCGCTCGCGTTCTGCACCATCCCGCACGCCGGGCAACCGGCCATCGGCACAGGCGGCGGTGGCAGCGTTACACCCTGCACTACAGAGTGGGCAAGCAGCGCGGCCTGCTCTGCATTGAAGCGCCGCACCCGCCCCGGCATGAAGAATGCCTCGATGATGCCCAGAATCCCGGGAATCCCCGTCCAAAAGAGCACCAGGTAAACGGTGCCCCACCCATTACGCCGCAGATAAAAATGATGCGCGCCGAAGCTACCCAGAACCAATGACAGCACTACGCCGAGAATCTCATCGCGCTGCGTGCTCGGGTAGTACGCGTTGAATGTCGCTTGCTGCTCTTCGGTCATCTGCGGCAACATCACCGGCGTGGTCATATGGGCTCTGCTCCTGCTCCTGCGCTCGGAAAACCCGGGCATATCCGGAGATACGCA
>DASYGA010000349.1:0-1740 GCA_036000265.1 Steroidobacteraceae bacterium | reverse complement strand
ACCCCATGCTCCGCAATTCCTGCCGCAGTGGCTGACCATCCACATTGGCCATGCCGACATCGGCAGCGCCTTGGTCGTGATACCCAACGGCACGCGGATCACCGGTACGCAGATCTCCGGGTCCGCGGTGTTGCGGCACCGGGACATCCGCTTCTATCACGCACAGCTCCAGATGGGCGAGGTGCACTTCGCCGTCGCCGGCAGCCTCCACGCCAGCGAGCCGCTGCGGCTTGCGGCCAGCGGTCAGGTCACCTGGCAGCCGCACGGGCAACCGGTGTGGAGGCTCACCGCCAGTGCCGCGGGCGATCTCGACCGGCTGCCGATCAGCGGCAAGATCCTGGCTCCCTTCCAGAGCGAGGTGCGCGGCGAGATGCTCGATCTGACTCGGCACTGGCACTGGCACGGCAACGCCGAGGTCGAGGATTTCGACCTGCGAGCCTGGCATCTCACCGGCGCGCTCGGTGCGATCGGCGGCAAGCTGGCTCTGCGCGGCGAGGGGCGGGGCTTCTCCGCGCGCGGCACGCTGGTCCCGGCCGGACTGAAAGCAGGCGCGTTCGCGGTGCAATTCGCCGGCGAATATTCCCGCCAGCTCATCACGGCACGCAGAATCGACATCACGCATATCGGCTCGGGAGCGCGGACGATTGCCTCCGGCACCATCGGCATCGTGCCGGGCGGACCGCGCCTCGACCTGCGGGGCACGTGGCGCAGCTTTCGCTGGCCGCTCGTCGGGCGCAACGTCCCCTTCCGCAGCACCGCGGGAGACTTCGAGCTGTCGGGACTGCGGCCCTACGATTTCTCGACCCGGGGGCTGGCGCAGGTACCGGAACTGATGCCGGGTCTTGCTGCGGTTCGCGCTGACGTCACCGGCAAGTTGGGTGCCGATGGGGTCGACGTCAGCCGCGCGCGACTCGATCTCTTCCGCGGCCACGCCGATCTGCACGGCAAGGTGACCTGGGCCCCTGCGCAGCGCTGGGATGTCAGCGGCCGGGCGAGCGGCATCGATCCCGGCCGATTGCGGCCGGATCTGCCAGGCAGCCTGGATTTCGCGCTGGCAATGGCGGGCCGCGGCTTCAAGGCCGGCGATCCGCTCGACGTGTCGGTCACGGGGCTCAGCGGGCGGCTGCGCGGCGTCGCGGCGAGCGGCGGGGGTGAGTTCACGCATGCGGGTCAGACATGGACGTTTCAACAGGTCCGGGTGGATCTCGGCCGTACGCGCCTGGCACTCGATGGCCGGCTGGGACGCACGGCCGATCTGCGGTTCGCAGTGACGGCCGAGGACCTCAGCCTGCTGTCGGCGGGCGCCCGCGGCCGCCTGCAGGCGGACGGCGCAATCAGCGGACCGCTCGATGCGCCCGACATTCGCGTCAATGCCCACGGCGCAGACATCCTCTACGATGGAGTGTCGCTGGCGGGCCTCGAGGCGAAGGTGGATTTCGACCCGAGCTCGCGGCGACGCACGTCGGTCGCGGCGCATCTTCGGCAGTTGCGGTTCCATCGCCGTGCCGTGCACAGCCTCGACTTCACGGTCGATGGCCCGGCATCGGCGGTGATCGCCCGTCTGAACGCCCAGGCGCCGGGACTTCATCTCGCAGCGACGGCGAGCGGCAGCATCAGCCGCGGAATTTTCGGCGGCAAGTTGCAATCCCTCAGCCTGTCGGGCGCCGAGTCCCTGCGGCTCAATCTACAGCAGCCGGTATCGTTGACAGTGTCGCGCGCGGCGAGCAGCATCGACCAGCT
>DASYGA010000485.1:0-1944 GCA_036000265.1 Steroidobacteraceae bacterium | reverse complement strand
TCGCTGGCGCCTACACGCGAACAGAACCCCTGCTCCCTGTAATCGAGGCCTCTCCGCCTCCTGGATCGCCAGCATGCAGTTCGAATTCCTGCTGGAACAGGTGGTGAATGGCCTCGTGCTCGGAGGCTACTACCTCCTGATCGCGCTCGGCCTGTCGCTGATCTTCAGCGTCGGTGGCATCGTAAATCTCGCCCATGGCGCGTTCTACGCGCTCGGCGCCTATGCCTCCGTCGAGATCACGAAATATCTCGGCTTCGGCCCGGCCGTCGTGCTGTCGCCGATCGCGGTCGCCCTCCTCGGTATCTTCTTCGAGCGCTTCATCCTGCGCCGCTTCTATACGGCCGACCCGATCCTGAGCCTGCTCGTGACCTTCGGGCTCGCCATGGTCACCGAGCAGGCCATCCGCATCATCTGGGGCGCAGCGCCACTGTCGGCCGCGATCCCGCCGGCGTTTCGCGGATCGGTCTTCGTCGGCGATTTCCTGTTCTCGCGCTATCGGCTTCTGATCCTTGCCGTGGTTGCGGCCGTGCTGCTCGGCGTCTGGCTGCTGTTGCACAAAACCTCGTTCGGCCGAGTGGTACGCGCCGGCATCCAGCGGCCCGACATGGTCGCAGCCCTCGGCATCCGCCTGCAACCCTATATGACCGCGATCGTCATGCTCGGCGTCGGCATGGCGGCGCTCGGCGGCGCCTTCTTTGCGCCGATCACCATCGTGCATCCGGCGATGGGCGCGGAGATCATCACGGTGGCCTTTGTCGTCGTGGTGATCGGTGGTCTCGGCAGTTTCTGGGGCGTGGTGATCGCCGCACTGCTGGTCGGCGTGGTGCGCGGCATCACCATTCACTTCGTTCCGGCCGCCGGCGAGGCCTCGATCTACATCCTGATGTTCGTGGTGCTCATGGTTCGCCCGCGTGGCCTGCTCGGCGAACGCATCGAGAAATTCGAATGACGACCGGGCTAGCGCAAAAGTACCGGCAGCTCGGGATCGCCGCGCTTGCGCTTCTCGTGCTGCCTTTCGCCCTGCAGGCGCTCGGGCTCTCGCTCAACACCGGCATTGCGGTGGTGGTGCTGACGATCGCGGCGATGGGGCTCAACCTCTGCATTGGCTATACCGGCCTCGTCTCGTTCGGCCACAGCACCTGGTTCGGCGTCGGCGCCTATGCCGCCGGGCTGATCCAGCTCCACTGGTTTCCGGGCCAGATCTGGCTGCCGCTCTTGATGTCGATGGCCGTCGTGGCGGTTGCCTCGGCCGTGGCAGGCGTCATCATCCTGCGCCGCCGCGGCGTCTATTTTTCCTTGCTGACGCTGGCGCTTGCCGCGCTCACCTACACCATCGCCTTCCGCTGGAGCGCGGTGACGGGCGGCGAGGACGGCCTTGGCGGGCTGAAGCGTGGCACCCTCGGGCCGTTCAATCTCGACGGCGTGCTCACCTATTACATCATGGTCGCGGTCATCGCGCTTGCGGTGCTCTACGTGCTCGTGCGCCTCGTCCGCTCCCCGTTCGGTCATGTGCTGGTCGCGATCCGCGAGAACCAGCTGCGTGCGACGTTTCAGGGCTACCCCGTCGAGCGCTACAAGCTCGCCGTGTTCGTGATCTCGGCCGTGGTGACGGGACTCGCTGGTGCACTGCTGGGCTTCCAGAACTACCTGGTTTCAGCCGAAGCGGTGTCAGTGCCCCTTGCCGGCGAGTTGCTCGCCATGGTCGTGATCGGCGGCATGCGCAACATGTTGGGGCCAGCGCTTGGCGCGCTGTTCTTCATCCTGTTTCGAGAGCTGTTTTCGATCTGGACCGCGAACTGGCTGCTCTGGTTCGGGCTGATCTTCGTCGGCTTCGTGATGTATTCGCCGGAGGGACTCGTCGGCATCGGCAGGCAGCTGTCGCGGCGCTTTTACCCCGCCACGGAAGAAGCCGCCGCCATGAGCAAGCGCAGGATTTACAACGAC
>DASYGA010000297.1:0-2289 GCA_036000265.1 Steroidobacteraceae bacterium | reverse complement strand
TAATAATAGCCGGCGGCCCAGGGGCCTTCCCTGGGCCGCTTCCGTTTCCGCGACGGCTTGATTTCCCGCCCAGTGACCCCGGACAATCCGGCTGGCTCTTCCAGTCCCGGATGAGTCGTTTCGCCGGCAGCACCGCCGGCTCTCGAGGGGTCCATGTCACGTCTCTTTTCCGCCGCGGGACGGCTGTGCTGCGCGTGCGTCTGCGCTCTGCTGCCATTTGCCGCGCAAGCTGCCGCGAACCCCGCCATCGCGCGTTCCGCCACCACGGCGCACGGCCCCAATTCCGGCGATACCGCCTGGCTGCTCACCGCCACCGCGCTCGTCCTTTCGATGACGCTTCCGGGGCTGGTCGCTTTCTACTCCGGCCTGGTGCGCAGCAAGAACGTCCTCTCGGTCGCCATGCAGTGCTTTGCCATTGCCTGCCTGGTGAGCCTGCTCTGGGTCGCGGGCGGTTATGGGCTGGCCTTCGGCAACGGCGGCTCATGGCAGGCGCTGATCGGCTCGCCAGTCGGCGCTTTTGACCTCAACCGGGGTGCGCTGCGCGGGACGATACCCGAGGCGGCCTTCGTCATGTTCCAGCTCACCTTCGCGATCATCACGCCGGCTCTGGTGATCGGCGGCTTCGCGGAGCGCATGAAGTTCAGCGCCATGCTCTGGTTCTCCGGGCTGTGGCTGGTCGTGGTTTATGTGCCGGTGTGCCATTGGGTGTGGGGCGGCGGTTGGCTTGCACAGCGCGGTGTGCTCGATTTCGCGGGCGGCATCGTGGTGCACGTCACCGCGGGAGTGGGTGCGCTCGTCAGCGCCCTGGTGCTGCGCGAGCGCAAAGGCTTTCCGCACACGGCGATGCCGCCGCACAACATGCCGCTCACGATTCTCGGCGCTGGCATGCTCTGGGTCGGCTGGTTCGGCTTCAACGGCGGCAGTGCTCTTGCCGCCAACGGGTCGGCGGCAATGGCCATCCTGATCACGCACCTCGGCGCCGCCACCGGCGCGCTGGCCTGGATGACGGCGGAGTGGCTGCGCTTCGGCAAGCCGAGCGTGCTCGGCATCATCACTGGCATGGTGGCGGGCCTCGGAACGATCACGCCGGCGTCGGGGTTCGTGGGGCCGCTCGGTGCGATCGCCATCGGTGCGGCGGCAGGACTCGTCTGTTTCTCGGCGACGCAGATCCTCAAGCGCAAGCTCCATGTGGATGATTCGCTCGATGTCTCGCCGGTGCACGGGGTGGGCGGCGCCCTCGGCACGACCCTGACCGGCATCTTCGTGGCCTCTGGGCTGGGCGGCGTTGGGTACGCGGCAGGCATGACGCTCGCGCGGCAGGTCGGTGTCCAGATCCTTGGTGTCGCCGCCGCGGCGATCTGGTGCGTGATCGGTACCTACCTCATCCTCAAAGCGCTGCAGGCGACCATTGGTCTGCGGGTGAGCGAGGACCAGGAGCGCGAGGGGCTCGATCTCTCGCAGCATGGCGAGCGCGCCTACATCGAATAGCCGCGCCCGCCTGGCCGGCGGCTGCAAGCCCTATACTGCCCGAGGTCCCGCGGCGCAGGCATTGCGGCGTGCGGCCAATTCCATATCCGCCGCGATCCATGGGTGCGCAATGAAGGCACGATCTCCAGTCCTTGCCCTGCTGATTCTCATCATTGTCGCGCCGGCCCGGCAGGTGCTCGGCGCTCCTCGGGTGCCCACCGGGGGCGAATTCGCACCGGCGCATGCACGGCACGGCATGGTCGCGAGCAGCAACGGACTGGCATCGGCGGCCGGCGTCGAGGTCATGAAGGAAGGCGGCAACGCAATCGATGCCGCCGTGGCGACTGGCTTCGCGCTCGCCGTGGTGCATCCGCAGGCGGGCAATCTCGGCGGCGGCGGCTTCATGCTGATCCGCCTGCGGGACGGCGCGACTCACTTCATCGACTTTCGTGAGACCGCGCCCGGCAAGGCCACCGCCACGATGTACCAGGACGCGGCCGGGAACGTGATTCCCGGGCTGAGTACCGTCGGCTACAAGGCGATCGGCGTACCGGGCTCCGTGAAGGGCCTGGTGTATGCCGAGCAGCATTTCGGCAAGCTCGGACTCGCGCGGGTGATGGCTCCGGCCATCCGGCTCGCCCGCCAGGGTTACGCGCTCAGCTTCGGCGATGCGCACCTGATGGATCGCGACACTCGCCTCACGCAATTTCCGGATTCGCGGCGCATCTTCCAGAATGGCGGCAAGGGCTGGCGCGAGGGCGATGTCTTCAGGCAGCCCGAGCTCGCGCGCACTCTGGAGCGCATCGAGCGCAATCCCGACAC
>DASYGA010000269.1:0-7453 GCA_036000265.1 Steroidobacteraceae bacterium | reverse complement strand
GGCCGCCGGCATCATGGCGCCGGCACGTCCGGGCAGGCTGAAGGCGATCACCAGCCCACCTGAGGATTGCAGGAAATCGCGCCGGGTGAGCCCGAGTCCTGCGCGTGTGTCGAGCTTGCTCATGGGGTGCCTCCCTTCTTCGCGGCGCGCTCCACCGCGCGCACGATCCGCATGTGCGTCCCGCAGCGGCACAGGTTGCCGTTCAGCGCCTGCTTGATCTCATCCCGCGTGGGATCGGGCCTGCGGCCGAGCAGGGCGTGCGCCGACATGATCATGCCGCTGATGCAATAGCCGCACTGTGCGGCCTGCTCATCGATGAACGCCTGCTGCAGGGGTCCCGGGCGCTCCAGGGTGCCGAGTCCCTCGAGAGTGGTGATACGTCCGCTGCCTACCGCGGAGACCGGCGTAACACAGGAGCGGATGGCGTTTCCGTCCAGGACCACCGTGCATGCGCCACACTGCGCGAGTCCGCATCCGAACTTCGGTCCCCGCAGCCCCAGATCATCGCGCAGGGCATAGAGGAGCATGCTATCGGGCTCGGCCGTGACTTTGCGGTCCTGCCCATTGACGTGGAGCACGAAAGGTTTCGGCATCAAAGGGTCTCCCCGCCGGAGGAGTGGAGCAGGTTACGGCAGGGCGGCAGCGGACGCAATCCTGGGCCTGTCGCTCCGCGCCCATAGGCATGGCGTTCGGCGCCAAGACGCCCACAGGCCGCCACGGTAGCTTCAACGCGTGTCGTCTGACGACATGAGGGGGCACGAAAGAATGACCGGTCGACAAAGCAGCTTTTACTTGATTGCCGCGACAGTCGCGGCGCAACTCGCGGCGCAGATGGCTCTGGCCCAGGCGGACGCGAGCCCGTCAGCCGCTACGGCGGTCCAGCAGAGCTCGCCGCCGCAGCTCACCGAGATCATCGTCACCGCCGAGCGCACCTCTCAGAACCTGCAGACGACGCCGATCTCGATCACTGCGCTCAGCGCCAAAGAAATCGAGCAGCACGGGTTCACCAACGTTCTCGATGTGGCGCAGGTCGCACCGAGTCTCACCATCCTGCCGGGTGGCAACTACTCGGGCAACTCCGCGCTCGCGTACATCCGTGGTGTCGGCCAGGATCAGTTCACTTATGCCTTCGAGCCGGGCGTTGGCTTCTACGTCGACGACGTTTACTACGGCACGGTGTACGGCTCGATATTCGATCTCGGCGATATCTCCAATATCCAGGTGCTGCGCGGCCCGCAGGGAACGCTCTTCGGCATGAACAATGAGGGTGGGGCGATACTGCTTTCCACTCCCGAGCCCAAGGGAGATGATTCCGGGCAGGTCGAGCTCGGTTACGGCAGCTTTCACCGCGAGTATCTGAAGGGGGAATTCGACGTTCCGCTCATTCCGGGCAAGCTCGCGCTGCGTGTCTCGGGCGGTCTCAACGACATGAATGGCTATGTCAGGCGGATAGACTTCGCCTGCGCCAACCCAGGCGCGGCCGGCAATCTCAAGCCGGCGACGACGGCGGCCGGCTGTCAGGTCGGCACGGAAGGCGGACACAACACGGTGTTGCTGCACGCCGCGCTGAAATGGTGGGTCAACGATGACCTCACCGTCGTGGTACGCGGCGATCTGCTCGATGACCGCAGCGAGGCCGGGGTCGAGGATACGCTGATCCAGAATCCGCCCGAGCCGGGGTCACCGGCCGCTCAGTACGATCAGTATGCCGCACAGCCGCTGTACGGCATCTCCGCGAGCAATCCGGCATTCGTCACGGGCAATCCGTACACCAGCTATTCGTCGTATACGAACCCCGGGACCGGCACCACGGTGCCGGCCGTGAACAACGAGTTCTTCCGGGCCATCTCGGCGACCATCGACTGGAAGGCTCTCCCCGGTGTCCGCGTGAAGGACATCATCGGATATCAGAAGTACGAGTCGGAGTTCGCGAACACGGACGGCACACCGCTCGCGGCGGGATTCCTGGAGGACAACAAGCTCGACCACCGCCAGTTCAGCGAGGAGCTGCAGCTTTCGGGCAAGCTCTTCGACAACCGTCTCGAGTGGCTGACCGGCGCCTACTACTATTCCTCCTGGGGTCTTTACGGCGGCCACATCGAGCTGCCGAACACCGGCATCATTCCGCCCGGCACGCCGGGCTTCCCTCCGGGCGGGTTATGGGGCCTCAATTTCGATCTCGACGATCCGACGGTGGAGAAGACGGCCTCCGGATTCGTCCACCTCGTCTATCACGTCACTTCGAAGCTCAGTGCCGAGCTCGGCGCGCGCTACAGCACAGACGACAAGAGCCAGCAGTACTACCATACCTACACGGCGACGGTGCCCGCGAATTTCATCTTCACGCCTGGAACGCTCGTCTACCCGCCGGGTACGGGCGGCAGCACCTCGCTCTCGCACACGGATCCGAAATTCGCGCTGCAGTACCAGTGGACGCCGAATCTCATGACCTATGCGCAGGTTGCCACCGGATACAAGACCGGCGGGCTCAATCCGAAGCCCGTGCTGCTGACCGATATCGTGCCGTTCCGGCCCGAGACACTCACCGCCTATGAAGTCGGCGTGAAGAGCGAGTGGCTGGATCACCGGCTGATGCTGAACGCCGATACATACCTCAGCGAGTACAAGGACATCCAGCTGAGTGAGTTCCTGCCGCCGCCCCTCGGTGACGGCGGCACTATCGTCGTCAACGCCTCGCGCGCACGCATCCAAGGCGTCGAGCTCGACATGCGCGCGCGCCTCTTCCGCGGCTTCGAGATGGACGGCGGCATGAGCTTCCTCCAGTACAAGACGCTGGCGCTTGGCGCACCCTCGTCCGATCTGAGTGGGATGACGCTCTCGACCCGGCCGCCGAACATTCCCCGCTGGAAGGGCTCCCTCGGCGCGCAGTACGCGCTCAGCCTCGGCAATGCGGGCGAGATCACGGCCCGCGCCGACTACTCGTACCGCTCGCAGGTTTTCTATGATCTCGCCAATACGCCGGCCGGCGCTCAGGGGGGCTTCGGCCTGCTCAACACGAGGCTCGAGTGGGACGATGCGGCCGGGAAGTGGTCGGCCGCGCTCGAGATCAGCAACGCCACCGATAAGTTGTATTACTACTCTTTGGGGCCGGCGCTCAACGCGGATGGCAGTCTGTTTGCGCTCACCGGCACGCCCGCGCTGCCGCGGACGGAGCTCTTCACGCTCACCCGAAGATTTTGAGAGCTAGGCCACGGCCCGGGCATTTTCCCGCGCAGCGCGGGGTGTCATCCCGAAGCGAGCCCGAAATGCGCGGTTGAATGTCGAGAGGTCGTTGAATCCGCAGCCGAACGCCACGTCGGCGATGCTGCGCCCGTGGCGTCCCCGATCGTTGAGCTCCGCCCAACAGCGCTCCAGGCGCCGCTCGCGCAGCCAGTCCTGGAAGGTGGCGCCCGATGCGGCGAAGAGCCGGTGAAGCGTTCGCGTCGAGATGCCGCTGCGCTCCGCGAGCACGGCCGGCGTGAGGTCGGCGCATTCGAGTGAGCGCATGGCGAGGGCCTGCAATCGCTCGAGCTTCTCCTCCTGGTCGGCGGGTACGGCCGGAATGCCGCGAATGCCGGCTGAGGAGCCGAGCAGGCAAATGGTGTCGAGCACCGCCTTCTGCAGCGCCGACCCCTCCTCGGAGGTAAGCTCTCGATGACTCTCGGCTGCCTTGCGCAGAAACGCGCCGATACAGGCTGCGAGGCCCGCATTGCCCGCAATCCGGCGGCCAATGGTATCTCGCAGCTCCAGATCGCGGTGCAGCAGCAGGAAGTCGGGAACCCCGAACCCAATCGCCTCGAATCGGTTGCTCGCCGTCTGTCGCTCCGTTCCTCTGGGCCACAGGGTCATGTCCCCGGGGCGCAGCTCGATCGTGCCGCCGCGGTCGGAAAGCGTGAAGTCGCCATCGCAGAGCAGAAAGAGCTCGAGACCGGTAGCGCCGGTGCCGGGCACGAAGAGCCGGTGCTTCGCATTGCAGCGGTGAATGCCGCCGCGGATCCCGCCGATGGCGAATGGCTCGAGGCTGGCGCTGAAGCGGTCGGGCTGATCGGTCTCCACCTCCGCACGAGCGTCCTTGATATAGGAAAAGTAGTGCAGCAGTGCCTGCCGGTAGGCCGCCGCACGTTGTGACGGCGGCAGCGCAGTACTGAGGAAATTCAACATCAATGCCTCCCCCCAAGGAGCCATCGAGCGCTGGGTCCTGTCGTGTCGCTCCGTGCCTACGCCGGTGTCGCGCAGCGCCGAGATGAGCGCTGCGGCCACGGCTACATTCTCTCCCTCCCGCATTCGAGGATATAGAAAGAGATGAGCCCGAGTCCAGCATTCGATCGTTGCGAATTGGCAACAGACGCGCGCGCCGCAGCAACGTCATCCGTGCGCAGATTTGCGGCCACGGCCGTGAGAGCGGCGAGGGCGGCGATCCCCCGCCCCAGGTGTCTCTTTGCCGCCACGGCTGTGCTGGCCCTGGTGCCCGCCTGGAGCGCGGTACCCCCGGCACTGCAGGACGTGCGCCGGCACATGCTGGATGCCGACGTAAACGCGCTGACCTTCCATGACATGGCGCAGATCTTCGATACGAGCCGCGTCCCGGCGGGCTCCAAGGTGTGGCAGCTCCCGCGAGCCGAGGTGAAGCCGGACTTTGCATATCAGTTCGATGGCAAGACCTATACCGCCGAGGATGGACTCGAGCGCACGTACACCAATGCGCTGCTGGTCATCAAGCACGGCACGATCGTCACCGAGATCTACCGCAACAAGACGAACGCGAGCACGCACTTCATCTCCTTCTCGATGGCGAAGTCCATCACCTCTATCCTGATTGGCGATGCCATCGCGGATCATTACATTCACTCCATCGACGATCAGATAACCCGGTATATACCGGAGCTCAAAGGCACCGGCTATGACGGGGTGACGATCAGAGAGGCGCTCAGGATGCGCTCCGGCGTCGATTACGATGAGCGCTACGACTTCTCTCATCCGAGCCTGGCCGCGGCCATGTTCGAGGAGTCGCTGGTCGAGAACAGGATACGGTTCGCCGCGTTCGCGAAGATCGTGGGCCGTGCGTACCCGCCCGGTACTCACTTCAACTACTCCACCCTGGAGACGGAGGTGCTCGGGTGGGTGCTCCGCCGCGCAACGAAGCAGTCGATATCGCAGTACATGACGGAGCGCCTGTGGAAGCCCGCGGGCATGGAGTCGTACGGGTTCTGGATCATGGACGGGCCACCCCCGGTAGGGCGGGAGTTCAACGGCGCCGGATTCAACGCCGTGCTGCGCGATTACGGTCGGATCGGGCTGATGATGCTCCGCGGTGGCAAAGCCAACGGCAAGCAGGTTGTGCCGCAGGAGTGGGTGCGCAAATCGACAGATGCGCGAGATACCACGCCTCTGGAACCTGGAATGCCTCTCGGCTATCAGTATCAGTGGTGGACGATCGCTGGCACAGACGCCTATACCGCGATCGGGTTGCAGGGCCAATTCATCTTCGTCGATCCGGACACCGACACGGTGGTCGTGAAGCTGAGCTATTTCCCGCCTGGAAACATGGACGCCGACCGGGAATCGATCGCGTTCCTCCAGGCGGCATCGAAGTGGAACGGGCGTTAGTGCGAGGTTGACATCCATGCGCATCCGATCTGTCAAACGTGGCTGCCCGCGGTGGTGCCCGCCGGCGCTCGTCGCGATCATCTGCGGGGTACCGCTGATGCTCGCTGGCGCGTCTCCGGCACGCGCGGCGGTCTCGGCCTCCGATCCCGCAACCCAACCTGAGCCGTCCGCCGCGGTCAGTCTCTTCAGCACCAGTCCGATGAAGCCGTTCTGGGCGCGCCGCGTCACCGGCTACCTCACGACGAGGGATGGTGTGCACTTACGATACAGCGCTCTGTTGCCCAAGAAGACAGGGCGCTTTCCGGTCATCATCAACTACAGCGGCTACGACCCCGGCGCGATCGGCGGCTGGGCTTATCTTCACGGCCGGACCGCGATGTCGGCGGATATCGACCGGACGCTGCTCGAGCATGGCTATGCGGTGATGGGGGTGAGCGCCCGGGGAACCGGCTGCTCGGAAGGTGAATTCAACTTTCTGGGCCGCGAGTACGGCGAGGATGGGCGCGATGCGGTCGAGTTTGCTGCCGCTCAGCCGTGGTCGAATGGTGCAGTAGGCATGGCGAACTGGTCATGGGCCGGGATGTCGCAAATCGCGACGGCATCGGACCGTCCGGCGCATCTTAAGGCCATAGCGCCCGGGATGGTTGTTGGCGACATGCGTCTCGACAGCTGGTATCCGGGCGGCGTGCCGGCACCGTTCTTCATCGCCAACTGGCGCATGTTCCTGCACATGACCTGGGCCAATGTGCGCGAAAGCGCGGAGCACGAGCAAGACGCGCGGTGCCTCGCGCAGATTCCCAAAAACCTCGCCAGCGAGGAGCAGAACGCCATCACGACCGAGGTGACGCGTCATCCGCTGCGGGACGCGTGGATCCAGATCCGCAACCTGGCCCTGCGGACTCATTTGATCGACGTGCCGGTGCTCTCCATGGAGAGCTTTCAGGACGAGGCGGTGACCTCCAGAGAGGGGTATTACCAGCAGACGCTGAACCCGAATCAGGTATGGACGGTGCAGACCAACGGTGGGCACGACCTTTACGAATCGCGCTCGTTCCGCCCGACCCTCATCGCCTTTTTCGATCGGTTCGTCAAGGGAATCCACAATGGATTCGAGCAGCGGCCGCATCGCGAAGTCTGGATGGATACCGTGTCGAACGGCACGGGCTTTGATGGTTACAACAGGGCCGCGACCCCGGGATGGGTGTTTTATCTGCCGACCCTGCAAGCTCCCGTGCGGCCGGTCTCCTTCGCGCTGGCTGGCGACGGGATGATGCTGCCCGACGGCGGTCCCGGGACCGCAGGACCGCCGGACGAGTTTCACTATCCTTCGCCCGGGCCTGCCGTGGATACGGGTTTCGTGGAGGATTCCTGGGGGCCGCAGCCGGCCGACTGGAAGACCGGGTCGCTCGCCTACACCAGCCCGCCGCTGGCCAAAGATCTTCTCGCCTACGGCCCCGGGAGTCTCGACCTGTATGTCTCCTCGAGCTCCTCGAACGCCGACCTGCAGGTCACGCTGACGGCTGTGACCTCGAAGGGGCAGGAAGTATTCATCCAGCGCGGCTGGCTCCGCCTATCGGATCGTGCCATCGACAAGGCCGCCTCGACACCGCTGCGGCCGGTCCTGGTCGACATGCCGGACTCCGTGCGCGCGCTCGACCCCGGCGTGCCGGTGTATGCGCGTATCGAGCTCAACAAGTTCGCCTATGCCTTCCGGCCGGGCGATCGCATCCGGATCTGGATCGATACGCCGAGCATGTGGGGTGGCTACGGGTTCGCCTATGATCCGCTGCCGGCAACCCTCCATGTCTGGCACGACGCGGCGCATCCCTCACGGCTGGTCCTGGGC
>DASYGA010000255.1:0-9428 GCA_036000265.1 Steroidobacteraceae bacterium | reverse complement strand
AGCAGCTCCTCTTCCACACGGGTGATCGATACTCGCGCCACCTGCTCGAGGAGTCGGCGCGTATCCTGCGTGCAAACCCCTACTTCTACGACGCGTCCATCCGACCCGTCGCTTACCACGACGGCAAGGTCGATATCCTCGTGGTCACTCACGACGTCTGGACGCTGAACCCCGGATTCAACTTCTCGCGCAGCGGGGGCAAGAGTACGACCGGCTTTCAGATCGAGGAGATCAACACCCTGGGTACCGGCACCGACGTGAAGCTCGAGCATTCCAACTCGGTGGATCGCAGCGAGTCGGACATCATGGTGGCGAATCCCCACACCTTCGGCACCTGGCTGACGACGCAGATCGCCTACGGCAGCTTGAGCGACGGCAAGATGCGCCAGCTCATCCTCAATAGACCCTTCTTTTCGCTCGAGACCCGCCATGCCGGCGGCATCGCCATCAACGACAGCACCCAGGACGACACGCTGTACGACCTCGGGAAGGAGATCGACAAGTTCGCCGACCACACCCGCTTCCTGCAGGTCTACGGCGGTTTTTCCCGTGGTCTCGAGAACGGCTGGACCCGCCGCTACAGCGCCGGTCTCACCTACGACGAGCACGCGTTCGCCGCCTCGAATTTCTGGGCCGGGTCCGCGGTCCTGCCGCAGAACCGCAAATTCGTCTATCCCTGGCTGCGGTTCGATCTTCTTCAGGACCAGTGGGTCAAGCTGCAGAACCACAACCAGATCGGCCGGACCGAGGACTTCGACATGGGCGCCTATGCGACCGTGCAGGTGGGCTGGGCCGATACCGCCTTCGGCTCGAGCCGGGATGCGCTCAACTTCCAGCTGGCCGCGGGCGATGGCTACGGCCTCTCGCAGCGGCAGATGCTGCTCGTCTCCAGCGTCTTCACCGGCAGAATGCAGCAGGGGTCGCTCGAGAACGGGGTCCTGAACACCGCCATCCGCTACTACGACGAGCAGTCGGGCTATTGGCGCTTTCGCCACGGCGACTGGCTCTTCTTCTCGACGCTCGCCGCATCGGTGGGCAAGCGGCTCGACCTTGAGAATCAGGTACTTCTCGGAGGCGACAACGGCTTGCGCGGCTATCCCTTGCGCTACCAGGACGGGACTTCGCGCGCGCTTCTATCCTTCGAGGAACGCTATTTCAGCGACTGGTATCCGTTTCGGCTGTTCCGCGTCGGGGCCGCCGTATTCTTTGACATGGGCCGCACGTGGGGCCGGGTACCGCTCGGGCATCCCAGCCTCGGAATGTTGAAGGACGCGGGCTTTGGACTGCGCTTCGGCAACGCCCGCACCGGGCTCGGCAATGTCATCCACGTCGACCTCGCCTTCCCCTTCAATGCGGGGCCCACGGACATCAAGCGTGTGCAATTCCTGGTGCAGACCGAGCAGGAATTTTGACCGAATCTACTTGCGCTTCGGGCCCAGGCCCGGCGGCGATAAGACCGTGCCGTCCGGAAGCCGGATACCGCTGCCGCCGGGAGGCGGTGCCGGCCGGCTGGGGGCAGAAGGCTTCGGCGTCTCGCTGGCAGGCTTGAGCCCGCTGCCCGCTGGAACCGGCGGGGCCGCAGACCTGGTGGGCGCTGCGACAATCGCCGGCTGCGGCGGCTCCTCCTCGGGCGCATGCGGGGGCAGCACCTCCACGGAGAACGTGAAGGTGCGCTTCTCCGTGCCTTGCAGCGCGCCCACGTTGACCACCTGGCGGTCGATCTCCTCACCGCGATCGTTGCGGATCGAGATGGTCACGTAGTACTCCCACGCATCCTCGACCGGCGGATGGCGGATCATGGCCTCCACCTTGAGCGCCGAGGTCGCAGCGACCTGGCGCTTCGCCGCTTCCGAATCGAAGCGCAGATGGTGCATGCAGCCCGGGCAGATGCTCAGGCTTTCGAGGATGACCGCCTTGCAGTGCGGACAGGTGCGCGTCTTGCCCGTCGGGGACGGGCGAGAAGCGACGTTCATCAGCCGCCGTATCCCTTCTCAGCCTTGGCGCGTCCTTCGCCGTCCCAGCCGAACTCCACCTGGCCGCGCATGCGCGAGCCGGCGGCCACCGTGAGGGAGCCCGCCTTGACGTCGCCCGTGATCACGCCGCCCTCGAGGAGCTCCACGCGCTTGGCGTTCTCGATGTTGCCGACGAGCTCGCCGCCGACCACGACCACGCTGGCCTTCACCAGGCCCTCGAGGTGCGCGCCGGTGTCGAGCGTCACGTTGCCTTCCACCTGGACATCACCCTTGAAGCGGCCCGCGATGCGCACGTGACCGGAGCCCACGATCTTGCCCTCGATGGTCAGGTCCGAGGCGATCACGGATTCTTTCATGTCGAAGCGCTGCTCTTTGGCGGGACGGCGGGCGACTTCCGGGGTGAGCGGGGCGACGTTGCTCTTCTCCGGCGGCGCGGCCGGTGCCGGCGTGCTGCCGAAGCTCGGCGAGGCTCCTGCCGAGGGGGTTGCGGTTCCAGTGTTCGAGTCTTTCCAAAGCGCCATGAGATGGCCCCCGATCAAGTGGTAAGAGTAAGGAACACGGAAAGGTACTCGTCGCTGCGGCCAAGAGCCAGTGTCTCTGCATGCCGACAGCGCCCGTCAAGCCCGTGGCGCCGCTATGAGCGGCGCTTCGGGGCCGATGAGCGGCGGGCCTTCAGGCCGCCGCGGATCCGCACCTTACGGCTTTGAGAAGTACGTCAAAATCGGCGCCCTTGGTGACGAAGGCGCACGCCCCCCGGCGCTTGGCCTCCCGCGCGACATCCTCGCTGTAGGCGACCCCGCTGAAGACGATGATGCGCAGCGACGGCAGCGCCTCAGCCAGCTCGCCGACGAGCGGCAAGCCGCTGCCCCCCTGCAGCATCAGATCCAGGATGACCGCATCGGCCTGCGTGCGCCGCGCCGCCGCGACCACCTCGCCCGCCTGCGCCACCTGGCCGACGCAGCGCATATCCGGCTCGGTGTCGATCAGCTGGCCCATGATGTCGCTGAGATCGCGATGGTTCTCCGCGATGAGCACTCGCAACGGTCGTGTGTTCTCGTGCAAGGGATCTCCGTGCGGATGAGACTCCAACGCGCACCTGAGCAAATCACATGCCCATGTCGCTCAGGCGTCGATGAGGCGCAGCAGCTCCTCGGTTTTCTCGCGCATGAGAGCCTCGCTGCCGCGGCTCTCGACATTCAACCGCACCAGCGGCTCGGTGTTGGAGCCGCGCAGGTTGAAGCGCCACTCCTGGAACTCCATCGAGAGCCCGTCGGTGGTATCCACGGTGAGCGCTTGCGCTCCGTACCGTTGCCGCGCCCGCGCCAGGATCGACCTGGCGTCCGACTGCAGGTGCCGGTTGATCTCGCCGCTGATCGGGAACAGCCGCATGCGCTCCCCCAGCAGCTGCGACAGCGGCCCGCGCTCGGCGATCACCTGCAATACGATGAGCCAGGGGATCATGCCGCTGTCGCAGTAGGAGAAGCTGCGAAAATAATGATGCGCGCTCATCTCCCCGCCGTAGACGCCGTCGACCTCCCGCATTTTCTGCTTGATGAAGGCGTGCCCCGACTTGCACAGCACGGGCTCGCCGCCATGGCGGCGCACCAGATCGATGGTGTTCCAGGTGAGCCGCGGATCGTGCACGATGCGCCCGCCGCGCTCGCGCGCGAGGAACACTTCCGCGAGCAGCCCGACCAGGTAATAGCCTTCGATGAACTGCCCCTGCTCGTCGAAGAAGAAGCAACGGTCGTAGTCTCCATCCCATGCCAGTCCGACATCGGCCCCGGTGCGGCGGACGACATCCGCCGTGGCCGCGCGGTTCTCCTCCAGCATGGGGTTGGGGATCCCGTTGGGGAAAGTGCCGTCGGGCTGGTGGTTGACCTTGATGAACTCGAACGGCAGGTGCGCCTCGAGCTGGTCGATCACCAGCCCCGCACCGCCGTTGCCGGGGTTCACGACCACCTTGAGCCGGCGCAGCTTCGAGCGCTCGACGTATCCCAACAGGTGCTCGAGGTAGCTGGCGCGGATGTCGAGCGGCCGCTCGCTCCCCGCTCGCGCCGCCTTCGCGGGCAGCCGGCCCGAAGCGATCATGTCCCGCATGTCGTTCAACCCGGTGTCGCTGCTCACCGGGCGCGACTGCTCGCGCACGAACTTCATGCCGTTGTAGTCCGGCGGGTTGTGGCTGGCCGTCACCATGATCCCGCCATCCAGCCGCTCGGCGAAGGTGGCGAAGTACGCGCCCTCCGTCCCGCAGAGCCCGATGTCGAGCGCATCCGCGCCGCAGTCGGTCAGTCCGCGCTTCACCGCGGCCGCAAGCTGTGGGCTCGAGAGCCGGATGTCATAGCCCACCGCGACCTGCTTGGGTTTCACCAGCGCGGCAAAGGCCCTGCCGATGTCGTACGCCAGCGATTCGTTGATCTCGTCCGGGATGCGGCCGCGGACGTCGTAGGCCTTGAAGGAATTGAGGTTGGTCATACCGTCATCATAGCCATCTGATTCTGTCGTTATGCGGAAACTGCGAATTCAGACGCAAAGCCAGACGTAATGGCAACTATCTCTGCAAATACGCCAGAAATACACCCTGGGCACCGAGAACAGCACCGATCACGATATCCCGCGCTGACCCCATGATGCATTCCGGCGGGCCGGCGCAGTACACTCATTTGCAGTGAGAGGCTCATGAGCGCCGTTCCGATGGAAGATCTGCCGCGTCGGCATCGCATCACCGTCCAGGATTACTACCGCATGGCGGAGGTAGGCCTGCTCGCGCCGGATGCCCGCGTCGAGCTGATCGATGGAGAGATCCTCGATATGGCACCCATAGGACCTCCCCACGGGGGCACCGTGATGATGCTGGATCAGATGCTGCAACGGGTGGTCGGGGATCGCGCGATGATCCTCTGCCAAGGATCGATCGTCCTCGGCAAATACTCGCAGCCTCAACCGGATCTTGGGATACTGCGGCCGCGTGCCGATTACTATCGCACCGGGCACGCGAGCGCGGCAGAGACCCTGCTCCTGATCGAAGTCAGCGACACAACCTGGCGCTACGACCGATACAAAAAAGTCCCTTTCTACGCGCGCGAGGGGATCCCGGAGCTCTGGATCGTCGATCTGCCGCGCTCGACGCTGCACTTCTTCCGCGGACTCTCGGGCGGGCGCTACACCGATGAGTCTTCTACCAAGTCTCCGGGAGTCGTGAGTCTCCCGGGCCTGCCCGGGGCATCGATCGAGCTGTCTGCTCTGTTCGAGGTGTCCTCGGATTCCTGAGGAGGCGCCAACCGCCTCAAGCCAATGGCCCTCCAGAGCGCGGCGGCCGGCCATTGATTCGTCAGCCCAGCCCCAGCCTCAGGTGGTCGTACCCTTGCGGCCGTAGTGGTCCTCCAGCCGCACGATGTCATCCTCGCCGAGATACGAGCCCGACTGCACCTCGATGATGTGCAGCGGGATCTTCCCCGGGTTCTCGATCCGGTGCCGCACCCCGATCGGGATGTAGGTCGACTGGTTCTCCTCGAGCAGGAAGACCTCATCGCCGCGCGTGATGCGCGCCGTGCCGGAGACGACGATCCAGTGCTCCGCCCGGTGATGGTGCAGTTGCAGCGACAGCACGGCGCCCGGCTTGACCTTCAGGCGCTTCACCTGGAACCGCGGGCCGTTCTCGATGCTGTCGTAGCTGCCCCAGGGGCGGAAGACCTCCCGGTGCAGCGAATGCTCATACCTGCCCTGCTCCTTGAGCTTGAAGACCAGCTTCTTCACGTCCTGCACCCGGCTGCGCGGCGCAACCATGACGGCGTCCTTGGTCTCCACCACCACGTGGTCGGTGAGGCCCACCGCCGACACCAGCCGGCTCTCCGAGTAGAGGTAGCAGCCTGTGGAGTCCTCGCAGATCACATCGCCGCGCGAGACATTGCCGTGCGCATCCTGCTCACTCGCCTCGTGCAGCGCCGCCCACGAGCCGACATCGCTCCAGCCGGCCGCCAGCGGCACCACGACCGCCTCGGAGGTCTTCTCCATCACCGCGTAATCGATCGAATCGGCCGGGCAGGCCTCGAAGAGCTTCCTGTCGATGCGGGTGAAGTCGAGATCCGCCTTGGCGGCCGCGAGGGCCTCCTGGCAGGCGCTCGCGATGGCCGGCGCGAAGCGGCCCAGCTCCTCGAGATAGCGCCGCGCACCGAAGAGGAACATGCCGCTGTTCCAGTAGTAATCGCCCGAGCCCATGAAATCCTGGGCCAGTTGCGCGGTCGGCTTCTCCACGAAGCGCGCGATCCGAAAGACATCGCCGCTCGCCGGACCGCGCTGGATATACCCATAGCCGGTCTCCGCGCTGGTGGGCACGATGCCGAAGGTGACGAGCTGTCCCTGCTGGGCGGCGCCAAGGGCCGCGTGCACCGCCTTGTGGAAGGCGGGCACGTCACGGATCACGTGATCCGCCGGCAGAACCAGGAGCAGCGGGTCAGAAGCCGCACCGGGTCCGGCAGCCTTGAGCGCCGCATGGGCGGCCAGGGCGATGGCGGGCGCCGTATTGCGGCCCATGGGCTCCAGCACGATGGCCTGCGGCTCCACACCGAGCTGGCGCAGCTGCTCCGCCACGAGGAACCGGTGCGCCTCGTTGCACACCACGACCGGGGGCGCCGCCGCCAGGCCGTCCAGCCGCAGTGCGGTCTGCTGGATCATGGTTCGCTCCCCGGTCAGCGCCAGGAGCTGCTTCGGGTAGAGCTCGCGCGAGAGGGGCCAGAGACGCGTGCCGGCGCCCCCGGAAAGGATGACGGGAGTGAGCATGGAATTTACCGGTTCAGATTCACCGCTCGCTCGATCGCCCGCGCCCGATCGCATGGTAGGTCAGCCCGAAGCGGGCGACCGTCGCCGGATCGTAGAGGTTGCGGCCATCGAAGATGAGCGGCGTCTTGAGTAATTGTTTCAGGCGCTCGAAGTCGGGGCTACGGAATTCCTGCCATTCCGTGACGATGGCCAGGGCATCCGCCCCCTCCACCGCCTCGTAGGCATTGCGGGCCAGCTCGAAATCCGGCCGGCCGTCGAAGATGCGCTTGGCCTCGGCCGAGGCCACCGGATCATAGGCCCGCACCCGGGCTCCGGCCCGCAAGAGCCGCTCGATGACGGTGAGCGAGGGCGCCTCGCGCATGTCGTCCGTATTCGGCTTGAAGGCCAGGCCCCAGAGCGCAATGGTGCAACCCTTCAGCCGCTCGCCGAAGTGCTGGCGCATCTTCTCGACCAGAACCTCCTTCTGGCGAGCGTTCACCGACTCCACCGCGGCCAGGATCTGCGGCTCGTGCTCCACCTCATGCGCCGAGCGGATGAGCGCCCGCACATCCTTGGGGAAGCAGGAGCCGCCATATCCGGTGCCGGGATAGATGAAGCTGTAGCCGATCCTGGGATCGGAGCCGATGCCGACCCGGACCTTCTCGATGTCGGCACCCAAGCGCTCCGCCAGATTGGCCAGCTCGTTCATGAAGCTGATCTTGGTGGCGAGCATGGCATTCGCCGCGTACTTGGTGAGCTCCGCGGAGCGGATGTCCATGACGATCAGGCGGTCGTGGTTGCGCGTGAAGGGCTCATAAAGGGCGCGCATCAATTCCGTGGTGCGGGGATTGTCGGTACCCACGACCACCCGGTCAGGCTTCATGAAATCCTGGACTGCGGCCCCTTCCTTGAGGAATTCCGGGTTCGAGACCACGTCGAATTCGAGGCTCGCTCCCCTGCTCTTCAGGGTCGCCGCGATCTCCCGGCGCACCTTGTCCGCCGTCCCGACCGGCACCGTGGACTTGGTAACCGCTACACAATAGCGGCTCATGTGGGTGCCAATAGTGCGCGCGGCGGCCAGCACGTACTTCAGATCCGCCGAGCCGTCCTCGTCCGGGGGCGTCCCGACCGCGATGAGCTGGAAGAGCCCGTGCTCCACCCCGCGGACCGCATCTGTGGTGAATTCGATACGCCCGGCTTCCGCATTGCGGCGGATCACCGCCTCCAGGCCGGGCTCATGGATCGGGACCTCGCCGCGATTCAGCCGCTCGATCTTCCCCGCGTCGACATCGACGCACACGACATGGTTGCCAGCCTCCGCCAGGCAGGCGCCGGTGACCAGACCGACATACCCGGATCCAAAAATTGTGACACGCATTGATGGCAGCGTAACGGAAGGCTGGACCGCTCTCAAGCAGGAAGCTTGCCTAGGCTGATTCCAGGCCTTGGCGGGTGTTCCGAGTAGTCGAAATCATGCAGCAGTGTGTCGGAAGTGCTTATCAGACTTGAAGTTTGTGTTTTCAAACCCCTCAAGGTCTAGGTATACTCCGCGCGACCTGAGAAGAAGCGAGCAGACGAGGGGGATCACCTCAACCGCGCATGCGGTTGCTTGGCTGGACTGACAAGCTGATGCACGGACTCACGATAGCAACATCGCTCCGGCTCATTACCGGCGCGCCTTTCCAGGCGATCGCCCTCCTCCGCCTGCCGCGGCGCTCCCCGTAGCCATGATGGCTGGGCTGCAGATCAGGGAACTTGGCGCCCCTCCCGGAGCACCTACCGGGAGCGCGATTTGCTCATGAGCAGCATGCAGAACTGTGAGCCATGCACGTTCCTTGCATGGGTTCAGGGGGACGGGAACCACACAGCACTGGTCAACTTCCACAACATACCGCCGTTAAGATCCTGAAATGTGGAGCCAGTTCTTGAACTTAGCCGCCGTCCCCGGGAATACTCAACAGCACATCTGTCGCCTGCTCGCGACAGTCAGTCAGTGAGTCTGGGAAGGAGACTTCATCTTGTCGACGCAGCAGGCAAACGAGGCAGCACCCCAAAGGTTGGCGGCTGCGGGCGCGGCGCGCATGCCGTCGCGGCGACCGCACTTGGTCTCGAGCGGGGAGCGGCGCGTGAGCTTCGACTCTGAGGTCCAGGCGGAGAGTGCGGTGGCGCTCGACCGTGGGGCGATGGGTATTCATTCATTCGACCCGCGCTGGGAAGACGCACCGGCGCAGACTGCCGAACAGCCGACCCTGCCGGCCTCGCCCTATGCTGCCGCGAAAAGGATGCTGGATGTGGTGGGCGTGATCGTGCTCGCGACCGTTTTCTCGCCGCTTATCCTTGCCATAGCAGTCCTGATGCGGCGGGAGGGAGGCTCGATCATCTACAAGCACCGGCGCATCGGCCAGGACGGGCAGGCGTTCGAGTGCCTGAAGTTCCGTACCATGGTGCCGAACGCGGATCAGGTTCTAAGGGAAATCTTGGAAAAGGACCCGGCAATCAAGGCCGAGTGGGTGCGGGATCACAAGCTACGGTGCGATCCTCGGGTGACTCGGCTCGGGAGATTCCTGAGGCGGACGAGCCTGGACGAATTGCCGCAACTCTGGAATGTCATGCGTGGGGAGATGAGCTTGGTGGGTCCGCGCCCGGTGGTGAGAGAAGAGCTATTGCGATACGGACGAAATGTACGTTCTTATCTGG